>JBBQQJ010000119.1:0-8271 GCA_038216165.1 Gemmatimonadales bacterium | reverse complement strand
GAGGCCCTCAAGTGGCTCGCGTTCCCCGGAGCGGGCTTGGCGATCCTCGGCGCGTTGGGGACCATGGTGGCGGTCTGGGTGGAACGCGTGGATGCCTGATCGTCCCAGCCGGCGGTGTCAACCGCCGGTCAGGATCATGCGAGGGCCGCCGCCACCGCCCTGAACCGCGCCGCGTCCGTTGCCCGGAGGTGGAGCTCCCTCACGCCCGTCGCGGCCACGAGGTCCGCGGCATGTGCGGCGGTGATCCCCCCCCCAGCCATCACAGTGATCCGTCCCGTGGCCTGATGCACCAGCGCGGCCAGCCTGTCGCGTCCCTCCCACGCCGTCACGGCGCCACCCCGCGTGAGCACACGCGGGATCCCGAGCTCCCGCAACATCTCGAGCCCCTCGGCCTGGTCACGCACCGCATCGAAGGCCATGTGAAAGGTGAGATCCATGGTGCCGGCAGCGTCGCGGAGCCGGGCTGTGGTGTCGCGGTCCACGATGCCCTCGGCCGTGAGCGCCCCGATCACGGCACCGGGCATGCCGAGCGCCCGGCAGTGCGCCACGTCCCGGAGCATCCGGTCCACCTCGGCCGGTGTGAAGACGAACTCCCCCCCTCGCGGTCGGATGATCGGGTAGGCAGGGCATGCGCACTGCTCGAGCAGCTGAGCGAGCAGGGCGAGGGGCGGCGTGGTACCGCCGACCTGAAGATGGGCACAGAGCTCGAGGCGGTTGGCGCCATCGGCGGCCGCGTGGAGGGCGGTCTCGAGGGAGTCGACGCAGGCTTCCAGCAGGGGCGGCGGCATGGGGGAATATGTGCGGAGCGGGGGGGTGAACGGGGAACGGCGTGTCGGGGAAGGATACGGGCCTAGTGTTCCCCCTCACCCCTCACCCGCGCCGCGAAACGGTGCACCGTTCACCCCGATTATTGCGTTGTGTGTTGACAACAAGTATTGTTGTCTTATGTCCATCCGCAGCCGACTCCAGCAGCGTGCCTTCGCCGACCCCCGCGAGGAGGCGGTAGTGGGCGTGCTTCTGCTTGCCGCGGAGGTCAACCGCGAGGTGGCCGAGCGCTGCCAGGGCGAAGGCATCACCCTCGACCAGTACAATGTGCTCCGGATCCTTCGGGGCGCGGAGCCCGAGGGACTGCCCCGCTGCGATATCGCCGCGCGGCTGATCTCCAAGGCCCCCGATGTGACCCGGATGATCGACCGGCTGGTGCGCCAAGGGCTGGTGGTGCGGGGATGGAGCACCGAGAACCGGCGGCTCTCGATTGCCCGGATCACCGCTGAGGGACTGGCGGTGCTCACGGCCCTGGACCCGGCCATCACGGCGGTGAGCCACTCGGTGGCCGGGCGCCTCCCGGCCGGCGATCTCACGCAACTCGTCTCCAGCCTCGACCGGTTGCTTCCGTAGCGGGAAGCCGAAGGAACCGCGTACCGTTGTCTCCCACCTCCCTCGGCGCCCTCGACCTGTCCAACCGGATGGTGATGGCCCCCATGACCCGTAATCGCGCCACCGCCGAGAATGTCCCCACCCCACAGATGGTGGCGTACTACACGCAGCGCGCCACCGCGGGGCTGATCATCGTGAAAATGACCAACATCACCCGTCACGCCGTGGCCTAGATGAACACCCCCAGCATCGAGACCGCCGAGCAGATCGCGGCGTGGCGGACGGTGACCGATGCGGCGATCGCCGAGTGGGGTCCGGGCCGAGTGGGGGTGCGGTTGTCGCCGTTCAACCCTTTCAATGACATCGCCGATGCCGACCCGTTCACGACCTTCCCGATGGCAGCGTCCCTGCTTGACAAGCTTCCCCTCGCGTATCTGCACGTGACGTACGGGGGGGGCTCGCCCGCGGACCGCGCGCGGATCGCCCCCTTGCTGCTGGACGCCTTCCATGGCCCGTTGATGGTCCACGGTGGCTACACGGCGCAGTCGGCCGAGGAGGCGCTGGAGGCGGAGCAGGCGGAGCAGGCGGAGGCGGTGGCGTTCGGGGTGCCGTTCCTGGCCAACCCCGACCTGCCGGCGCGGTTCGAGGGCGGTGCGGAACTCAACGCCCCCGACCCCGCGACGTTCTATAATGGGCACCGAAGTGGGCTACACGGACTATCCGGTGTTGAGCAACATGCAGGTGTTCGCTGTTCGCCGTTCGCTGTCTACAGCGTCCACCCCGCGCGGTACACCGGCTCGATGTACTCCTTCGGCACGTCGGTGAGCACGCGGCCGGTCGGGTCGAGCTCGATCATCCGGCCGGTGCGCACCGCCAGGCAGCCGTAGAGCACCATCTCCGTGAGCGGCCCGGCGTGGTCAGGGAAATTGCTCATCGGGGCGGGGCCCTTGCCGGTGATGGCGTTGATCCACTCCACGTAGACGCCGGGTGAGCGCGGGTAGACGATCTTCGGCGGGTTCTTGGTGAACTGCTCGTGCCGCACCGGGTTGAGGATGCGGGCATTGTCGCCGTAGGCGTCGGCCACCATCGCGCCCTCGGTCCCGACCCACATCTGCCCACCCACTTCCCCGATCGGCCACTCATCGTACTCGCCCAGTTCGGGCGGCTTGGCCGGCCAGAGCGAGCCGTCGCGCCACACCACCTTCACGGCCGGGCGCTTCCCACGCGCGGGAAACTCGTACTCCACTCGCGACTGCTTCGGCGCGGTCTCCTCGTAGGTGGCGCTGCTCTCCGGGGTGATCCGGGTCGGGTTGCGGAGGTCGAACGCCCAGAAGGCAGCGTCCATGGCGTGACAGGCGATGTCACCCAAGGCGCCCGTGCCGTAATCCCACCAGCCGCGCCAGCGGAACGGCGCATAGACCGGGGAGTAGGGGCGTTCCTTGGCGGGGCCCTGCCAGAGATCCCAGTCGAAGGTGGGGTGCGGGTTGTGCGCCTCGGTCGGGCGTTCCATCCCCTGGGGCCAGATCGGGCGATTGCTCCAGTAGTGGATCTCGCGGATCTCGCCGATGGCGCCGGCCTCGTACCACTCGCGGATGGCACGGGTGCCGACCCCGGCGTGCCCCTGGTTCCCCATCTGCGTGGCCACGCCGCGCTGCTTTGTTTCGGCCATGAGGGTGCGCACTTCGTGCAGGGTGCGGGTGAGCGGCTTCTGCGTGAAGACCGGCTTGTTGAGTCGCAGCGCTGCCATCGTGGCGGTGGCGTGCACATGATCGGGCGTGGAAATGCTCACGGCGTCGATCTCGCTGCCCATGGTGTCGAGCATCTCGCGGAAGTCCTTGAAGCGCCGCGCATCGGGGTAGCGCCCGAAGCTCTTCTTGCCGGCACGCCAGTCGACGTCGCAGAGTGCCGCCATCGAGGCCCCGGCCTTGACGATTCCGGTGATGTCGCTCTCGCCCTTCCCGCCGATCCCGATCGCCGCGACGCGGACCATGTCACTCGGCGCGGTGAAACCGCGCCCAAGCACGTGCCGCGGCACGATGTGGAAGGCGGCACTGGTGGCAGCGGCAGATGCGAGGAACTTGCGGCGAGAGGACATGTGGAGCTCCGAGACGGGGAAGGGGGGGGAGTGAACGGGGAACGGGGGGAACAGATACCGGGGGGAACGGGGCGATGCGAGATGTCATCCCGACCGAGCGCCAGCGGGGCGAGTGGCGGGATCGCTGTCCGCGGGCGAGCGGTCCCTCGACTGCGGTGCTGCGCACCTCCGCTCGGGATGACATGACGTCCGTTCACCGTTCACCGTGCATTGTTCGCCGACGTGGGCTTGAACAACACCGCAAACAACACGAAGATCACCAGCGCACCGATGGCCGGCACCTGCCAGATGGCGGTCCAGTTGTGGGTACCGTCGGGAAGGGCGTAGTGGTCCACGATCCGCCCGCTTGCCCAGGAGCCGACGAAATTACCGAGCCCGAGGGTGACGAACGCGATGAACCCCTGGGCTGCGGCGCGGATCTTCGGGCCGGCCTGCTGGTCGACGTAAATCTGCCCGCTCACGAAAAAGAAGTCATAGCAGACGCCGTGGAGGAGCAGGCCACCGTAGAGCATCCACATGCCTGCGCCGGCATCACCGTAGGCGAAGAGGAAGTAGCGTGCGGCCCACGCAAGCATGGCGACGAGGAGAATCGTCTTGATGCCATGCTTCCGCAGCAGCACGCCGATGAACAGCATGAAAAACACTTCGCTCATCTGCCCCAGTGTCATCTTGCCGGCCGCACTGGTGACTCCCACCTCGTTGAGGAAGGGGTTCGCGAAGGCGTAGTAGAACTGGAGCGGGATGCAGAGCAGGAGCGAGCCGACCACGAAAATTGTGAACGAGCGGTCCTTGAGGAGCGCGAGGGCGTCGAGGCCCAGGACGTCGCGTGCGGTGAACACCTGCCCCTTGGCGGGCGGTGGCGTGTGCGGCAGCGCGAAGGCATACAGGCCGAGCACCAGGGACGCCAGCGCGGCGATCCGGAGTGGCGTGGCGGTGGCGTCCACCGCCATCCAGCCGAGGAGCAGTCCCACCGCGATCCAGCCCAGCGTACCGAGCACGCGGATGCCGCCGAACTCGCCGGCGGGGTCTTTCAGGTTGCTCATCGAGATGCTGTTGGTGAGCGCCAGCGTCGGCATGTAGCACAGCGAGTAGGCCAGCATCCCGACGTACATCGTGTCGAAGGTCGAGAGCGTGGAGACGTACCAGAGGAGGGCGGCGCCCACCAGGTGCAGCACGGCGAGGAGCTTCTCGGTCGGGAAAAAGCGGTCGGCCACCATCCCCACGAAGAATGGCGAGACGATCGCTGCCACCGCGGTGGTCCCGTAGATCAGCCCGATCTGCACGCCCTCGAACTTCAGGGTCTGGCCGAGGTACGTGCCGAGTGTGACGGCCCAGCTTCCCCAGATGAAGTACTGGAGGAACATCATCACCTGCAGTCGCAGGCGGGCGCTCAACGCGGCACGCGAATCTTGATGTTCCGGTACCAGATGCCGTCGTCACCGTGGTCCTGCAGACCGATGTAGCCGCGCCGCGTCTTCCCGAAGGTCGGCCACTCGCTGAACTTGCCCGCGGCGATCTTGGCCTTGAGCTCGTCGGAGTCGAAATCGGCTTCGACCACGCGGGTGTGGTTGAGCCAGTGCTCGACCTTGCTGCCCTTGGTCACAATGCGTGTGACGTTCCACTCGCCGAGGGGCTTGGCGAGTGCGGGCGGGGAGGGAGAGAGGCCGTACAGCGCGCCAGCGGCAGTCATCGGGGTGAGTCCGTCGCGATGGCCCTCGTTGTCGAGGATCTGGTACTCGGGGGCGTTGTGGTAGATCTTCTCGCTGGCCTCATGGGCCCAGTAGAAGATCCCGCTGTTCCCCTTGGCGGCGATCTTCCATTCCAGCTCCAGTTCGAACGCATCATACTGGCCATTCGTGACGATGTCGCCCCCGGGGCCGGTGCGGACCAGCATGCCATCCCGCGCGGCCCATCCCTCGAGGATCCCCGGCTTGGCGTAGGTGTGCCAGCCGTTGGTGGTCTCGCCATCAAACAGCAGGCGCCACCCGGCACGCTGCTCGGCGGCGGTGAGGGTGTTGGGCATCGGTGGCCCCACGGGCGTGGACGGTGAGGGATTGCGGGCGCACGCGCTCAGCAGGGTGAGCGCTGCAACGGCGGCGACGGCACGGAGACGCGTGCGCGGGAGCATCGGCTGGCCTTCGGCTGGGTGGAAGAGGGGAACCCGGGGAATCTAATTCGGCGCGCCCTGTGGGGTGAGGGGGAAAGGGGTGAGGGGGCTGTCATCCCGACCGAGCGGAGCGAGGGGAGGGATGACAGCCCCCTCACCCCTCACCCTATACTTCCCCCATGCACATCACCTCCCTCCACACCTACCCGATCAAGGGCTGTCGCGGCCAGACGGTCGACCGCGTGACGATCGACGCGTTCGGCATTGTCAGTGATCGCCGGCTGATGCTGGTGGACACCGAGGGGCGCTTCCTCTCCCAGCGCGAGCGGCCCATGTTGGCCACGATCACGCCGCTGCTCGATGGCCCGATGCTCACCGTGCAGGTGGCGGGGAGCTCACCGCTGACGGTGGAACTCGACCCACACGGCCCGCTCCGCGAGGTCGAGATCTGGGGCGACCGCGTCACCGCCTCTGATCAGGGGGATGACGCCGCGGCGTGGTTTGGTGAGATCATCGGGCAACCATGCCGGCTGGTGCACTTCGGTGCCGCTGCCCGCCGGCCGCTCGATCCGACGTACACCCCGCGCGCCGACGCCGAGACCGCCTTTACCGACGGCTATCCGCTGCTGGGCATGCTGCAGGAATCGCTGGACGACCTCAACGTCCGTCTCGCGGAGCCCGTGCCGATGGCCCCCTTCCGCCCCAGCGTGGTGGTGGCGGGAGCACCGGCCTGGAGTGAGGATGGCTGGACCGCCCTCCGCATCGGGGAGATGGTGCTCGACGCCGTCAAGCCGTGCGCGCGCTGTGTGGTGACCTTCACCGATCAGACCACCGGGGCGCGGCACCCGGCGCAGGAACCGCTCCGCACCCTCGCCACCTTCCGCACGGTGAAGGGCCTTGGTGTGAGCTTCGGGCAGAATCTGGTGCCGCGTGCCGGTGGCGAGCTCGCCGTGGGGATGATGGTGAACGGTGAACGGTGAACGGGGCACGGCTGCGCCGCGCAGGGGAACGGCATCATCTCATCCCGAGCCGGGGGCGCGTCGCCCATGCATGTCATCCCGACCGAGCGCCAGCGGCGCGAGTGGAGGGATCGCTCGTCATGCCAGGCGATCCCTCGACCATGGCGCTGCCCGCCTCCGTGCAGGATGACATGCCACCGCCCACCGCGCACCGTTCACCGTTCACCGTTCACCCCCAGCACCGATCGTTGCTCATGACTGCACGCCTCTACTACGACGCCCCGCTGCTTGCGTTTGACGCCGTTGCCATCGCGCACGACGGCGGCGACGCCACGCGCGTGATCCTTGATCGCACCGCCTTCTATCCCACCTCGGGTGGCCAACCGCACGACACCGGATTATTGGGGGGGGCACGCGTCATGGACGTGATTGAGGACGAAGTCACCGACCGGATCATCCATGTCTGCGGGGCGACCGTGGCGCTCGGCCCGGTGCACGGCCAGGTGGACGCCGCGCGTCGCCACGACTTCACCCAGCAGCACACCGCCCAGCATCTCGTCTCCGCGCTGGCCGCCGATCGACTCGGCTGGGCCACCGAGAGCGTGCACTTCGGGGCCGAGCACGCCACCATCGAATTCGGCACCGATACCGTGCCGGAGGCGGCGCTGCGCATGCTGGAGGGATGGAGCAACGCCGCGGTGAGCGAGGCGCTTCCGGTCACCATCGGCTACGAGGACGCCGCCGCGTCCACCGGACTCCGGAAGCCACCAGTGCGCGACGGCACGATCCGTGTGGTCACGATCGCGGGGATCGATCGGAGCGCGTGTGGCGGCACGCACACCCTCACCACGGCGGCGATCGGGCCGGTGCTCCTTCGCGGCACGGAGCGAATCCGCGGCCGGGTGCGGGTGGGATTTGTCGCCGGGGATCGGGCGCTGGCGCATGCGGCGGCGCGCGAGGCATTGCTGGGCGAGGTGGCGCGGGTGATGCGCTGCAGCGTGGGCGAGCTGGCCGACCTGGTCCCGAAGCGGATGGCGGCGCTGCAGGAGACGACCGGCGCACTGGATACCCTGCGTCGAGAGGTGGTGGGCCATCGCGTGGCTGCGCTCGTGGCCGCGACGATGCCCGATGCGGCCGGGGTGCGCCGCGTGCGGCACACCGTGCTGCCGGCCGAATCCGCGTGGTTGCGGCCGATGGCGCAGGCCGCGAGCGAGGTAACTGGCGTGTACTTTGTCGGCTCGATTGATGGGGGAACCGCGTTGGCGGTGGGGGCCCATGCCGACACCGGCTATGACGCCGGGGCGCGGATCAAGGCGGCGCTCGCGTCGGTGGGCGGGCGGGGCGGGGGATCGCCCCAGGTGGCGCAGGGTACGGTGCCTGACGCGGCCACGCTCCCGACTCTCGTGGCAGGCTTGCTGGCGGGATGACCGCCCGCCCCGTCTTCGTCCGGTACGCGCTGCCGTGCTGCGTGGTGCTTGCTGCGGCCTGCGCCGACGCGGGCGGCGGCGCCACGGCGACCGCAGGCGCGGCCCGTGTTGAGGTGGCGTCGGGGGATGGCCAGTCGGGGCCTGCGATGTACCCGCTCGCCGAGCCGTTGCGCGTGCGGGTTGTCGCCGCCGATGGCGAGCCACAGCCCGGGGTGTCGGTGCAGTGGGCCGTCGAGAACCGCCAGGCCGCCGTGACGCCCGCGATGGGGGTCACAGATGCCGATGGTGTCGCCCATGCCACCTGGC
>JBBQQJ010000118.1:0-8338 GCA_038216165.1 Gemmatimonadales bacterium | reverse complement strand
AGGGGGCGAGCGCCCAGGCATTGGAGCCGACGTCGTCGATCGGGTCGGCGGCTTCACCGTCGTCGGGCGCCGCGCCTCCCGACGCGGCCATCGCACCGCGCCGCGTCCACTGGCCGGCACTGTCCACCGCGAGCAAGGGGGGGTCATCTCCCGCCGCCTTGAGCCGGCGTCGGAACCCATTCATCATGCCGGTGTCTGGGGACTTCACCTCACGCGCGAGCACGTCGATGCCGGTGTAGTCTGGCGTCATCCACGCCGGGAGCGTCGCGGCATGGACGCGGATGAAGTGGTTCATCCCCTCCGCGAATCCGTGATACATCTCCCGAGTGTCGGCGTGGAGCGCCGGCCATTGCCGCGTCGCGATGCGATGTCGGAGGAGCGCTTGCGCGTCAGCCTCGACCCGTCCCGGTCCCTCGATCAGCGCCAACCGGCCTCGAGCCGCCTCGATGCCGCGGATCGTCCCTGCGCCGTGGTCCTCGAGCATCACCCACGCCAGCGCAAAGCCGGCGGCCGCGAGGTTGTCGGCGAGGATGTGCGGCACGCCGGAGGTGGTGCGACGGATCTCGGCCTGCTGGGCAAGCGGCGGGAGGTCGGCACTGGGCGCAGTCGGGGATGGGGCGCTCCGGGGGGCGCAGGCGGCGAGCAGACTCACCAAAGTGACAAGGTGCGGGGACCAGGGTGCCATGGGGTGAGCGACGATGCGGGGCATACCAAACCTGCTGGACGGAGTAGCCATGAATCTAGCGCCCATCGAAGCGGGCAGGGAGAACCGACGAGGTGCGGTCCAGTGGCTGACCCCTCCGGCACGTGCGACGCTCCGTGGCTCTCTGACCATCCACCGGCACGAGTTCCCATACGGGAGAATGCAGGGTACTCTTGCTGGCACGGCCCCTCAATCGCTCCTGATCGACCCGGTCGTGTCATTCCGCTACCAGTCATCGCCCCGAGGATTCCGATGAGCCGTCCGGCCACGAGCATCTCCACTCTCGCGCTACTCGGCCTCCTGGTGACGACCTTCTCGGTCACCGCCCAGTCTTCGCGCCCGGGCATCGCCGAGGTGCTCCGCGCCGGTTTTGGTGCCGCGGTCGCGGTTGGCAACGCGGAGGTGTTCGTCGGCGAGCCCAACAACCGCTTCCGCTCGGGTGTCGTGTACGCCTACCGGCGTGGCAGCGGCGGCGCGTGGCAGGAAGCGTCGCGCCTCGTTGCACCGGACTCCGCAACCGGCGACCGCTTCGGTCGCGCGCTGGCGGTCGACGGAACCACGCTGCTGATTGGCAGCACGCCTGACCTTGGCAAGGGCGCCGGTGTGGTGCACGCGTACCACCGCATGGCGCACGGGCCGTGGCACCACGTGCAGGTCATGCAACCGGCCAACGGCGCCGCAGGCGATGCGTTCGGCGCCGCGATCGCCATCGATGGTGCGATGGCGGTCGTTGGGGCGGCGGGAGCGCACGATGGCATGGGGACCGCCTACGTGATGCAGCGCACCGCCGACGAGTGGCGCGAAGTCGCTCGCCTCATCCCAGCAGACACGGCCACGGTGCGTGGCTTCGGTTCGGCCGTGGCGATCAACGGCGACCGGCTCCTGATCGGCGCCCCGGGCAGCAACCAGGGAGCGGGACTCGTGCAGCCGTATCGGAGAGTCGCTGGCCAGTGGGTGGCCGAGCTGAGTGTGCGTCGAACCGGCACGGCGGATACGACCGCTGCCTTTGGCAGCGCCGTGGCCCTCAAGGGTGCTCGCGCCTTCGTCGGGGCCGCCGGAGCAGCGGGCGGGAGCGGCATCGTGGCGATGCTCGACTATGACAGCACCCGCGCAAGCTGGCGCGTGGCCGGTGAACTGACCGCCTTCGATGGCACGCGCGGCAGTGGGTTCGGCTCGGACCTGGCGCAGGGTGGTGACGCGCTCTGGGTCGGGGCCCCCACCGGTCGCGGCGCGGGATCGGCGTTCGCCTATCACCTGGGCGCCGACGGACTCCACAGCGTCGCGCGCATCGACTCGCCCGACCCCGAGGTTGATCGTGCGTTCGGCACGGCGGTCGCTGTCCACGGCACCGTGGCCGTGGTGGGGGTCACCGGTACCGCGATCGGTGCCGGCAACGCGTGGATCTTCGAGCAGCGCGACGGGGTGTGGCACCCCGCCACACCGGTCGAATCCCCCCCCGAGAGCTTTGCCGCCATCAATGGCGCCGAGATCGCGTGCACCGAGGGGAAGGCCGTGCACTGGGACTGCGGCAATGTCGATCTCGTGTCGTTCCTCCCCGTGAGCGCGCTCGGCGGCGTCCGTGGCATGCGACTCAACGACCTGTGGGGCTGGACCGATTCCACCACCGGACACGAATACGTCCTCATCGGCCGGAGTGATGGCACCTCGTTCGTGGACATGACTGACGCGGCCCACCCGCGGTACCTTGGCGACCTGCCCATGACCAAGGGCTCGGACGCCGCGGTCTGGCGCGACATGAAGGTGTACCGCGACCACGTCTACATCACCGCGGACGGCGCCGGACCGCATGGCGTGCAGGTGTTCGCCCTCGACCGGCTGCGGCATATCCGCACCCCCGAGACCTTCACGGAGGACTACCTCTACACCGGCATCGCCAGCGCCCACAACATCGTGATCAATGAGGAGACGGGCTTCGGCTACGTCGTCGGGGCGAGTGGGGGGGGGACAACCTGTGGCGGCGGACTGCACATGCTGGACCTCCGCACCCCGAACCGCCCGACCTTCGTCGGCTGCTTCAGCGACGGGGTGACCGGCCGCCGGAAGACCGGCTACAGCCACGATGCGCAATGTGTCGTCTACCGCGGCCCGGACGCGGACTACCAAGGCCACGAGATCTGCCTGGCCGCCAACGAGACCGCCATCTCGTTCGCCGACGTGACCGACAAGGCCAACCCGACCTCGATCGCCACGGCGAGCTATCCGAACGTGGCCTATGCCCATCAGGGGTGGCTCTCGGAGGACCAGCGCTTCTTCTTCTCGAATGACGAGATCGACGAGGCGAATGGCACCGCGTCGCACACTCGCACGTTGGTCTGGGACCTGACTGACCTCGACGATCCGATCCTGCTCAAGGAGTACTACGCGACCACCACCGAGACCGATCACAACCTGTATGTCCGCGGGCGCTACATGTACCAGTCCAACACCGGTGCCGGGCTTCGCGTGATCGATGTGGGAGATCCGGCCAACCCGGTCGAGGTGGGATACTTCGACACAGACCGTGCCGGTAGCGGTGGCGGGACGTGGAGCAATTATCCCTATTTCAAGAGCGGAGTGGTACCGGTCACCGGCGGCTTCGCGGGGATCTTCTTCGTCAGGCCGCGGCTGGGGTTGGTGCCATAGGCGGTCTCCCCTCTCTCCCTCGCGTGGTAGAGCGGTGTCTTGGCCCCACAAGAAACGGCCACCCCCACCAGGGTGACCGTGTCTCGTTGTCCAGCCATGCTGTGCGGTGATGCCCGAGGAGGGAGTCGAACCCTCAATCCCGTAAGGGCCGCGGATTTTGAGTCCGCTGCGTATGCCATTCCGCCACTCGGGCAAGCGACCAAACCTCGTCGGGTCCGGCCGCCCCGGCAACCCGCCGCCTTCACTATCCTTCAGGAACACTCTTTCCGCACAGGACCCGATGCTCTCGCCCCGCCCGTTCCATCCCTGGCATGACATTCCGGCTGGCCCCGACGCCCCCCAGATCGTCACCGCGGTGATCGAGATTCCCGCCCACGGGCGCAACAAGTACGAGCTCGACAAGGCGCTCGGCGTCTTCCGCCTCGATCGCGTGATGCACAGTGCGGTGCACTATCCCGGTGACTACGGCTTCATCCCCCGGACCCTCGGTGACGACCACGACCCGCTCGATATCATCGTCATCATGAGTGAGCCCGTTTTCACGGGATGCCTGGTGGACGTCCGACCGGTGGGGGTCTTCAAACTCGTGGACCGGGGAGAGGGCGACGAGAAGATCATCGCCGTCCCGATCAAGGATCCCTTCGCGGGCTCGATCCGCGACCTCGCGGACATCCGGCCACATGCCCTGCGCGAGATCGAGCACTTCTTCCAGGTCTACAAGGACCTCGAGGGGACGCGCACCGAGAGCAAGGGCTTCCAGGGCCGCGCCGCGGCGGAGGCGATGATCCTGCAGGCCATGCGCAACTACGCCGCCAAGTTCCCCGGCACGCCCTAGAGGTCCCGCAGCCCCTTGGGCGGACCGAGCACCTCACTCAGAAGGATGGCATCGCGCAACCGCCGGTGGTTCGCCAACTGGGCGCGCGCGTCCGGAGCCACCTTCGGTGCACGGATCTTGATGTCGAACGCCTCGTGATCGGCGAGCCGCCACGACCGGTCCCGCGCCGCGGCCTCGGTGATGCGGCGCTGGACGGTGCGCTCGGCGTCCGCGTCGCGGGAAATGACCACCACCGGATCGTTCCAGGAGCGCCCCTCGGGTGACACCGGCGTGTTCCAGGTGGGCGATTCGGCCGGCCGCTCGTAGGGCGGATCCTGCATCAGATCGTCGTCGTAGGTGGGGACCTCGTCATCGGCCTCGATGGGCGCTGACGCGGTGCGCCCCTGCATCTCGGCCAGGAGCTCCTCGAGCGTGGTGGGTGCGCCGCGGGACGCCTCTGCCCGCCCGGGCAGCGACCGCGACGGGCGGGATGGCTGTCCCCCCCCCCCTTCGTCGCGCTTCCCTGCCCCCTTCTTCTTCTCCCCGAGCTTGCCGAGCAGCGCGAAGACCGCCCAGAGCGCGAGGAGGCCGAAGCCCTTGAAGAACTCGTCCACCGGCCGGTCAGCTCCCCGACGGCGGCGTGGGCAGGTCACCGCCCGAAGCGATCGACCGCCGCATCTCGGTGTCGGCCTCGACGTTCTTGTAGCGCTGGTAATCCATCACTCCGAAGGTCCCGTTCCGGAACGCCTCCGCCATCGCCAGCGGGATCGCGGCCTCTGCGGCGATCAGCTTGGCCCGCTGATTCTGTGCCTCAGCCTTGAACTCCTGCTCCATCGCCACGGCAAGGGCACGTCGCTCTTCCGCCTTCGCCTGGGCGATCCGCTTGTCGGCCTCGGCCTGGTCCGTCTGCAGCTCGGCGCCGATGTTCTTGCCCACGTCCACGTCGGCGATGTCGATCGAGAGAATCTCGAACGCTGTCCCGGCGTCGAGGCCCTTGGCGAGTACCGTCTTCGAGATCATGTCGGGATTCTCGAGGACTGCCTTGTGGGACGTGGCGGAGCCGATGGTGCTGACGATCCCCTCACCGACACGGGCCAGAATCGTCTCCTCACCCGCGCCACCGACCAGACGATCGACATTGGCACGCACCGTCACCCGCGCCATCGCGAGCAACTGGATGCCGTCCTTCGCCATCGCCGCCACCTTGGGCGTGGTGATCACCTTCGGGTTCACGCTCACCTGCACCGCTTCGAGCACATCACGCCCGGCGAGGTCGATCGCCGTGGCCTGCTTGAACGAGAGCGCGATGCCGGCCTTGTCTGCCGAGATCAGGGCGTTGACCACGCGGGCCACGTTGCCGCCGGAGAGGTAGTGGGCCTCGAGCTCATTGATGCCGAGCGAGAGCCCCGCCTTGGTGGCGGTGATCAACGGGTCGACGATCCGTGACGGGTTCACCTTCCGGAAGCCCATGCCGAAGAGGGTCATGAACGGGACGCGCACGCCCGACGCGTACGCCCGAATCCAGAGCCCGATCGGGATGAAGCGGAAGAAGATGATCAGGGCCAGGAAGCCAAGGACGAGCAGGACGAGCAGCGTGGCGAGGCCAGTCGCTTGTTCGTTCATAGTGTGCGAATCTCCCTACACAGGTAGCTGGGGCACGGGGCGCGCCAGGCGCACCACGTGACGGAATCCTTCGGACCGCACCACCGCGATGGTGGCACCGGCCTTCACAAAATCACCCTCACTCACGACGTCCATCCGTTCACCGTTGATCTCGGCCGTGCCCGAGGGCCGCAGGTCGGTGAGGGCCACGCCCTCCACGCCGATCAGGTCGTCCCGCACCGCACCGGAGATGTACCCCTCCGAACGCCCCACGGCATCCTTGAGGAGCAGGCCCCGGAACCGCTCCGAGTTCGGCAGGTGACGCAGCCACGCGAAGAACACCGCCGCGCTGATCACCAGTGACACGCCGAGTACCGCCAAAGCCCCCATCATCTCCGCTCCCGTGGGCGCCGAGCCCAGCATAGCGAGCACCACCGCAGCACCAACGAAGATGGCGCCGAGCACCCCGGCAATCCCGAAGCCGGGAAGGATGAACACCTCCACGCCGACCGCGATCAGCCCGAGGCCGAGGAGGATGACCTCCTCCCAGCCGGCCAGCCCGATCACGAACGACGAGCCGAAGAACGCGCCCAGCGAGAGCAGCGAGAGTGCCCCCCCCAGTCCGAAGGCGCCGGACTTGATCTCGAAGATCAGCCCCAGCATCCCGAGGGAGAGGAGCAGCGGCGCCACGGTCGGATGGGTCAGGAAGCGCACCACGTTCTCCGCCCAATTCAGCGGGAGCACCTCGACGCGGGCGTTCTCCAACCCAAGTGCGGCGAGCACGTCCTTCAGCTCCGCGGCTTCCCCCTCGGCGTAGCCCACCGCCAGTGCCTGGCTGGTGGTGAGGGTGAGGAGCTTGCCGGCCGGGGCCAGGTCGGCCACGTCAACCGACTCGTCCACCATCGCCTCGGCCACCAGGGGATCCCGCCCCTGCTCCTCCGCCAAGCCGCGGAAGGCCGCGCGCATGGCGCTCACCATCTTCTCGGAGGCCTTGGTGCCCTGACCATCCACCGGGGTGGCTGCCCCCATGACGCCACCCGGCGTCATGTAGATCCGGTCGGCGCTGAGGGCGATCAGGGCACCCGCGCTGTACGCCCGCGGATGCACCCACGCCGTGACGGGCACGGTGCTGGCCCGGATGGCATCCGCCATCCGTTCCGCGGCATCCACCCGCCCGCCGGGAGTATCGATATCGAGGATGACCGCGCTGGCGCCTGCGGCTTCGGCGGCGGCGAGGACGCGCGCGACGTACGGGGCGAGTCCGTTCTCGATCACGCCGGTGACGGGGACTCGATACACCACGGGGTCCTGCGCCCGCGCCGACGTGGCGAGGCCCAGCACCCCGAGGATCAGACCAACGATTCGACCGCGCATGCCACCGACTCCGCGTGGGGGAACCAACCCACGTAATCTAGTGGCATCCGCCCCGCGGTGCGGTCGCGTCAGGGCCGGCGCGTGGGCCCCGGCGGGGCGCCATCCGGCCGCGCCTGCTGCAGTTCCCGCACGCGCTGGAGCAACTGGTCGCGCATCTGGAGATAGAGGCCACGCTGCGCAGGGCTCAGGATCGGCTGGAGATCCTGCAGTTCCTTGTGGAACGACTGGGCGTACTCGATGCGGTTCCGGGAGATGCGCTCCACGTACCGGTTGACGCTGTCGGGACGCGCGGCCACGCCCGGACGCAGTTCACGTGCGAGGGCGTCGCGCAGCATCCGCTCCTCGTCCTCCATGGCATGCCGCGCCGCGCCGTTGGTGCGGACCACCGTCATCATCTGCTCCGTCTGCTCGGCCGTGAGGCCCAGCTGCTGGCGCGCTCGCTGGATGAAGGTCTCCTCGACCCGCTCCCGAAGTTGGGCCGCACGCCCACCGGCGCCGGGTGCACGCCCCTGCGCGCTCGCAGGGGGAGCCAGCACGAGCGACACGGCAACGATCAGCTTCCACGACATCAGGTCATCCCTCCACGGTCTCGAGCAGCTGCTCGAGTTCGTCATTGGTCAGGTCGCCGAGCCGGGGGATCCCGCTCGGCTGCAACTCGTACTCCGGGTCGGTCGCGTCCATCGCGGCGAGCAGCACCTCGAGCTCCGACTCGAGCAGGGCGTCCAGCTCGGGGATCGAGGTGGTGGCCCGTACCGTCGGACCGCGGGCCAGCTCCTCCCCCGGCAGGTCGGGGCGCACCGTGGCGAAGGCCAGCACCACCGCGGCGGCGGCCGCGAGCCCCACCAGCGGACGCACCCACCGGGGCCCGCTGGCTTTGCGAACAAACGGCAGCACGCGGGGACGCTCGCGGAGGCGCCCCGTCACGGTGGTGACCACGTGGGCAAGATCGACCGCCGGTACCGGGCAAGCCTCCGCGGCGCGGGCCAGCGGCGCAATGACCTCCCACTCCGCCTGGCAGTCGAGGCACCCCGTGAGGTGCGCCGCCTCCTCCGCCGCCCACTCGTCGAGCCCCTTGGCGACGCCCGGCATCCGATCGGACAGGACTTCACAGATCATGCCGCAGCCTCCTTGAGGCGTCGGACCGCGTGATGGTAATGGACCCGGGCTGCCCCCGGGGTCGTGTCCAGCGCCGTGGCGATGTC
>JBBQQJ010000117.1:0-8499 GCA_038216165.1 Gemmatimonadales bacterium | reverse complement strand
ATGGTCACGATCGGGATCCTGACCTGCATCGGTGCCGTCCTCTCGGGATTCATGAACAACGTCGGTGCCTTGGCGCTCCTCATGCCGGTGGCCCTGCGCGCCGCCACCCGGCTGCAAATCCCGGCCGGGCGCATTCTCATGCCGCTCTCGTTCGGCTCGATTCTCGGAGGGATGACCACCCTGATCGGCACGCCACCAAACCTGATCGTCTCGGCGTATCGCGGGGAGGCGGGACTCGACACGTTCGGGATGTTCGACTTCACGCCGGTCGGCGCCGGCGTGGCCGCGGTGGGAGTCACCTTCGTCGCGCTGCTCGGCCGGTTGCTGGTGCCGGCGCGTCGCGAGGTTGGTGCCGGCACCTTCGACATCGGGGCCTACCTCACGGAGGCCCGGATCCCGCGCGGGAGCCGTGTGGTGGGCATGATGCTGCGCGACCTCGAAGCCGCCTTCGAGTCACTGGATGCGCAGGTCGTCGGCCTGATCCGCAACGAGGTGCGGGTGCCTGCCCCCAACCCCTATCGTGCCTTGCAAGTCGACGATATCCTGGTCATCGAGGCGGAGGCGGACGTCCTCGCTTCCGTGATCGCCCGGTGGGGAATGGTCCTGGAGGAGGCCCACACGCTGCCTGACGCCGTGGCGTCGACCGGGATGGTCGAGCGCCCGGCCGACGCGCGGGACCGCCCGGCCGTGCCGAGTGCCACCACCGCGGATGCCCAGTCCGGGGACGACGACGAGGACGAGGTCGTGGCGGAGGTGGTCCTGATGGAACTCGTGGTGCGACCGGGTTCCCCGCTCGAAGACCGCTCGGCGCGCGACCTGCTCCTGCGGACGCGCTTCGGGGTCTCTCTGCTGGCGGTTTCCCGCAACGGCCGGCAGACGATCAAACGATTGCGGGCGTTCGACTTCAGGGCGGGTGACCTGCTCCTGATGCGGGGGCCGCCCGATGCACTGGCCGAATTTGCCTCACAATATGGTTGTGTCCCTCTCGCCCAGCGGGACCTTCGCATCCCCGACCCGGGTCAGGCGGGGATCGCGGTGGCCATCATGGCGGTGGCGATCGGCGGTGCAGCCTTCGGCCTGCTGCCCGCGGCAATCGCGTTCGCCGGTGGGGTCTTCGCCTCGATGCTGTTCCGCACCGTGCCACCTCGCATGGTCTACGAGGCAATTGACTGGCCGGTGATCGTCCTGCTCGCGGCGCTCATCCCGGTCGCCGGCGCCCTCGAGACCACCGGCGCGGCAGCGGTCATCGCACGCGGCCTGCTCGGTTGGGTGGCGGGGGGGAATGCGGTGATCGCCCTCGCGGTCGTGCTGGTGGTGACGATGACGCTCTCGGACCTGATCAACAACGCCGCAACGGCCGCGGTCATGTGCCCGATCGCCCTCGGCGCCGCCGCGGGGCTGGGCGTCAGTCCGGACCCGTTCCTCATGGCGGTGGCCGTCGGCGCCTCCTGCGCTTTCCTCACCCCGATCGGCCACCAGAACAACACCCTCATTCTCGGTCCCGGGGGATTTCGCTTCGGCGACTACTGGCGACTCGGCCTGCCGGTCCAGCTCCTCGTCATCCTCGTCGGCCTGCCGCTCCTGCTGCGGGTCTGGCCGCTGTAGATTCGGGTATGATGCGGAGGCCGACCGCATGCCGAACACACCCCGGGGATGGCCGCCGACGACCTGCGGCCCTGCCTCCATTGCGCAACGGAACCCGACCGCCATGACCCCAGATGTGATCGCCGAACATCGCTTCTTCGAGATCTCGCTCGACCTGTTCTGCTACGCCGACTTCAAGGGCTACTTTGCCCACCTGAATCCGGCGTGGGAACGCACGCTCGGCTACACGATTGCCGAACTGCAGAGCCGTCCGATGATCGAGTTCGTCCATCCCGATGATCGCGAGCGCACCCTCGCCAAAAACGAGGAGGTCCGGGCCGGAGGCGTCGCCGTGGCGTTCGAGAACCGCTACCTCCGCAAGGATGGCACGGCGCGGTGGTTTCTCTGGAACGCGGTGTCCGACCTGCAGCGTGAGGTGATTTATTCGGTGGCGCGCGACATCACCGAGCGGAAGCGGGCGGAGGACGAGCGGGAGCGGCTCGTGACCCAACTGCAGGCGGCGCTCGACGAGGTGCGCACGCTGCAGGAGATTCTGCCCATCTGCTCCTACTGCAAGAAGGTGCGCGACGACACCGACTATTGGCAGAGCGTGGAAGGCTACCTCGCGGCCCACACGAGCACGCGCTTCAGCCACGGGATCTGTCCGGCCTGCTATACCACCAACGTCACACCGCTCCTGGAGGAGCTCGACCGGGACGGCTGAGCAGCCTCACGGCCCGGCCGCTGCCGGGTGCGCGGCCTGGTAGTGGAGCGTCATTGCCGTCAGCGCCCGCACGCCCAAGTTGAGGCCGCTGTCATCCACCACGAAACCGGGGGTGTGATGGGCCGGGGCATCGGCGGTGGCCACCCCCGCCGGCTTGCCGCCCAGGTTGATGTAGACGCTCGGCACCCGCTCCGCGATGAATGCGAAGTCTTCGGCGCCCGTCAACGGCTTCCGCACCACGGCCCGACCCGTGCCCGCCACCGCCTCCAGCACCGGGACCATCTGTGATGTGAGTTCGAGGTCGTTGTAGGTCACCGGGTAGGCGGTCGTCACCGGGATCTGCACCTCGGCCGTGGTGCCCATCGCCTCCGCCACCCCGGTGGCGATCTCGCGCACGCGACGGTGGATCTTCGTGCGGTCGGCCGGACTCAGCGCCCGAAGCGTGCCGACCATCTCCACCTGCTCCGGAATGATGTTGGAGCGGATCCCGCCGGTGATCTTGCCAACGGTGACGACGGCCGGATTGTCGAGCAGCTCCATCTCCCGGGAAACGATTGTCTGCAGCGCCGTAATGATCTGGGCTGAGGCCACGATCGGATCCGCACCGCTCCAGGGATACCCGCCATGGGTTTGCCGACCGCGGACGGTGATCCGGAAATCATCGGCACTCGCGTAGGTGCCCCCAGCGTTGTAGTAGAGATGGTGCACCTCTCCCTTCGACCAGATGTGGAGCGCGAACGCCGCATCCACGGTCGGGTTGGCGAGGATCCCCTCGCGCACCATCATCTCGGCGCCACCCTGCTCGCCCTCCGGGGCCCCCTCTTCAGCGGGTTGGAAGACGAACTTCACCGTGCCCTGCATCTCCTCCCGCATGCTCGCCAGGGCCTCGGCCACACCCATGAGAATCGCAACGTGGGCGTCGTGACCGCAAGCGTGCATCACGCCCACCTCCTGGCCGTTGTAGGTCGTCCGCGCGGTGGAGGCGAAGGGGAGCCCGGTGGTTTCGGTGATCGGGAGCCCGTCCATGTCGGCCCGCAGCAGGACGACCGGCCCGGGCTTCCCGCCGCGCAGGATGCCGACGACGCCGGTATGCGCGACCCCGGCCTGGACCTCCAGTCCGAGGCGCCGGAGGTGGGTGGCCACCAGTTCGGCAGTGCGGAACTCGCGGTTGCCGAGCTCGGGATGCTGGTGGATATCACGGCGCCAGGCCACGACCTGCGTCTCGAGGGCCGCGATGCGTGCCTCGATGGCCGGGGGGAGGACGGGTGCCTGACCGGCGAGCGGCGTGGCCAGCGTGAGGAGGGCGGCGAACGCCAGCGTGGGCGGATGATGAGGCACGGACGACTCCGGGCATGTGGTGGAGGGTGACCCCCAATATACGCCACGCACCACGGGCCCCCGTGGCGCGTCGCAAGGGGGCCCGTGGGATCCTGACCACAGGGGGACCGCTCAGTCGCGGAAGTCGACCACCGTCCGCTGCTGTGACTCATCCGCAAAGCGGAGCAGGAGTTCGCGGCAGCTCCCCGCCCACGCCGCCCTGGTCTTCCAGGAGACGGCGTAGGTGCGGTTGCCGCGACTGTAGGTGAGACCAGCGTTGCCCGGGGTGTCAATCGTGGTGAAGCCCCCAAGTGCCTCGCCCGAGGTGCAGGAGACCGGGCGCGAGGCCGGGAACCCCGTACGGAAGATGCCGAGGCCAAAATCGCCGCCGAGGCTGAAACGCAACGGGATCGTACTCCCTGCGGTGGTCCCCGACGCCGTCGAGCGAGTCGCGAACGGTGGCAGGAAGCCACCGAAAGCATAGGTGACCGAGGGGGCGGCCAGCGTGAGTCCGACCAGCATCGGATCATGGTCGGCGACGCGGTACTGGTCGGGGGCATACAGGGAGGCGACCAACCCTGCCGTCTTGAAGTTGGTGTTGTAGTCGAGCACGCTCGGCTCATCGGCGTTGATGTGCCACTCGGTCACGCCGCTCACCTGGGCGGTCAGGGAGGGCGAGGCGAGGGCATGATCGAGATAGCCCCACTGACCATCAAAGACGTACGAGTAGGCCGCCGGACCGACGCGCGCCGCCACCACGTTGGTGTATCCCGCCTCGGTGAGCGTCGTGATCGGGTCCTCCTGCGCATAGGCATTCAGGTCGCCCATGATCAACACGTCCTCCTCGCCGGTCTCGGTCGGGTCGGCGGCGAGCCACTGCGCGAGGACGCCGGCAGCCGCCGTGCGGACTGCGTTGCACTGGCCCTGGCCGTCACCGGCATCCGGGGCGTTGCATGCGCTGCCCTTGCTCTTGAGGTGGTTGACCACCACCACCACGCGGCCGCGGTCTGGGCGCGCAAAGGCCTGAGCGAGCGCCGGGCGGTTGCGCGGCGCAAAGTCGCCGCCGTTGACGAAGTCAACCGAGTTCAGGGCGGACGTCCGCCCCACCGGCTGGACGCGATCCCGGCGATACACGAGACCGACCCGGATCCCGTCGGTGCCCATGGCGTTGACGGTACCGGTGCCGGCATCCGCATCAATGAAGGCCCACTGGTCGCTTCCGGCGGCTGCGTTGAGGCCGTCGACCAGATCGGCCAGCGCACTGGTCGGGGCATAGCCATCGTTTTCGAGCTCGACCAGGCCCAGAATGTCGGCATCGAGGGCGGCGAGCGCCGCAAGGGTCTTCGCCCGCTGGCGCATGAACTCGAGCGCGTTGTCGGCCCCGCGGCACGACGCGGGTGCCCCCCCCACGCCGTTGCTGCAGCCGGTGAAGGTGTTGTAGTAGTTGAGCAGGTTGGCCGTGGCGAGACGCAGGTTGCCCCCGACCGGCCCGGGAGCGGCAGGCCGGGGATTGGCCGCCGCGAAGGCGGGCACGCCGCCACCCAGCGCGCCGACCGGTCGGAGCCGGTAGGCATTCCCGCTCGCCGCGTTGCCGGCCCACGTGTACGTGAGCACGCCCACCATACCCGTCGCCTGGTCCCCCCCTCGCAGCGTGTTCGAGGCACTGAGCGGGGTGCCGCCCCGCCCGAAGCGGATCGGGTCGGGATTCTGCACCTGGAGCGCGTCATCCACGAGGATCCGGTTGCGGTCGTTGGCTGTCTGCACGGCCAGGGCGGCGCCGCCGGGGAGGGCGACGCTGGTCGGCTGGGCGAGACGGCCACTCGAGGACATGACCACCTGGCCGAAGCGCCCGAGCTGGAAGTGCTCCGTGACCGTGAGCGTCTGCGGGAAGCGGACCAGCATGCCCTCGTAGCGCTCGAAGTGTGTGGCCGTCGGCGTGGGAAGGCTGACGTCGGTGGGCACCAGGGTCGCATTGCTGCTGCACACCACCAAGGCGGTGACCGTCGCGAGTTGGGTCTGGTCCTGGAATTCGGTGGCGGTGCCGGTCACGCGTACCACGTCCCCCAGGGCCACGTCGTCATTGGTGCCATTGAACACAAAGAGACCATCGGACGTGGCGGGGTTGCCGTCGCCCGCGGCATCCTGCAGGTAGAAGCCGCGCAACGTGGTCGGGGATCCCTCGAAGTCGCCCACGACGATGCCCTGTGTGGTGACGACCTGACCGGCGAGTGGCGTGACCGGCCCGTCGCCCTGGATGTCGAAGGTCGGCGTGTAGGGCAGCGCGCAGCTCGCGATGTCACCCCCTCCGCCATCACCACCGCCTCCACCGTCGTTGCCCGCTGATCCCGCGTTGCGCGGGGCTGGGGCGCCGACCTCGAAGTCGGCGGCATTGTCATTGGTGTCCTGGGCCCCATTGCCCTTCCGCAGGGCGGCGGTCGCGTTGCTGAGGCCCGGTGCCGCGGCCGTTCCCTCGAAGAAATTCGCGCTGCCATACCCGACGAGGTCCTCGATGAGGGCGAGTTGTGTGGCACTGCAGGCGATTGATCCGCCATTGCAGCCGAGTCCCGCGGCTTGGCGCACCAGCGCAACCTTGCCGGCCGATGCCGACATGTTGATGCTCCCGGTCACGTCGGCCGTGGGGAGCGCCACCCCAGTCGCCCCACCCCCAAGCTGCACCAGCAAATACTTCCCTGCCGGGATGGTGCCCGCCAGGGCCACCAGTTGCCCGCTGTTGGCGCCAAGCGCCCCGGTCCCCGTCGCGGAGGTGTACTGGACCGACCACCCGTCGACTGCCACGGCACCACTGCCGGCGTTGTGCAGCTCCACGAAGTCGTTGGTATAGGGTGCGCCGCTGTTGCCACCGCCGCCATAGACCTGCGAGATCACCACGCCCGAGGCCGATGCGGCGGTGAGCGAGGCGACCGGGGTCCGGAGCGAGGCGTCGGCAGGCAGAAGCTGGTCGCTGCAGGCGGTGATCATGCCGAGGGCGTAGGCCAGGGCAAGGGGATGGCGCACACGTGGGAACGCACGGGAGAGAGGCATGCGGCAGCTCGGATGGTGTGAGACGGACGATCGGCCGGTTCGGGTGACCCGGCCGCAGCATGCGAAGAATCTAGGCGTGCATCGCCGGTCCACAAGCGGTGTTGCGCGACTGTTGCAGCCGTGGTGCCGAGGCCACAGTCAACGGCCCGGCACGACCTGCATCGACGCGATCACGTCGCCCTCAAGCACGGCGTCCACCACCGCGATCCCCTCGACCACCTCGCCGAAGACGGTGTAGTCACGGTTGAGGCGGAGGTTGTCGCGCAGGTTGATGAACCACTGGGCGTCGCCGGTGTCATGTCCGCGGGTGCTCATCCCCACGGTGCCGCGGGCATGCGGGACCGTGCCGAGCTCATCGCGGAAGTACTGCGGACTGCCGACGTACTCATCCTCCGCGGGGGATCCCCCCTGGATCACGAAATCGTGCTCCACCCGATGCCAGGTGAGGCCGTCATAGTGGCCGCTGCGCACCAGCGTGAGGACGCGCGCCGCCATGATCGGGGCAACATCACCGCGCAGGCGCACCACGAAGTAGCCGCCGGAGGCCATCGTCACCCGGAGGAACCGTTCCGCCCCGAGGGCGAGTGCCGCCGCCTCGGCGGGAACCTGTGTCGTGTCGGGGGGGGGGATGTCGTCGCTGGCCGGACGCCCCGTCACCGCGAGCAGCGCCACGCGCACGTCGCGCTCGGAGGCGCTCGCCCGCGCCACCCACCGACGCCACGCCGCCGTCGCCGCCCGCCGGGCCTCGGGCTCGGGGGCGTCGGCGAGCGCCCCGGCGGCGGCCAGCACGGTGGGGACATCCGTGCGACGAAGGGCCGCCACGAAGCGGCCGCGATCGCGCGGGTCCGTCGAGGTACGCAGCGCCGTGATGGCGGCCGCGCGCACATTGGGATGGCTGTCGGTGACGGCCGCCCGGAGCTGGAGCGTGTCGCCGAGTGTGCTGGCGGCCTGCACGGCATATCGGCGGACCTGCCAGGTCGGATGGGAGGCGAAGGCCTCGAGCCGTTTCGCCGCCTCGCGTGGCGCGAGGCGGGCGAGGGCCTGCAGCGCGTGCACGGCGCCATGCCACGAGACACCGCCGGTGGGCCGCAGGGTCTCGGTGCGTGGGAGGGCGTCCGCCCAGCGGGTCAAGGTGGCCATGGTGCCGGCGTTCGCGCATGACGGAGCCAGCACACCGGCTGCCCGAAACCGCACCGGCCATGCGCTGTCGGCGAGGCCCGCTCGCACGGCCTCGCAGCGCACGCCGCGGGTGCCGAGAGCGCGGTGGCGGAGTCGCCAGGCGGGGTCGGGGTAGTGCGGGGGGGCGACGGCAGTCGGGAAGGTGGAGCGCGTGGCGACCAGGGAGTCGGCAATCCGGGCCTGGGCCCGGCGCGCCACCTGTCGGATCATGGCGTCGGGGTGGCCCGCGCCGATGGTGAGGGTGGTATCTGATGCGTCGCGGCGATCCTCCGCGGCAAGGATGCGTTGCACCAACGCGAGATCCTTGGCCTGCTGGGCGACGAGCGGCGCGGCGGCGGCGACCCAGGCGATCGCGACCCCGGAGAGTAGCGCCCGGGCCCTCACGCGGGATCCTCCGTGTCCGCATCACCGTCCGCGTCGGCCTCGGCGGCGTCGTCCAGTTCGCGCAGCACTTCGCGGGCCGCCTCGGCATCCTCCGCGAGGACGCGAATCTGGATCGGGCCGGTGATGAAGTTGGGGCCACCGGTGACGCGTCCGATACCGAACAGGTCCTGCACGCCCTCGCCCTGCACCACAAAGCGGATGTCGGCTGACTCGAGGAGCAGCTTGGCCACAATCACCTGCATTGAATCACCAGTGGCCAGCACGGTGAC
>JBBQQJ010000116.1:0-8790 GCA_038216165.1 Gemmatimonadales bacterium | reverse complement strand
CTTGAGCGTCTCGCGCTTGTCGTGCGCCTTCTTGCCGCGAGCCAGGGCAAGGGCGATCTTGGCCCGCCCGCGCACGAAATAGAGCTCCAGCGGGATCAGGGTCAGTCCCTCGCGTTCGATCGAACCGATGAGCCGCTCGATCTCGCGGCGGTTCAGGAGCAGCTTGCGCGAGCGCACCGGATCGTGGTTCCAGCGATTGCCCTGTTCGTACGGGGTGATGTGCATCCCCTCGAGAAACACCTCACCGCGCGCCACCCGGGCGAATGCCTCCTTGATGGAGGCCCCCTTGCGACGGAGCGCTTTCACCTCGGTCCCGGTCAGCACGAGCCCGGCCTCCACGGTGTCGAGGATGAAGTACTCGTGCGTGGCCTTGGGATTCCGGGCGATCGAGAGCCGGTGCTCGCCATCGGCCTCAACGGGTTTGGCTGTCATGCCGGGAAAATAACCGCAGTCGCTTGACGCTCGGCCCCATGGGGGGATAGGTTTGCCGCCCATCGCCGAAGTGGTGGAATTGGTAGACGCGCTGCATTCAGGGTGCAGTGGGCGTAAGCCCGTGGGGGTTCGAGTCCCCCCTTCGGCATGGCACCCCCCCGCCCCACCCCCCTCGCCACCACGTCAGTAGCGCCGCATCGACGGGTCGCACGCCTGCGCCCAGGCGTCCACCCCACCCACCAGGTTGCGCACCCGGGGGAAGCCCGCACGCACCAGCAGGGCGCGCGCGGTCTCGCTGCGGATCCCATGGTGACAGATCGCGATGATCTCGCGGTCCGCGTCCAGCTCGGCCAACCGCCCGGGCAACTCCCCCAACGGCACCAGCGTCGACCCCGGCACCGCCGCGATCGCGACCTCCCAGGGTTCCCGCACGTCCAGGAGCAGTGGCGGCGCAGTGCCACCGAGGGCCCGGGCCAGGTCGGGAGCCAGGATCTCGGTCGTCGCGGGGGCATCGTCGAGTGGCGTGACTCCGCAGAAGGCATCGTAGTCGATCAGCGCAGTGATGGTCGGCGCATCGCCGCAGGCAGCGCAGGCCGGGTCACGGCGGACGGCGACCTCGCGGAAGCGGAGCCCCAGCGCGTCCACCAGCACCAGCCGGCCGGCCGCGGAGTCGCCGATCCCCAGGATGTACTTGATCGCCTCGAGCGCCTGGAGCGTTCCCACCAATCCGGGCAGCACGCCCAGCACGCCCGCCTCCACGCAACTCGGGACCAGTTCTGGGGGGGGGGGATCAGCGAAGAGGCAGCGATAGCACGGTCCACCAGGGGTCCCGAACAGCGAGAGCTGTCCCTCGAAACGGAAGATGCTGCCATAGACGAACGGCACGCGCTCGAGCACGCAGGCATCATTGACGAGGTAGCGGGTCGGAAAATTGTCGGAACCATCGATGACGATGTCCCAGTGGCGCACCACCTCCCGGGCGTTGGCCGCGGTCAGCCGCAGGTCCATCGCCTCCACGCGCACGAACGGATTGAGCGCCTCGAGGCGCGCCTTGCCCGAGAGCACCTTCGGCTGACCGATTGCGGGGGTGTCGTGGAGGACCTGACGCTGCAGGTTGGAGGCGTCCACCCGGTCGGCGTCGACCAAGCCGAGCGTGCCGACCCCGGCGGCGGCGAGGTAGAGCGCGGCCGGCGAGCCGAGTCCGCCCGCCCCGAGGAGGAGCACCCGCGCGGCCTTGAGGCGCTCCTGGCCGGCCACGCCGACGTTGGCGAGGGTCAGGTGCCGCGCGTAGCGGAGCAGCTCGTCGGGCGTGAGGGGGGGGGAGTCGGCCGGGGTCACGGCGCCACCCGGATCATGCGGGATCGAGCGTGACCAGTTGCCGGACGTCGGCCTCGTCATGCATCAGGTCGGCCAGCATGACACCCTGGAGGAACCCGTCCACGCGGAGCTTGAGCGCGGCCCACATCGGCCGGATGGAACAGTTGCCCTCGTGCGCACAACGCGCCGCATCAATCTTGTGGGTTTCGCAGTTGAGCTCAAAGGTCTGGTGCTCGGCGGCTGTCATCACCTCGTGCACACTGATCACCTCTGGCGTGCGCGCCAGACGGTAGCCCCCCTTGGCTCCGCGCACCGAGGTGACCAATCCGTGTCGGCGGAGCCGCAGCAGGATCTGCTCGGTGTAATCCGCCGGCAGGCGTTCGACCTCGGCGAGTTCCCGAGCGGGCACGGCCGTGCCCCCCTCCCGCAACCGCTTGGCGAGATGGAGGGCAATGATCAGGGAGTATTCAGTCCACGTCGTAACCCGCATTCGGTAAATTGGCCTGATTGGGTGCGGATTGTCACGGGGTCTGGGTTCTGGGGTGTGGGTTGAGGGGTGAGGGGTGAGTCAGGGGTCAGGGGGACGCGGCCTGCGGCCGCGCTTGGTAAACGGTGAACGGGGAGATTCGGTCCCGTTCACCGTTCACCGCAGTTCCCACTTACCCCTCACTCCTCACCCAACTTGCATTCGTCTCTCCGACCTATGATCCGTCAGAACCAATCCACCAGCCAGATCCCAAATTCAAAGTCCGTCTGGAGGTGAATCGGCCACCTCGTCCCATCAGAGAGGCGGAGGATCTCGATGGTGGTCTTCAGGCCCGGTCCGCCATGCGAGGTGAACGCTACGAAGTTCCCGTCAGGCGAGAAGGCCGGTCCGTTCACGGGCGGCAGAGGTCCTGCGCTTGGTAGACCCGGGAGGGGGTTGCCCCGGAGATCTCGGAGCACCAACCTCCCCTCACCGTCGGTGTGAACTAGACGCAGGCCATCGGGACTGCCGTCTAGTCCGGGTATGAAGTCATAGCGAGTCCTCGACGTAAGGACTTCAAAATGATCGGTGGCGACGGTGAACCGGATCAGTTCGGTGACGGTGAGCGAATAGACCTCGGTAAGTGCATACACCTGCCTGCCATCGGGCGTCCACCTGAGGCCGGTCAGCGGGACGGTATCGAGGCGTTGGACCGTGTCAATGCGTTGTGTCCAAGTATCACGGGCGAGGTCCACGGTCCATAGGCGCACACCACCTGCCCCCCCAGTTTGCAGCACCAAGGTCCGTGCATCAGGGGAGAGATCATAGCCGCCGCGCCATATTTCCGGCGCCCATTCCAACAGGGTGTCAAACACCATAGTGGCAAGGTTGAGTCGTCCGATCCGGTTCATACGATCCGAAGACGGGGCGGCATTCCCGACAACTGAGTGGTCCACCGGTGAATATCCGCCGACGAAAGTGGTCCGCAGCGGCACTCCTCGGCTGGCAATCTGGGTCAGGGCACCGGTGGTGACATCAACGAGGTAGCTGCCGGCCTGCGCCCCATTCGGGGTGTCCACGAGTAGCGTGCCGGTCGGTGCCAGCAGCGTGGGTGTACCATCGGTCGGCGAGCTACAGGCGGTCAGCACCAGCAGTGCACATCCGAGCCCCCAACCGCTCTTCATTGGGCGCATCCTTCGACAGCGTTGGTGCCCGGTGGCGTCTTCGTGCCGGTGAACTTGCTGCCGGAGAGTTGCCCCCCGCCGTACAGATCACGGCCTTCACCGGGAGGGCACACGGTGAAATCTCGAGCGGCGGGAGAGCCAGCCACACCGTCCCGAATGGGCCACACCTTCACCCTGATGTTGTAACTGCCCATGTGCACCGGTTGCCAGACCGCCTGGCCAGCACCCACGTAGTCACTTCCCGGGATCGCGGGCTTGATCCAGGGCGAGCCCGGATCGCCGGGGTGGCGGGCGGGGAGGCGTCGGAGAACTCGAACACCCAGCGGTAGGTCACCCCGGTCGCGTCGCCGGAGCCGATGACCGCGGTCCACTGCTACGTGCCGGCGGACGTGATTGGCAGCGAGGTGTTGATCGTGATGTCCTGCACAACCAGCGCGACTGGTGGCGGGGGCGGCGGGGCCGTAACCTTGACGGGCACCACCCGGTTGCTGCCCGCGAATGCACTGGTCAGGTAGAATCCCGTGCCCTCGACTGGACGAATCGTGATGGTCGCATTCCCGGGTGCCCCCGCAGTTACGATTCCGCCTGACACGGATGCGACGGATGAGTTGGAGCTCTGGAAGTTCCAGACTCCGGAGACCGTTCCGCCGCGCTCCGTCTGAAAGTTGCCCGGCTGGAGCGTAGCGGAGCCGTCGACGAGGAGGTGCAGCGTATCGGGCAGCGAAGCGCCACTCCAGTTCACCACAAACGGGGTGTACCAGAAATTCTGTGGACTGGGAAGCGTGCGGAGCCCGTACGCGGCGACGCCGCCCTCGATGTGGTGGTGGCAGATGGTAGTGTTCAGGCCGCCGGCGCTGGGGAGGGCCAGCGTGCAGTGGTCGGAGACCCCGGCAACGGCGTCATTGTGCCCCAAGTGACTACCGCCAGCCCACCCCCAGTAGTGCGACATCTCATGAATGAGAAGGTCGAGGAGTGCTCCCCGGTTGTTGCTGGCCGCGCAGGGAAGGTGCGTTTCGTTGTAGACAATGAACACGTTTGTGGCCGGACTGACGGAGCCACAGAACTCGGTCCCGGTGTTCGGGCCGGTCACGATTGTCGTTGCGGCGCCTGCGTTCGGGGCGCTGAAGAATCGGGGCAGGAGCGTTTGACCGGTGGCCTGAATGGCGTCGTCCCAAGCGGTGACGGCTGTGGGAAGGTTGTTCCGGAGCAACACCGTCTCACCGTACAATCTGGCCTCGTGCTGACACGCCCAAGGCGCGACGAACTCACCGTTCCGGAGGGTGCCGGGTGCGCAACTCGACATGGAGGAGGCCGCCAAGACTGGCGCGTCCGGTGGTGAATGCGGTGCCGAGGGACCCGACGCGACGTCTCCGCACGACAACGCCGCCATCAGGACAAGTGACCCGCCGAGGATGCGGCTGGCGACGTGCTGTGATGGCCTCGTGCGGTCACTGGGGCGCGCGAAAGACTTGTCGCGCGAACCGAGGGGGGGGGGGCGTTCAGCATCGTCGGGGTCCTCTGATGTGAACGTGGCGGCCAAGGCATAGATTTCAAGGTACCGTTGGAATCTGGGAGGCGCCCCCCGATTCGCCGAGTCACCCCTCACCCCTTTCGCCCCAAGGCCACCAGCCCCGCCGCTGGCCCGAGCGCCAGTACGGCGAAGGCCCATCGCCACCCCACGGCGGCCGCGAGCATCGGCACCAGCTGGATGCTGAGGATGCTGACCAGGAAGCCGAGCGAGGTCTGCAGGGCGAGCGCCGTGCCCACGGCATGGGGAGGCGCCACCTCGGTGGCCAGGGCCGAGAACTGGGCCGAGTCGGCGATCACCACCACTCCCCAGATGAGGACCGCGACAAGGAGCACCGCCCGCGGTGCCGTGAAGAGCACCGGACTGAGCGCGGCCAGCGTCCCGCTGGCGATCATGGCACCGCGGGCCACCTCGCGGCGCCCGATCCGGTCGGCCAGCCATCCCCCCCCTACGCAGCCGAGCGCCCCGATCGCGACCACGGCGAATGCCCAGGCGTTCTTGCCGGGGGCGCTCGCGCCCCGCGCGGCGGCGGCCGCCAGCAGGAACCCCGGCACCCACGCCCAGAACGCGTAGAGCTCCCACATGTGGCCGAGATAGCCGCCGGTCACCCGCCGCAACTTCGGGTCGCGGAGCACGTTGCCCACGAGGCCCCAGGAGAACACCCGGACCGGAAAGGCGTGCGGCCCGTCGCGCCAGGTGCGGCCCACCGCGATGGCCCCGACCAGCGCCGCCGCGGAGGGCAACAGGACCACCGACCGGAGGGTGAGCCCGGGCAGGCCGAGGACGAGGTAGGGCAGCGCCTTCCCGAGGGTGAGTGCGCCGACGATGGCGCCGATGGCGAGCCCCCGGCCACGGACGAACCAGGTGGCGGCCATCTTCATCGCCGGGGGATAGACGCCGGCCATCGCCACGCCAGTCAGGAATCGCGAGGCGAGCAACGGCGCGATGCCATCGGCGAGGAGAAGCGTCCCGTTGGCGATGGCGGTCGCGAGCGCCGCCGACGCAAAGAGCCGACGCCCGGGAAGGACGTCGGCCAGGTTCAGCATGGCGATGAGCAGGGTGCCCACGACGAAGCCGAGTTGGGTGGCCGAGGTGAGCCACCCCACCTCGCCGGCGGTCAGCGCGAAGGTGGCGGTGAGCATCGGGGCCGCCGCGCTGCCGGCGAGCCACGGGGACATCCCGCCCACCATGGCCGCCGCGAGCAGCGCGAGCCGCCCCCATCGTCCGGGGGCCGCGGCACTCACCCGCCGCCCGGTACGCCCTTCCCACCGCCGGGCACGCCGAGTTCGGTCATCGCACGGAGGTCAAGCGTCTCCTCGAGTTCCTTGCCTGCGAGGACCTTCTTGTCGGTCACGAGTTGCTTGACCGTTTTCCCGGTGGCGAGTGCTTCCTTGGAGAGCTTCGCCGACTCCGCATAGCCGATCTTCGGCATCAGTGCGGTGACCAGTGCGGGCGAGCGCTCGAGCCAGTGCGCGCACATCGCCTCGTCCGCCTCGATGCCGCGGATGCACTTCTCGTCGAACATCCGCACTGCGTTCCCAACGATCTCCATCCCGAACAAAACGTTGTGCGTGATCACCGGCATCATCACGTTGAGCTCGAGTTCTCCCGCCTTCGCCGCCATTGCCACCGTCGTGTCGAGTCCGATCGCCTGGTAGCACACCTGGTTGACCATCTCGGCGATCGACGGGTTGATCTTGCCGGGCATGATCGAGGACCCGGGCTGCACCGCTGGCAGGATGATCTCCGCCAACCCAGTGCGCGGCCCAGAGGCCAGCAGCCGGATGTCATCAGCGATCTTGCACAGGTCGAGCACGAAGGCCCGCATGGCGCCGCTGAAGGTGGCGATATCGCCCATCGACTGCATGAGCTGGATGCGGTCCTCCGACACTTCCACTGGCAGGCCGGTGAGCGCCGCCAAGTGCTTCACCATCAGCGCGGGATACTGCGGTTCCACGTTGAGCCCGGTGCCGACCGCGCTGCCGCCGATGTTCATCGGGCGCAGCCACTCCGCCGCCTGCGCGATCTTGGCGCGATGCCGCGCCACCGTGCGCCCATAGGCCGTGAATTCCTGCCCCAAGCGAATCGGCGTGGCGTCCTGCAGGTGAGTGCGCCCGGACTTCAGAACGTGATCGAACTGCTTCCCCTTGGCCAGAAATGCCTCGGCCAGGCCATCCAACTCCCCAAGGAGCTTCGGCAGCGCGCGCAGCGTGGCCACGCGCATCGCGGTCGGGATCACGTCGTTGGTCGACTGCGCCATGTTGACGTGATCATTCGGGTGCACAGGAGCATAGGTCCCGCGTGCGACACCGAGGATTTCATTCGCCCGGTTCGCGAGGACCTCGTTGCAGTTCATGTGGTGCGAGGTGCCTGCACCCGCCTGATAGGGGTCCACCACGAACTGGTCACGATGCTGCCCAGCGAGCACTTCATCCGCCACCTGGATGATCGCATCGGCGTACGCGGCCTCGAGGCGACCCGTCTGCTTGTGGGTCACGGCGGCGCAGCGCTTGATGATCACCACCGCCTCGACGAAGCCAGGCAGCGGACGCAGACCCGAAATCGGGAAGTTCTCGACGGCGCGGAGGGTCTGGATGCCGTACAGTGCCTCGGCAGGGACCTGCTTTTCGCCGAGCGGGTCCTTTTCGGTACGGAAGGTCATGAGAGCTCGTGTCCTGGTTCAGGGTTCCGGCCCGGAGGCCGGGGGGAACCTAAGCGCTGCACCCAGCAAGCTGAACCACCGGCACACGGCTCAGCCGTCGGTCAGGGCATCCCGGACGAAGGGATTGTGGCGGCGCTCCCGTCCAATCGTCGTCTCGGGGCCGTGCCCGGGAAGGATGCGGGTGGCCTCGGGCAACGGCCAGAGCTCGCGCCGGATGCTCTCGAGCAATGTTGGCAGGTCACCGCCGGCGAGGTCGGTCCGGCCGATCGAGTCGAAAAAAAGGATGTCACCGCTGATCGCTATCCCGTGCCCAACGAAGACCACGTGCCCCGGGGCATGCCCGGGGACGTGGTGCACCGTGAACGCCCAGGGGCCACAACGGACCGTGTCGCCCGCCGCCAGCGTGCGCTCCGGCGGGGTCAAGCGCGGGAGGCCGTCGAGGCCGAAGAACCGTCCCTGTTCGGGCAAGGCATCGAACCAGCGGCGATCGTCCGGATGGAGCCACACGGGTGCGCCCGTGGCCTCGCGCACGGCCTCCACCCCGAGAATGTGGTCGATGTGTGCGTGCGTGAGCCAGATATCGGTGACGGTGAGCTCTCGCGCCGCCACGGCCGCGAGGATCTCGTCGTGCCCCTCGCCCGGATCGACCACGACCGCCATGCGCGACGCGCGGTCCCAGACCAGCCAGCTGTTCTGGACGAACGACCCGGTGGTCATCATGAGCGTCTCGGGGGCGGTGGCCTCGCTCACGTGAGGCCGTGGTGCGACAGCCAGCGCTCGGCGTCGAGGGCGGCCATGCATCCCGTCCCGGCCGAGGTTACCGCCTGCCGGTAGTAGTCATCAATCACGTCCCCGGCAGCAAAGACCCCCTCCACGCTGGTGTAGGTACGGAAGGAGACCGGCGTGGCGATATAGCCGGCCGCATTGGTCTCGAGCTGTCCATCGAGAAACGGGGTGTTGGGCGTGTGCCCGATCGCAAGGAAGAGCCCGCCCGCCTCCATCGTGCGCTCCTCGCCCGTGACGGTATCCCGCAGCCGCAGCCCGGTGATCTCATCCTCCCCGAGCACATCGGTCACGACGGTGTTCCACGCCACGCGAATCTTGGGGTGGTTCAGCGCACGATCCACCATCACCTTGGAGGCCCGGAAGCTGTCGCGACGATGGATGATGACCACCTCGCGCGCGAACTTGGTGAGGAAGG
>JBBQQJ010000115.1:0-8835 GCA_038216165.1 Gemmatimonadales bacterium | reverse complement strand
CGCCGCCCCGACCACCAGCACCGGCGCGGTGAAGCGGCCGTTGTACCAGATGTCGCCCTCGCGCTCGGCGCGTCGCACCATGCGCTGCAGCAGGGCCAGCGAGGCCGGGAAGAGCGGCGAGGTGCCGGGTGCCACCCGCATCGTCTCGCGCACCTCGCCCGTGACCGCATCGCGGATGGTGGCGGAATCGGCGGTGATCACGATCTCGCGCGAGAAGACGGGTGGGGCATCGCGGGAGCGTGCCGGCGAGTATCCGGTGACCACCAGGCGCTCGGTGCCGCTCTCCGGATCGGCATCGGCAAGGAAGCGATACCAGGGCCGACCGTGCATGGAGAGCAGTGCCTCGGTGCGGTCGCCGGTGCGCACCCAGCGCTCCACCATGACGGTGTCGCCGCTGCCCGTCAGGAGGGCGAAGGCGCGCCGTTCCGGCCCCTGGGCCGCCAAGAGGTGGGGAACAAGCAGGAGGCAGAGCCACGCACGCATGGGTGTAGTGTACCCCCGCCGACGCGGAACGGCGTGCCCCCGTGGACACGCCGCGGCGCCGGGCGCCGTCCGCCGGCTACTCCACGGTGAGGTGCCCGACCATCCCGAGCAGCGCGTGCGGATCGCAGTGGAAGTAATAGGTCGCCCCTGCCGGAAGATCCACCAGGTAATCGATCGTCTGGCCGGGCAACTGGAGCATGTCACTCGTGGCCGGCAGGCCGGTGACGCCGGGGTTGCTGTCGGCCACGAAATGCACGTTGTGCACACCGGTGACCAGCGTGAAGCGCAGGACGTCCCCGCGCTTCGCAGTCAGCGTGGCCGGACGGTAGAAATTGCCGTCGCCATCGGTGACCATTTCGACCACGAGCGTGTCGCCGGTGGGGGTGAGCGAGGCACCCGCCGCCGCGGGGGGTGGGGTGGTGACGGCGACATCCTCGTCGGTCCCGCCGCCACAGGCGATCAGGAGCGTCGCGCTGGCGAGCAATCCGTGCAGGTACCGTGTGCGCATCATGGGACAATCCCCTTCGGGGGCTAGAAGTCTTTCCGGGCAAAGGTGCGCCCGGCCACGAGTGGCGGGACCGCCACCCAGAACAGGAGGACGGTGGCCAGGGCCACGCGCCCAAGGTCGGAACCGAGCGTCCGTTGGACCACCGCGCCGGTGTAGCCGAGCAGCGCCGCGGCATCGGAGCCGAGCAGTAGCAGCACGCGCGCCACGTCGAGCGGATTGAGCGCGAGCATGACCAGGAGCGGGCCCTCGATCGGACGATGGCCGAGGCCGAGCGCCACGAGGAGCACCACCCCGTCCCACAGGACCGCGGCCACCAGCCAGACGGCCAAGGCAATGCCCAAGGCCCGGACCCGATCGTCCACGCGGAGCGCGATCACAAAGGCGAACGCGGTCGTGATCATCGCCAGCGTGGCGGCGACGAACGCCAGCGTCATCAGGCGGAGCGCCTCGGGTCCGGCGAGCAGGCCATGCCAGACGAACGGCGCCAGGAGGCCCACCACCAACACCGCCCCGAGTGGCAGCGCGGTGCCGAGAAAGAGGGCGATGAACAGGGTACCGCGAGCGATCGGTTGTGCCAGCAGCAGCTCGGTGACCTCGCGGGCGTGGTGGACCTGCATCGTGCCCACCACGAGTCCCACCAACGGGGTCAGGATGAACGCCACGTCGAGGAGGGAGACCAGCGTGGTTGGTCCGCCGCCGCCAAAGCGCAGCAACAGTTCCCCGAACAACGCCAGGCCGAGTCCCAGGCCGATCAGCCATCGCCCGCGGATCGCCTCACGCAAGGCCGGCCCCAGCAAACGCATCACGGTCCTCATGCGATCGCCAGGGCGGCGCCGCCGGCCAGCAGGCGGGCCACCGCGCGTTCAAGCGTCCGCTCCCCGGTCCGGCGCGTCAGCGCCCCCACGGAGCCCGCCCATGCGGCCTTGCCGCGATCGAGATACAGCACATCATCCGCGAGTTCCTCCAATTCGGGCAGGACATGAGAACTGATCAGCACCGTCGTGCCGCGCGCGCGTTCGGCCAGCAACCGATCCTTGAGCACCCGACACGCCAGCGGATCGAGCCCGGCGGTCGGTTCGTCGAGGATCAACAAGGCCGGGCGGAACGCCATCGCGAGCGCGGCGTTGACCTTCTGGCGCATGCCGCCGGAAAGCACGCCGAGCGGACGGTGGAACTGTTCATCCAAGGCGAACGCCTCGGCCAGTGACAGATCGGGCCGGTCGGTGCGACCGCGGAGCGCCGTGAGCATGCCGAGCAGATCGTGACCGCTGAGATGAGCCGGAAAGCGCGCGATCTGGGGCATGTAGCCGATCTGCCGCCGGTACTCAGGGGTGCCATCGAGCCGGTGGTCGCCGATCGCGATGGTCCCGGCATCGGGGCGCGCGAGACCGAGCAGCAACTTGAGCAGCGTGGTCTTGCCGGTGCCGTTGGGCCCGAGCAGCGCGGTGACACGCCCGCGGGCGATGGTGGCGTCGAGGCTGTTGAGCACCTCGCGCCGACCGAATCGTTTGACCAGTCCACGCACGGCGATCATCGTTCCTCCCCCGTCGGCCGATGGACCAGCGGCGTCGCATCCACCACGCCACGCGGGGTCAGCACCGGGATCGTGCGTTCCGCGGCGTCGAGCACCCGCACAAAGAGTGAGCGCTGCAGGAGCATGGCGGCGGGCGCGCGCTCCACCAGCAGCGCGAAGAGTCGCACCGGAAAGTGCGGAATGTCGCCGGTGCCGTCGGCATCGAGGTCCCAGCCCCGGTAGGCGTCCCACCAGTTGCCCCGGAAGGTGGCCGCGGTACTGCGGCCGTTGACCGCCACATCGAAGACATTCGCCAGAAAACTGTTGCCGGTGAACACACCGCCCGACGTGCTGGCGAGCAGGCGGATGGCCCACCCATTGCGTGCAAAGGTGTTGTTGCGGACCCGGAGCCGCTCGGCCCCGTCGGCCATCAGGCCGGTGGTGTTGCCGATGAAGCGATTCCCCTCGAGGGTGGCATCGGCGATCTCCTTGAACAGCAGGCCGTACGCCGTCGGGCCGTGATTGTCGGCGAAGGTGTTGTCGCGCATCATGACCTGGCGCGTGTACATCACCGCCACCCCACTGCCGTTGGCCTGAAAGATGTTGCCCCTGTACGTTGACGAATCAGCGTACATGAAGTGCAGGCCGTAGCGAAAATTGTGGCGGCTCACATTGCCCGCGACGATCGCGTGCCGGGTGAACTCGAGATAAATCCCGTCCCGGTGTCCTTCCGCCCGATTGTTGGTGATGCGCAGATGGCGTGAACTCCAGGCGTGAATCGCATTGCCGGTGTTCGTTTCGGTGCCGGGCACTCCGAGGATGATGTTGTCGCGAATGGTGCAGCCGTCGACCCGCGAGAGATAAATGGCAAAGAAGGTGTCCTCGAAGCGGTTCTCCGCCACGAGGCAGTCGCTGGCGCCCTCGAGGTGGAGCGCGGCGCGATCCTCGCGATGGGAGTAGCCGGTGTTCCGGAAGGTGAAGCCGCGCACGGTCACATCGGGGGACTGGACAACCAGTAATTCCCTGATTCCCTCGCCATCGAGCACCGCTCCGGGGTCGCCCACCAGGGTGAGCGGTCGCGTCACCTGCAGGGTCGGTTCCCGCCAGACGCCGGCGGGGACTCGCACCGTGGCACCGATCGGTGCGGCCGCCACCGCGGCGGCGATGGTGGGATATTCCCCGCCGGGGTGCACTTCAAGCACCGCTTGGGGTGCCAGCACGAGGGCGAGCACGATCAGCATCTCAGGGCGCCCCGTGTTGGTGCTGCGGGGCCAAACCCTCGCTCGCCACCGCCGACCGGATCTCCGCCCAGGTCAGCACCGGACCATCCCACACCGCCGGACCGCTCGTGGCTGCCACGGCCGCGAATCCCTTCCCCATCGGCGTCGAGCCCGCCGCACCACGATGGAAGCGCATCCCGTCGATCGATTGCAAGGTGCCCGGGTCGGTGGCATCGGACACCCACAGCGCCTGCCAATCGTCGGGGTGATCATTGACCCAGTTGGCAAGGCATTCGATGGAATCGAATCGCACCGTGCGGCCACCCGAGGTGGTCGCGGCCGCCGCAAAGCGGGGGTCACTGATCGTCATCCGGCAATGCTCACAGGCATCGAGATTGAGCGCCACCTCCGGCGGGCCATCCGCACAGCCCCACAACGGCAGCACGGCCAGCAGCAGAGCGGCGACCACGGCTCGACGCTGCATCACGCCACCCGCCTCGGCCGGGTGACCAGCCAGACCCCGGCGCCGGTCAGGAATGACACCCCCAGCGCGATCGCCCCCAGGCCCGGCCAAGCGGTCGCGGTAAAATTGAGCAACTGCTTCGACCCGATCAGCGGGGGCTGGTAGGTCATCCCCGGGACGATGATGATCGCCTTGTCCATGTCGAGGTTGTGCCCGTAGTCGTGCTCCCAGCGCCAGAAATCCCACAGCCCCACCGCTCCCAGCAGCGCGAAAGCCACCAGCCAGCCGAGCAGTGCCCGGCGGGTGCCACGCGCCGCGATCCCCAGTCCCACCAGAATCAGTCCGCCGATGAGCCACGGCATGTAGCGCAGCTCGGGAATCGCCTCGGGGGTGATGGCCTGCATCCCGATGTAGTGGTTCAGGCCGTTGATGTTCTGGAGATCATTCGGCTTGATCCCCGCCACGGTGTGGGCATAGATCCGCAGTCCGAGCCCTTCGGGGTACTGCGGCGCCCCGAGACGCACCTCCCACAGCGGCAGGACCAGAGCGGCCAGGCCGACCAGGAGACCGCAACCGAGGAGGAGGCGCGTCCGGGGCGTCATCTCACCGACCGCCTTTCGCGGCAGTCGCTCCGTGTTGGTGCTTCGGTGGCCCGGCGGCACCGGGGGTCCCCGCCGGCGGGGCGTAACGTCCGACCCGTGCCTGCTGCGTGGCGGAACGGTCACTCACCCCCGCCGAGAGCTTGATGCCGCTCCCGGGGGCACTGACCCGGATGTAGCCCTGCATCTCCTGGTGCAGCGCGCTGCAGAAGTCGGTGCAGTAGAAGGGGAAGACGCCTGGGGTGCGCGGCACCCAAGTGATGGTCTTGGTCTCGCCCGGCAGGACGATCAGTTCCGACGTGGCCATGCCCAGCACCGCAAAGCCATGCACCACGTCCCAGTCCTGCTCGACGTTGGTCACGTGCCAGTACACGGTATCGCCGACCTCGATCCCCTCGATCACGTCCGGGGCGAAGTGGCTGCGGATCGCCACCATCTTGACGTGCACCCGCTTCCCCTCGCGCGTCACCCCCGCCTCCGACTCGGCCCGCACGACGTGCGGATGGGTGTTCTCCGCGAGCGAGAAGAACTTGACCTGCTTGTCCTTGATCAATGCCGCCGGCAAGGCCTGCGCGTAATGCGGCTCGCCCATCGTCGGGAAGTCGAGCAGCATCTGCATCTTCTCACCGCTGATGTCGATCAGTTGCGCCGAGTGCGCCAGCTCGGCGCCGGTCGGGAGGTAGCGGTCCTTGGTGATCTTGTTCATCGCCACGAGGTAGCCGCCCCACGGGGCAACACCGTCACCGCCGGGAATCATCAGGTGGCCGACCGAGTAGTAGACCGGCATCCGGTCGAGCACTTCCCAGGTGCCGAGCTTCCACTTCACCACCTCGGAGGAGATGAACATCGACGTGTAGGCGTTGCCCTTGCCGTCGAACTCGGTGTGGAGCGGGCCGAGGCCCGGCTTGTTCACCTCGCCCGCCATCACGGCGTCGTAACGCAGCACCGGAATGCCGTCGAGTTCGCCCTCGAAGTCCTTCGCCGCGATCGCGGCCAGCATCTTGGTGAAGGAGTGCACTGGAATCACCGACGCGAGCTTGCCACCACCCACGATGTACTCGCCCGTTGGGTCGACATCGACGCCGTGCGGCGACTTCGGGGTGGGGAGGAAGTAGAGCATCCCCGGACAGTCGGTGGGCACCAGCATCTTGACCGAGGTCTTCATCTCGCCGCTGGCGATCCGGCTTTTCGGGTCGACGTGGTTGTGCCGATACCGCGCCGGGGCCTGCTTCGCCTTGCCGTCGGCGACGCACTGCTCGGCCATCCGCCAGTTCACGGCGGCGATGTAGTCCTTGTCGTTCTTGGAGGCGTTGAGCTCGAGCAGCGTGTAGGCCTGCTCGGTGTTGTACGTGGTGAAAAAGAACCACCCGTCGGACTTGGCCTTCCCCGCGCGCCCGAGGTCGTAGTTGTAGCCGGGCATCAGAATCTGGAAGGCGATGTCCATCTTGCCGGGGGCATTCGCTGTGACGAACGAGAGCGATCCCTTGAAGTTCTGCTTGTAGGTCTCAATCGGCACGTCCTTGTTGGGGACCGGCAGCGAGAAGCGCACGGCCGAGACGACGTACTCCGAGTTCGGCGTGATGTAGGGAGAGGCGTGTCCGCCGGCCGCGTTGGGAATCTCGAGAATTTCGTCGGTCTCGAAGGTCGTCAGGTCGATCCGAGCGATCCGCGGCGTGTTGTTGCCGTTGATGAACAACCAGCGCCCGTCGGGCATCCCGTTGGTGGTCGAGAGCTGGGGATGGTGGGTATCGTCCCAGGGGAGCGCCCCGTAGGAGGTCTCCAACATCGCCTTGGTCTCTTCCGTGTAGCCGTACCCGTTTTCCGGGAACTGCGAGAAGACGGGGATCGTCTTGATCAGCCGCCCCGAGGGAAGGCCATAGACGGTCACGTTGCCGCTGAATCCCCCGGACATGAACGAGTAGAACTCGTCGTACTCGCCCGGGGCAACGTAGACCCGGCTTGCGGCGTCGCCACTCACCAGTCCTCCGGGTTTCGGCGCGCCACACGCGGCGGCGCCGAGCGCCAGAACTGCCAGTCCGAACCACCGTTGTGCTGCCATCGTCATCCTCGTTGCTGGGGCCCTCGCGGGCCGGTTCCCTCGGGTGGCGGCTCGCCCTGCGTGCCGCGCGTGCCGCGGCATGCGGTCACACTGGAACTTCCCTCCCGTACCGTTCGCGCGCCGTGACGGTTGTCACAGGGCGGCCCGGTTGCCCGCACCGACCGGGCGAATCCGCCGCCGCAGCGCGCCGACCACCGCGATCATCCCGCCGATCTGCATCGTTGCGCCAAGCACCACCACGGCGGCCAGCACCGGCTCATCACTCCCAGCCCGCGCCAGTTCTGCCATGGCCCGCAACAGCGTGCCGGGGGTCAGCAACCACCACCCCAGCATTCCCAACCGCTCGGGCACCGGTGCCTCCCCTCGGCGCGGCAGCGGAAACATCCAGAGGGCCACTCCCGCGATCACCTGCATCACCGTTCCCACCAGCACCAGGTGGGTGTGGGCACTGACCATGTAGGGAGTGGGCCAGATCCCCAGCAGTTCGCGGCGGAGCAGCATCCAGAGGCCCAGGCCCAGCCCCAGCAGCAGCGACAACGCGGCCGAGGCGAGCAGGCGCCGGGTCACCAACGGCATTGCCTACTGTCCCGTTGACGGGCGCACCGCCAGAGGTCGCGCACGCGGCAGGCGCGACGGTGGTGCCACGGCGCGGTCGAGGGTGCGCCAGAGGTTCCACGCCAAGAGCCAGGCGCCGAGGGCCGACAATCCCCCGCCCACGCTGAGGAACAGGGGCGCGACGGTCGGCTGAAGCACCCGGGCCACGAAGCCAGCGACCAACAGCGGCAGCCCAACGTTTGCCACGACCAAATGCACCATCGCCACTCGGGGCGAGTGGAGCGCCGCGGCGGTGAAGCGGGGGATAACGTGGTAGGCCACACCTGAAATCATCATCATCACGAACCCGAGCAGCAGCAGGTGCAGGTGAATGGGGCGGTACACCAGCCACACCGGGTGCATCGCCATCGCCGCGCCGAGGGAGGTGCCGAGAACCAGCCAGAGCAGCGAGGCGCGCAGGAAACCGAGGACGAACCGATCCATCAGGCGCACCCCGGACAGCAGGCGGGCAGCAGCACGACCTCGACCTGCCACGCCTCGGAGCCGGCCTCCAGGGAGTGAGTCACATTGGCCTCCAGCTGCACCGCTTCCCCGCTACCCATGGCGCGCGGATCCATCCCGGCAATCGAGATCATCCCCGACCCGCTCCGCGCCATGATCCGGATTCGGGAGGCGTTGCGGTGGTCGGGCAGGCGCTGACCGGGCTGGAAGTGGACCGAGAAGGAGCGTCCCTCCGGTCCGTCGACCAGATCGGAAATGATCGGCCGGGAAGCGGGGGAGGCGGTGTGGGTCCCGTAGGGATGTGACATGGCAGTGCTCCGGAAAAAGGTCTGCCTCATGATCGTCACCGGATCGGCTGGCAGATGTGACGCTTGTCACGCAGCCGACACGGGTTGTTATTCGAGCACATGAGTGACTTGGTGGCGTTGCTGCGTGGTGCCCCGATTTTCGCCGAACTCGACGGAGCCGTCCTGGCCCGCTTGGCGGCGCGCTGCGTACCACGAACCGTGGGAGAAGGGTTCACCCTCTTCCGCACGGGTGACCGCTGTCAGGGGACCTACTTCGTGCTCGAGGGACGGGTGCGCATCTACCGCAGCTCACCCGATGGCCGCGAACAGACGCTGACAGTCGAGGGACCGGGCCGGGCGGTGGCGGAAATGCCGATGTTCGATGGGGGGCCGTACCCGGCCTCGGGGGTGACCACCGCCCCGTCGCGATTGATCTACCTGCCACGCGCCGAGTTCGAGCAGGCCTTCCGCACCGATCCGGAGGTGGCGGCTGCGGTGGTTCGGGCGCTGGGACGGCGTCTCAGACATCTGGTGCAATTGGTGGAGACCCTGGCATTCCGTGATGTCGCCGCGCGGCTGGCGATGCTGTTGGCCGATTACGCCGATCGCTTCGGCACCCCCGCCGGCGAGAGTATCGCCCTGCGACT
>JBBQQJ010000114.1:0-8945 GCA_038216165.1 Gemmatimonadales bacterium | reverse complement strand
GGAGCGGGCCGCTCACCCCCTTGCAGCAGCGCCAGATGGCGCTGGTCTACTCCGCCGCCTTCGGCCTCAACGCGGTGGCCAGCGACATGGTGGAGTTGGTCCGCGGTGCGACGGGCCTCGTGGACGGCGAGCGGAAGCCGTTCGCGGTGAGCGACATCCTGGAATCGGTGCAGGACATCGTCCGCCCGATTGCCGAGGAGAAGGGCCTCGTCCTCACGGTGACCAGTCCGGCCCACGACCACCGACTCGGGCATCCTGCCGCGCTCAATCGGGTCCTGCTCAACCTCACCACCAATGCCCTCAAGTTCACCGCTGATGGGAGTGTGACGGTGGAGGTGGAGGAATTGGCCGGCGGGGACCGCGTCCGCTGCACGGTGCGTGACACCGGGCGCGGGATCCCGCCGGGGCCGATGGCGATGCTCTTCGAGCCGTTCCGGCGCCGCCAGGCGATGGGGGACTATGCTTTTTCGGGCTCAGGGCTCGGGCTCTCGATCTGTCGCAAGCTGATCGAGGCGATGGGCGGAACGCTCGAAGTCGCGACCGAGCAGGGGGTCGGCACCCGCTTCTGGTTCGAGTTGGCGATGCCGCGCTCCACGCCCAATATGTTGCTGCCGTGAGTTGCTGGATTCCCTGCCTTCCTCCAGATTCGGGAATCGATCGTGTCGGCTAGCAGCCAGGATTCGACCAATTTCCATACACCAAATCGTGGAAGATGCACCGCCGCTGCGCGGCCCGTGTCGATCAGGCGTAGCGGCGCATCGTGGCGTCCGAATTGCACACCGTTGCCGGTATCCTCTTCAGGGAGCCAACGCGGTGTACAAGATGTCAACACTCTGGACCATCGGATGCCTCGGCGCCATGCTGGGTTGCACCGGGCTGGATCCGGTCGCCCCCACCGGCCCGGATCCCGATCCTACGCCGGCGCCGGTCCCGGTCGTCCCGGCCGCCCCTCGAGTCACCTCGTTCGCCGTAGCGGTGCCCCGTGACACATTGCGGCTGGGGGACACCGTCCGGGTGGAGGTCCGCGCCACGTGGAGCGACAGTGCCACCAGGGCACTGCCGGTTACCTTCACGGCGCATGGAGGAGGGACGATGACAGGACCGCTCTTCAGGGCCGGCACCTCCGTCGGCACGTTCGTATTGGTGGCCACCTGCGCCTGCGGGGGGCCCCAGAGTGCCGCTGCGGCGGTGCAAGACTCCGTGGCAGTGACGATCCAGGCCGATCCAGCGGCCGTGCTCGAGGTGCCGCTGCGGCTGCACCGGATGGACGGTGGCAGCGGCGACGTGCTGGTGAGCAACGGCATTCCGCTTCCTGCCGGATGGTTGCCGAACCCGCAGGCTCCGGCGCCGGTGCGCGTCCGTATCGGCGGGGTCGAGGTGCCGATCTACAACGAAGTGCTCAAAGGGAAGCACAAGGACGGCAGCGTGATGTCGCTCCTGGTTCAGTTCAATTGGCCGGCCAGCGCCGTGGGTGATGCCGTGCTGGAGGTCGGCGTGCCCTCGGTGCTTCCCGCGCGGGCCAAGGTGGCGATCAACGGCGCGATGCCGGCGGCCGCTGCGCTGCCGATTGATCCGGAGTACCTGATGAGCACCGGCATCATGGGTCCGACGGTGAGCCGGTTCAAGGCGCCGCAGTCACCGGCGTACTTCAAGACGTATGAGCAGAAGTTCGATCAGTGGAGCGACACTCATTACAGTGCGAACGGCGACGGTTGGGGCATCAACTACTACGATCGAGTGTTGAACCACTTCGCGTTTTGGGCGCGTACCGGTGAGCCGAAGTACTGGGAACGCGCAGCCCGGATCGCGATCAGCTACCGGAACGGGTACCTGGAAGCCAATGCATTTGGTGCAGCAGAGTGGTGGACAATGCTGGATGGGCTTGCTTACCACTACTGGTTCACCGGCGATGACCGATCTCGGGAGGCCGTCTACAAGACCGCCGAAAACCTCCATGGTAGCCGCGGTGGACCCGATCGCCTGCCGAACAACACCACGCATCCGTGGAACGACGGTCGTGCCCAGGCCAAAGTTTTTGGGGGCAAGGTATTGTCCTACCAACTCGAGGCGCCTCCCTTCGGGGCGATCCAAGATTGGAAGGCCGGGGCGATTCAGGATTTTGAATGGATTCGGATGACTCAGTCCCCGAATGGGGGATTCTTCTTCCAGAACAATTGCGGCGTCAGCAGCAACTTCATGTCAGGCATGGTGATGTCTGCCATGGTCCAGTTCTATCAGAATGTCTCGCCTGACCCTCGTGTGCTCGATTCCGTGACGCGGTGGTTGGACTGGTTGTGGAGTACCCAGTGGTATGCACCGGACAAGATCTACAACTACTACTCCGGTGAATGTCTCCCGAACGGTGACACCACCCCTGCGAACGACCTCAACGGGTTCTACATGGAAGCGTACGGCTGGGCATACAAGCAAACGGGTGACATGAAATACATCGAGCGAGGGGATCAGACTTTCGAGGGACTGGTCAACAAGACCTGGTTCAACAACTCCAAGATGTACAATCAGGGTTTTTACTACAGTTGGCGTTACCTCGGGTACCGGCCGTGAGTGGCGGCGGGTGAGCAGGCGTCGGTCAGTGGTGCACATCCTCCCGTCGCTGGAGATGGGCGGGATGGAGCGGGTGGTGGCAGAGATGGTGCGCCGTCAGGTGGCCCGCGAGTGGAGTGTGGCCGTGCTCTGCACGGCACGGGAGGGCGCCTTGGCGCCCTCTGTTCGTGATGCGGGCGCCACAGTGCACCAGGTGTCTGCCGTTGGGGCCCGCAGTTGGGTGCATCCCATCGCCGTTGTCCGGGCCATCGCAGCGGCTGCCGCCGATGTGGTGCATACGCACAGTGGCTTCTGGTACCGCGGCGCCCTCGCTGCCATGCAGGCCAAGGTGCCGGTCCGCGTCCACACGGTCCATGGCCTCCTCGAGCAGGAGCCCTGGTGGGGCCCGATCGAGAAGCACCTTGCCGCCCGTCGCACGACCGCGGTGGTGGCGGTCTCCCCCCCGTTGGCGGCGTACCTTCAGGGCCCGTGCCGACTGCTTGCACGGCAGGTGAGCGTGGTGCCGAACGGGGTGGATGTGGCGCGCTTCGGAGCCCGGCCGGATGATTCCCTGCGGCAGCGACTGGGGCTGTCTGATCAGGCATTCGTGGTGGGCACCGTGGCGCGGTTGGCGGCCGTGAAGCATCTGGACCTGATGTTCGGTCCGCTCCGGGCCCTCGCCGAGGCAGGCGCCGATCCCCACTTCGTGATCGCCGGCGATGGCCCGGAACGGGAGCGTCTCGCCGCCTTGGCGGTGGCTGCCGGAGTGGCCCCGCGGGTGCACTTCCTCGGGATGGTCACGGACCCCGCCGCCCTGTTGCCCGCATTCGACTGTTATGTGCTGCCGTCGCGGGCCGAAGGGACTTCCATCAGTTTGCTCGAGGCGATGGCAAGCCGCCTCCCCTGCATCGCCACGCAGGTTGGTGGCAACACCGAAGTGCTCGCAGGGGGGGGGGATGCTGCGGGCCTCCTGGTACCCGACGACGACGAGGCCGCGCTGCTGCACGCCCTGCAACGGCTGCTGCACGACCGCGGCCTGCGAAGTCAGCTCGGCGCCACCGCGCGGGCACGCGTGGAGGCGGTCTACAGCCTGGAGGCGATGGTGGACCGGTATGAACAGCTCTACCTCGGTACCACCATCGGCGGCAGCCCGTGATCGGGCCTCTGCTCAAGGCCGTGGCGAATGCCGCGGCCGTGGTCCTCGTCGCGCCGCTGGCCGGGGTGTATCACACACTGGCGCTCCTCATGCCTGGGCGCCGCGAGGCGTTCTTTCAGGGATTCACGCAACTGCTCAGCCTCGTGCCCGGGCTTCCTGGCGACTACCTGCGCCGGGCGTTTCTCTGGCTCTGCTGCCGTCGGTGCGCGCTGACCAGCTCGATCGGCTTCGGGACGATCTTCGCCAGCCCCGAGGTCGTCATCGGTGAGCACGCCTACATTGGTCCGTTGTGCGTGATCGGCCACGCGATCATCGGCCGGGACAGCATGCTCGGGACCGGGGTGCACCTCATCGGCGGAGGGCAGGCCCACGCGAGCGATCGGCTCGACCTGCCGATGCGCCTGCAACCTCGAGCCGTCGCCACGATCACCGTGGCGGAGGATTGCTGGATCGGCAACCGTGCCGTGGTGATGGCCGACGTGGGGGCCCACGCGATCGTCGGCGCAGGGGCCGTGGTCACGCGCTCCGTGGCCCCCTGGCAGGTGGTGGGAGGGGTGCCGGCACGGGTCCTTCGTGACCGCCGTGCTGGCCCGGCGCCTTCGGCAGTCGCAACGAGATCTGACGAGGGGACAGCATGAAGATTCTGGTGACCGGCGCCACGGGATTCATCGGGCGTGTGGCGGTGGCGGCGCTCCGAGCCAGAGGGCATGCACTCGTCCTCCTCGACCGGATCCCGCCGGCCGGCCCCGACCCCGACTTTCATCTTGGAGACGTGCGCGACCCCGTGCTCGTCGGCGCACTGGTCCGCGGCTGCGACGCTGTGCTCCACCTGGCGGCCGCCCACCATGATTTCGGGATTGCCCCGGAGACGTACCACGACGTCAACGTGACGGCGACAGAACAGCTCACTGCCGCGATGACTGCATCCGGCGTGCGCAATATCGCCTTCTTCTCCTCGGCGGCGGTGTACGGCGCCACCGGTGGCGTGCGCACCGAGGCAACAGCCCCGGCGCCGATCACGCCCTACGGCGCCACGAAGCTCCAGGCAGAGCTGGTGCTCGGCGAGTGGGCGGCAGCGGATCCCGCACACGCCGTCCTTGTGATCCGACCGACGGTGGTCTTCGGGCCAGGCAATTTCGCGAACATGTACACCCTCATCCGGCAGATCGAACATGGTCGCTTCGCATTCGTCGGCCCCGGCACAAACCGAAAGTCGCTTGCCTACGTCGGAAATCTTGTGGATACGCTTCTGGCACGGTGGCCGGAACCTGGGCGCCCCGGCGTCCAGACGATCAATTATGCCGACCATCCCGATTTGAGCAGTCGCGAGATCGCCGAGGCGATATACAGCGCGCTAGGCGTCCCGCGCCCGCGGTGGTCGATTCCAATGCCGCTGGCGCGGGTGGCGGCGTTGCCGTTCGACCTTCTCACCGCCGTGACCGGACGTGATGTTGGGCTGTCCTCCGCCCGCCTCGCGAAATTTGCCGAAGCGGAGACCCGCCTCGCCAGTGAGGTGCTGGCCGCGGAAGACCATTCGCCACGCGTCACGCTGTCTGACGCCATCGCAGAGATGGTCGGATGGTACCTGCGTGAGGGGAAGGCCCATCCGGAGCAACCCAGACTCCCTCTCCGCCGCGCCGCGATCGGATCATGAACTTCGGGGTGATCCTCGCGGGGGGAGCGATGGCGGTCTTCGTGGCGGGGTGGATCGGCTACCCCATTGTGCTGAAGGCCCTCGGTGGCATCGTCCGGCCACCAGCCACCCCTCAGCAACCACCAACTGAGGCGGTTGCGGTGGTAATTGCCACCCGAGAGGCCCCGGAAATGGTGCGCGAGCGGGTCGCTGACTTGCTTCGGACCACGTGGCCCGCCGATCGGCTTGCCGTGGTGATTGGCGTGGATGTCACCGCTGTGCATCCGCTGGATCTCTACCGGGCTCTATTCGTTGGCGACGCGCGGATCCGGGTCGCGCCCGGCGATGCCCCGGGTGGCAAGGCGGCCACACTCAACTCCGCAATGCGCGAGGTGCAGGCCGAGGTGGTCGTCTTCGCCGATTCGGCCCAAACCTTCGATCCGGCGGCGATTCCCACTCTGGTCGAGGCGCTGCGCGCCGAGGGGGTGGGAGGGGCTACCGGCCAGATCACCACCGACGTGGAGCGCGGAATCTTCGGGGTCTTCTGGCGCTACGAGCTGCTGCTCCGGCGGCTGGAGAGCCGCTTGGGGGTGGTGGTCGCGGTCACTGGGGCGATCCACGCGGTACGTCGGTCGGCTTGGGATCCGCTTCCGCCGGGGCTGATCTGCGACGATCTCCTGATTCCGTTGCGGATCGGTCGCAAGAGATTGCGCGTGGTGGTGGCAGAGGGTGCGTTGGCGCGTGACCCGAGGCGATTCTCGCGCGAGGTGCAGCTCTCGCGCAAAGTGCGCACGCTCACTGGGATGTTGCAGGTCTGTGCCTGGGAACCCTGGGTGCTGCTCCCCTGGACACACCGAATGTGGGGGGCGTTCCTCTGCCACAAGCTGATTCGGGTGGCGACGCCGGTGCTCGCAGCACTCGTGGCCCTTGGTGTACTGCTGATGCTTCCCGGTGTGTGGAGCGCCGCTGTTGTGGTACTGCTGGCTGTTGGGATCTCCGGCACGATTGGGGTAGCGCGATTCCACGATGGGGGACTTGCGAGAGAACTGGTGTGGGCGATGCGATTACTCGCCACGCCGCTGGCCGCGCTGGGCAATCTGCTTCGCCGGGATTGGAACGTCTGGGCGCCGCATGCAGGTGGAGGCTCGCGTAGTAGGGCCGAACGCTAGCGGGACGTTCCCTGCATGGAGAGGTGCCGAAGCCATGCATCGGTTGCCAGCAGGTGCCATCCGAAGGTCGAGGCGGCACCATTCCGACGAGCAGTCGCCACCTGCTGTTCCACCCCGAGGCGGGTGCACCAGCCGCCGCTGATGAGCGGGGAATCCTCAAGCAACCGATTGATCAGCGGCTGCGCCCCACTCGCAATCCACCGCTCCACCGGAATCGAAAAGCCACGCTTCCGCGCTCCTGCCAGTTCGGGACCCAGGTGGCGTCGAGCCAACTCGCGCAATACCGCCTTGAGCTGGCCACCATGGAGCCGCACCCCGTATGGCAGCCCGCCGGCGAGCGTCCAGAGGTTGTGGTCCAGAAACGGGGAGCGCGCCTCCAAGCCATGATGCATCGTACCGCCATCCACCTTCGGGAGGTATTCCCCAACGAAGGCGGTCCGTCGTTGATGCTCCACATACGCCCCGAGCAATCCGCGACCAGCGGTATCTGAAGGTGCGTCGCCGCGTGGCGGCAGCGAAGCCTCAAGACGGGGGCCGGCACACCGCAACCACTCCCGCTCCCACTGCGTGCGCTGGGCATCGTGGACAGCGGCCATCCCGCGCAGGGTGTAGTCGAGTAGCCGCAGCGGTCGCCGGAGCGGGCCTGCGCCAGCCGCCAGCAGCCTCTGCGTTGCGCCACCGAGTGCACTGGCCACTCCGGCAGGCACGCGGTCGGCGAGGCGTTCCGCCGCCCAGAAGGTGCGGTGCTCCGGGTATCCCAGGAATCCCTCGTCGCCGCCATCGCCGGTCAGCACGACGGTGGCGTGCGGTCGGATCGCTGCCGACACCTTCAGGAGCCCCAGAGCGGAGGGGACCCCGAACGGCTCGGTGTAGGCGCTGACCAGCTCGTCCAGCGAGCCGAGCCCGGCCTCCAGCGGGAGAACTTCATGATGCAGGCCCAGCCGTATGGCGGTGGCACGCGCGACGGGTGCCTCGTCTTCGGGGTCGTTGGGGGTAGACACCGTGAAGGTGCGGACCCCGGTGTGTAGCCGGCTGGCCGCCCAGGCGACCAGGCTCGAGTCAATCCCACCGCTCAGGAGGCAACCGACCGGCACATCCGCCGCCAGCCGGAGGCGCACCGCCTCGAGGAGTGCGGCCTCGGTCGCCTCGACGGCCTCCTCGAAGGAGAACACCCCGTCAGGTACGGCAATCGGGTGATCCCAGTAGCGGCGGATTGTCACGCCACCGCCGACGCGCCAGGTCAGCAGATGCGCAGGCGGGAGCTTTTCCAGCCCCGCCCAGATGCACATGTCGTCAGGGACGTAGCCGAGCCGCAGGGATGCGCCGAGTGCGTCCGGATTGATGGCACCACCGAAGCCAGCGGCGTGCAGGGCACCCGGGGTTGAAGCGAAGCAGAGCGAGTCGCCGGTGGGGCGGCCGAAGATGAGCGGCTTGACGCCAAGCCGGTCTCGGACCAGGTGGACGACCCGCTGCTCGTTGTCCCAGAGGCCGAGCGCAAACATTCCCTCAATCCGTGCGAGGAGACCGTCTATGCCCCACTCTCGGTAGCCGAGCAGGAGGACCTCGGTGTCGGTCTGGGTGCGGAAGCGGTGCCCCACGGTCTCGAGGGTCGCACGAAGGCTGGTCCAGTTGTAGATCGCCCCGTTGAAGACCACCGTGACGTGGCCATCGGGAGTGGACATCGGTTGGGCGCCGGCCTCCGAGAGGTCGAAGATGGCCAGCCGCCGGTGGCCGAGCACCGCGCCGTCGGTGCGGTGGACCCCCTGACCATCTGGGCCACGCCGCGCCATGGCATCGAGCATCCTCTGAACACGTGTGGTGGCCTCATCAGGAGGAAGATGCGGGTTGATCCAGCCGGCTATGCCACACATGTCAGGTCCGTCGAGGAGGAGTGTCAGCAGGTTGCTGCAGGGTGAAGTTTGCGGAACCGGTTGGGGCACCCCAGCGCTCGGTCTGTCGTTCCAATGTAGCTCAGCGCTGCAGGAACAGGGCCCAGCGCGAACCCGCAGAAGTGGGGTATTACTGGGCTGTACCCATCCTCATGCCGACATGCCGCGCGGACTCCCTACCGCGTCGGCGGCGTCAGGTCATTTCCAGAGCCCCGACGCCGTGTACACGAAGGACGTGTCTGAGGACTCCCAATGGATTCCCTGCCGGACCACGTTGAAACGGTCAATCGTCCCCTTGTTGGTCCCTCCATACGCCGAAACGCAACCGATGTACCCCGCCTGCCGGACCAGGCCCAGTCTCTACGGTGTCATGTGGTGTCGATACCCGTACGGGTAGTAAAAGAACAACTCGATCAGGCATAGCTCACGCTGCAGCGCGTCTCGCGATTCCTCAAGTTCCGAACGAACCGTTGCCGTCGCCTCAGCGGCGCAGTCGATATGGTTGACCGTATGGGAACCGATGGTGAACCCGCCTGCACGCATCTCCCGGAGAT
>JBBQQJ010000113.1:0-9008 GCA_038216165.1 Gemmatimonadales bacterium | reverse complement strand
CCGTCGGCGGGGTGATGTCATTGGTCATCAGGTACGCCATCCGTTCGATCCACGCGCGCTGGAGGGCGCGGCGGTAGAGGTCGGGCGTGCGGGCGGTCCCGAGCTCCGCCCAAACTGAGGTGCGGACGTCGCCAAGGTATTCGGCGAGCGGGTAGCCGCCGCCGGCCACGGTCGCGAGTTCCGCCATCCGGCCCATGCGCGACGGATCGAGCATGCGGTTGAGCACGCTCACCATCAGGCCGCGAATCCGCTCCGAACTCCCCTGGATGCCGATCCGCTCAAGCACCGGTGCCTCGAACATCCAGCTCGGTGTGGTGAGCGCCTGTTCGCCGAGGAATCGCACGGCGGCCTTCTGCCGGTCGCGCGGAATGGCGGTGTAGACCGCACCCGGCTGGTCGGTGTTCTTCCGGGTGTAGTCGATCCCGCCGACGATGGTCAGGACGTGACCCATGTAGCGGTTCCACTGGCCGGCGACCTGCCCGTACATGTCGCGCAGCTGGCCGAAGTCCGCCCGCGGTTCATAGCTGTACTGGAGGATCTGCGGCATGATGCGCTTGAGGTTGGCGATGCCGTAGGTGCTCGCGAGCACGCCGTCGTGGCCGAGGTCCTCGGTCTGCGATCCCGGGTCGGTGCCGGATGGGTCGCCGAAGCGGTAGATCGGGTCGTTCTCTCGCTCCCGGATCCACTGGTCGAGGGTGGTGCTCTCCTGGTCAGGCGTCCGGGCGGTGAGGATCGGCCGATAGCCCCACATGATGGCGTACTTGTCGTAGGGCCCGACCGCCGGCATCAGGCCGACGTCGCCGTCACCCGGCTGCGCGACGTAGTTGAAGCGGGCATAGTCCATGATCGACGGCGCCGTGCCCATCCGCTTGGTGAAGCTCGGGGAACGCAGCGAATCCACATGATACGATGACGACGCCTTCATGTTGTGCGGGAGGCCGAGCGTGTGCCCGACTTCATGGGCGGAGACGAAGCGGATCAGTTCGCCCATCACCTCGTCATCGAAATCAACCGCGCGGGCCTTGGGGTTGATGGCCGCCGTCTGCACGAGGTACCAGTTGCGCAGGAGGCTCATGACGTTGTGGTACCACCCGATGTGCGACTCGAGGATTTCGCCCGAGCGCGGGTCAGGGATGCTCGGCCCGTAGGCGTTCTGCACGTCGGAGGCGAAGTAGCGGATCACGCTGTAGCGCGCGTCCTCGGTCGAGAACTCAGGATCCTCCTCGGGCGTGGGCGGCAGCTTGCCCATGATGGCGTTCTTGAAGCCCGCGGCCTCGAAGGCGACCTGCCAGTCGTTGACCCCCTGGATCAGGTACTTGCGCCACTTTTCGGGGGTGGCCGGGTCGATGTAGTAGATGATCGGCTTGACCGGCTCGACGAGCTCGCCGCGCAGGAACGCCGCGGTGTCCTTCGGCTCGAGGCGCCACCGGGAGATGTAGCGCCGCTGCACGGTGCGCTGGGCGTCCTGGCCGTAGTCGGTCTGGCTGATCCCGAAGTAGCCGACGCGCTCGTCGCGGAGGCGCGGCATCATCGGGGTCTCGGGGAGCAGCAGCATCGAGTGGTTCATCTCAAGGGAGATCGCCCCGGTGGACTGCCCCGAGGGCGGCGCGCCGGCCTCGTAGGTCAGGGTGGCACGGGCCTCGATGTTCCGCGGGAAGGAGGCGATCCCGTTGAGGAAGGTGCGTGCGGCATCGAGCCGGCGCACCTGGTACTGGGTCCGGGTCCGGCTGGGGAGGCCCAGCATGGCGACATCGCCCGTGAACAGCGGCCCGACCTCGACCACCGCGCTGGAATCGGCGCCCCAGGCCTGAACGTCGAACCCGAAGACGATCGGCTCGAAATTGGAGTTGCGCACCGCCTGCGCGATCGGCAGCGTGGTGTCGGCCACGGTGCTGTAGGAAACCTGGCGCAGGAAGAGCTTGTCACCTTGGCGCACGAACCGGACGACATTCGTCCCGTTCTCCTCGCCGCCGTACCCGATGCCGCCGGCGGTCTTCGCGATGCGCGACACCAGCAGGAATTCCCGCCCGAGCATCGCCCGGGGGATCTCGTAGTAGTACTTGTCGCCGACCTGGTGGACGGTGAACGCACCGCTGTCGGACTTGGCCTTGGCGGTGATCACATCCTTGTAGGCCTTCGGCCCGGTGCGGGCAGCGCCTGGCCGCGCGGAACTGTCGGTGACCGCACCGGCACGGGCCCCGGGGGCCGGCGTGGTGGTGGGCTTGACGCCCTTGGCACAGCCTGCGAGCGCGAGCGCGGCGCAGGTGGCGAGGGACATTCGGACGGAACGAGACACGGTCACGATCGGTCTACTCCAGCTGGGGTGGATCGTGCGGCATCACTCCGCACGCAGAACTTCGAGCGGCGGGCGCTCGAGCACATCGAGGGAACTCCACAGCCCGACGATTGTCGTCAGGGCCACCAAGGCCAGCGACAGCACAGCCAACGGCAGGAGCGGCAACGCGAAGGTGGAGTCGAACACGAACGTTGCCAAGGCCCATCCTGCCACGCCGGCCAGCCCCGCCGCAACGATCGCGGCCGCCAGGCCGAGCATGGCATACTCCACGCAGAGGATCCGCAGCACCTGGCTCCGCGTGGCGCCGAGGGTGCGCAACAAGGTGCCCTCGCGGATCCGCTGCCACCGCGACGTCGCGATCGCCCCGATCAGGACCACCGCGCCAGTGGCCAACGAGAAGAGCGCCATGAACCGGATCGCCAAAATGATCCGGGCGATCACCGACTCCAACGCGCGCTGCACCTCGCCGAGGTCCACGGAACTGATGTTGCTCGCGCGCTCGGCCAGGGCTCGCTGGATCCGCCCGCGCGCCAGCGGATCGGTCACGCGCGCGAGGGTCACCAGGCTGTGGGGCGCGACCTCGAGCGCCCCGGGGGCGAACACCACGAAGAAGTTCGGCTCGAACCGCGCCCAGTTGACCTCTCGCAGGGAGGTCACCACCGAGTGGACCTCGATCCCCTGGATGTCCCAGGTGATCCTGTCGCCGACACCGACGATCAGCTCGTCGGCCAGCCCTTCCTCGACAGAGATGGCGACGGGATCGGCCGCCGTCCGCCCGCTGCCGCTCTCGACCTCAGCAAACCATTTGCCAAGCGTGACGCGCTCGGCCGTTCCCGCTTCGGCACGGTAGGTGGAGCGGTACTCACGTCGGAAGGCCCACATCGAACCACGCTCGCCGCCATCCGGCCGCTCTCCCTCGGGCGTCGTGAGGGTGTCCCGCGGATAGATCTCGCCGCGAGCAAGAATGTCGGTCACGCGGCGGCCGTCGACCTCGATGAGCCGCATCGGCACGATCGGCACGAACGCCTCCGGAGCCGCGCCCTCCTCGCGGAGGATCGTCGTGACGAGCTCACGCTGGTCAGGCTGGATGTCAATGAGCACCAGATTGGCACGGTCTGGTCCTGCGTCTACGCGAAAGCCCTCGAGGAGGTTGTGCTGGGCAGTGAAGAGCGTCGTCAGCAGGAAGGCACCAAAGCCGAGCGACAGGACGACGGTGACCGTCTGGTTGCCGGGGCGGTGCAGGTTGGCGAGCCCCTGGCGGAGGAGATAGGGCCACCCGGACGGCACGAAGCGCCGGGCCCCGCGGATCACACCGAGCGAGGCGAGCCAGAGCACGGCCAGGGCGCCGCCGATCCCCACCGCGAACCAGACCCCCTGGCGGAGGGAGCCCACCTGCACGGTTGCCAGTCCGACCACGCTCCCCGCCAGCAGCAGGACGGCTGCCACGCGGGGAAGGTCCCACCGTGCCCGCGGCGGCGTGGTGGCCCGGCGCAGCGTGGCCAGCGGCGAGATCTCCCGGATGCCCAGCAAGGGCAGGAGGGCGAAGACCGTGGCGGTCCACACACCCAGGCCGATCCCGAGGAGGATGGCCCGGGGCGAGGGCAGCACGCGGACGTCCACCGGGAGGAAGTCGGCGAGCACCAGCGGCATCAGTTGCTGGAGGCCGACCCCGAGCGCCGCGCCGATCACGGCCCCGAGCAGCCCCATCCCGACGGCCTGCAGGAGGTGCACCGCGAATACCTGTCCGCTGGTCGCCCCGAGACAGCGGAGCACGGCGATGGTGTCGAGCTTCTGGCGGATGAAGACGTTCACGGCACTCGCGGTGCCGAGGCCGCCCAGCAGGAGGGCGATCAAGGCGACGAGGCCGAGGTAGTTGCCGAGGCGCGTGAGGTTGTCGCTGAGGTCGTCGCGGTCGTCGGCAACGGTGCGGACCCGGATTCGTTCGGTCCGCAGGGTCGGGCGCACCTGCTCGGCGACGACCTGCGGGTCGATCCGCTCGGGGAGCTGCAGAAAGGTCTCCCGCTGCACCCGCGCGCCGAAACCGAGGAGCTTGGTGGCATCGAGGCTGGCATGGGCGATGAACGCCCGGGAGCCGAACGCCATCTGCAGTCCGACGTCTCCCGGAACATTGACCACCGTGCCGAGAATCGGGAAGCGCGCCTCGCCGACCAGCAGGGTGTCACCGATGGCCGCGCCAATGGCGGGGAGGAGCGCCGGATCGACGATCACGCCTCCCTCCTGCAGGCCCGGCCAGATCCCGGCGGGCTTGGTTTCGATGGTGCCGTAGAACGGCCACCCCGGATCCACGGTGCGGAGCTGCACCAGGCGCGCGGTGCCACTCGAGGCCACGTACGCCATGGCGGCGAGGGAGGCCGAGGAGGCGGTGCGGGTCTCCCCCCCCCCAATGGTACGCAGCGAGTCGAGCAGCGCCTGCACCGCGGCGGAGCTGTCCACGTTGGTGCGCGAGGACCCGATCGAGAGGTCGGCACCGAGCAGGGCCTGCGCTTGCTCGGCCACGGACACCTGCAGGTTGTCGGTGAAGGAATTCACCGCCACCAAGGCACCGACGCCGGCGGTGATCGACGCGGTCAGGAGGGCCAGGCGCCGCCGGGCGGCGCGGGCTTCCCGCCAGGCCAGGCGGAAGATGAAGCCGAGTCTGCTGGTGGTCACGCGCTGGTGTCCGAGACAACCACGCCGTCGGCGAGCCGGATGGTGCGCCGTGCCAAGGCGGCCAGCTCGAGGTCATGCGTCACCAGGACCAGCGTGGTCCCGAACTCTGCGTTGAGCGCGGTCATCAATGCCACGACGGTGTCGCCGTTTCGGCCGTCCAGGTTCCCGGTCGGCTCGTCGGCAAAGAGGATCTTGGGCCGTGTGCTGAACGCGCGCGCCACGGCGACGCGCTGTTGCTCGCCGCCGGAGAGTTGGGCCGGATAGTGGTGCCCGCGCTCACCCAGCCCCACGCGCTGCAGGAGATCTCGCGCCACGGTTGCAGCGCTGGGGTCGCCGGCGAGTTCCAGCGGCACCTGCACGTTCTCCTGCGCCGTGAGCGTCGGGATCAACTGGAACGACTGGAAGATGAAGCCGACCTTCTCCCGGCGCAGCCGCGCGCGGGCATCCTCATCGAGCGTCCCCAGGTCGGTGCCATCGAGCACCACGCGCCCGTGCGATGGGCGATCGAGGCCCGCCAGCAGCCCCAGGAGGGTGGTCTTGCCGCTGCCACTCGGCCCGACGATGGCGAGGAATCCACCGGGCTCGAGGTCGAAGGTGATATCCTTGAGCACCGTCAGTTGTCGGCCCCCGGAGAGATATTCGTGCCCGAGGGCCTCGGAAGAAAGCATCGTGCGTACCGCCCGACGAGAGTTGGAGACGAGGTGAAGATGTGGCGCTCAGTCCCTGCTGGATACCGCCTGGCCTGCCTTCTGGGTCCCTTGGTGCTGGCCTGCGGCCCGGACACGTCCGATCAGGCACCAATCGACAAAAATAGCCCGCCCCCGACCGCCGCGCCGGACGGAGCGGAGCAGCCCGCGGACTCTCGCCCGACGATGGTGTTTCTCGGCACCTCCCTCACCGCTGGCCTCGGCCTCTCGCTGGATCAGGCGTATCCCGCGCTCGTGCAGGCCAAGCTGGATTCCGCGGGGCTGGCGTATCGGGTGGTCAACGCCGGAGTGAGCGGCGAGACCTCCGCGGGGGCACTCCGGCGCATCGACTGGCTCTTCAGTCAGGGTACGCCTGCCGTGCTGGTGGTCGAGACCGGCGCCAATGATGGACTGCGCGGCCAGTCGCCCGACTCACTGCGCGCCAACCTGGAGGCGATCCTCGCCGCGGTGGACCGCCTGGAGCCCCGGCCGCAGGTCTTCCTCGCGGCGATGGAAGCGCTCCCCAACCTCGGTGCCGACTACGGGCGTCGCTTCCGTGCGGTGTACCAGGAGGTCGCGGCAGCGCACCGCGCCACGCTGATCCCCTTCTTTCTTGCTGATGTGGCCGGGGTCGACTCGTTGAACCAGGCCGACGGGATCCATCCCAACCCAGCCGGCGCGCGCCGGGCGGCCGACAACATGTGGACGGTACTGGGGCCGGCGCTGCAGCGCGCGCCGTGAAGGGGATCGGACGTCGTCACTCCGTCCGGATCGCGTCGATCGGCGAGAGCCGCGAAGCGCGCACCGCGGGGTAGGCGCCGAAGAGCAATCCCACCGCGATCGCGGAGCCCGCGGCGATCAGCAGGGTGGAGAGGGTGAAGGCGGCGTGCACCGGCGCCTCGCTCCGGGCGCGGATGACCGCAGAGATGCCAAACGCCGCGGCAAAGCCGAGGAGCAGGCCGACGGCGCTCCCGAGGCCGGTGATCGCCACCGATTCGGCCAGGAATTGGGCCACGATGTCCCTCCGGCGGGCGCCGGTGGCGCGGCGAATACCAATCTCGCGGGTGCGCTCGAAAACGCTCGCCAGCAGGGTGTTCATGATTCCGATCCCACCGACGAGCAGCGAAATCCCGGTGATCGCCCCCATCAACAACTTGAATACCAGCATCGCCTGGCGTACCTGCGCGCCGCGGTCGGTGCGGTTCTGCACCGTGAGGGCCCCCTCCGGCGCTCGTGCTTCCGCCCACGTCGTGATCGCCTCGAGCGCGGCTGGTACGGCCTCGATGGTGGTCACCTCGGCCACCAGGGTGACAGGGCGGCGCATCGGGGGGGGGACGGCGGCGCTGTAGGCCGCCAGCGGGATACGCGCTGCGAGACGCAGGCTGTCGGCCCCGGCGGCCACCGCGAGGATGGTGAACGGGGTGCCACCCAGCATCACGGTGCGCCCGACGGCGCCATCGGGTGGGCCACCCAGCCGGGCGAGGGCGGGCGAGACGATCGCCACCGCCGCTCCCTCATCGATCTCTGCGGCGGTGAACCATCGCCCCACCCGCACCGAGTCTGTGGCCGTTGGCCGTGGATTGTCGGCGGTCCAGATGGCGCTGCCGCGGGCGCTGTCGCCGACCAGTCCGGTGACCCAGGTTCCGCCGTTCCGGATGAGCGACAGACGGGTGCCGCGTGGCACGAGAGCGCCGAGCGCGTCACGATCAGGCGCGGCGAGCTCGACGGTGTCGCGCCGCGGCAGGTAGAGTTGGTCCGCCGCCACCATCGTGCTGGGGACCACGGCGATCTGCAGCAGGTCGGTGGTGGCGGCGATCTGATCGCGGGCAAACGCCTCCACGCCATCGCCCACGGCGAGTACGGCGACGAGGGCTGCGGTCCCGATGGTCACGCCCAAGGTGGCGAGGAGCGACCGGAGGGGGGAGGCAGTCAGCGAGCGGATGCCGATGGTGGTGGCGTGTCGGAGCATTCCCGCAGGACGAAGGCGTTGCCAAACAAGTTTCAAGGCGAAACGAAGCCTCCCCTCCCATCCCGCGCACCTCCTCCCGCATTACGATTCGGTATGGCCCTCTTCGACACCAAACACCAGCGCGCCGCCTGGCTCGTGATCATCCTCGGCGTCATCTGCATCATTGCCCTGCTGCCGTACACGTCCGGGCTCCTCGGCGCCCCCGTGCTCTACATCATCTTCGCTCCGATGCACCGCTGGCTCGTCCCGAAGGTGCGCAGCAAAGGACTGGCGAGTGCGATCGTGATCCTGACGGCGCTGATCGTGCTCGTGCTCCCGTTGACGTGGCTCGTGAGCCTGCTCGTCGGTCAGGCACAAAATGCCGCGCGCGGCGTGCTCGCCTCGCCGCTGATGGATCGACTCGATACGCTGACCATCGGGCCATTCGCCGTGGGCCAGCAGATTCGGGAAGTCGGCTCCCAGGTGGTGTCCGTCGTGGGGGGCAGTGCGATCTCGGTCCTCGGCAAGGTCGCGAATTTGACGCTCAACCTCCTGCTATCCTTCTTCGGACTCTACTACATCCTCCAGAACCCGGACGGTGCGTGGAACGGCCTCCGACCGTACATCCCGTTCTCCGACCTGAACGTCGCCATCCTCAAGGATCGTTTCTCCGCGGTGACCGTCTCCACGGTCCTCGGCACCGGGCTGTGTGCCCTCGCGCAGGGCGTGCTGATCGGGCTCGGCTTCTGGGTGGCCAACCTTGGCGATCCGATCTTCTGGGGCGCGGCGACCTTTGTGCTGTCGGTGATGCCGGTGGTCGGGAGCGGCCTCATCTGGGGTCCCGGATCGATCGTGCTCTTCACGTCCGGACGCACCGGCATGGCGATCGCGCTCTTGGCCTGGGGCGTCGTGGTCGTCGGCAACGTGGACAACATCATTCGGCCGTACATCTCGAACCGCTTCGCGCAGATCCATCCGCTCATCACGATCGTCGGCGCGATTGCCGGCGTGAGCTATCTCGGCATCCTGGGCCTGCTCATCGGGCCGCTGGCGCTGAGCTATCTGTTCGAGCTGCTGAAGATGTACCAGCGGGAGTACCTGCTGGGAGTGGGCCAGGGGCGCAGGGTGAACGATGCGTGGGGAACGGAGAGTGATGAACGGTGATTGGTGAACGGTGAACGACGAACGAGGAACAAAACAAATCCCCCCCGAATGCCAAGGCACCCGGGGGGGATCTGGTTTGGCGCAGCACCGTGATCAGTTGTTCTGCTTGATCTCGGCACGACGGTTCTGGGCCCGGCCCGCGGTCGATTCGTTGTCCGCGACGGGCTCTTCCTCACCACGCCACCGGACCGCAATGCGGTCGGCCGCGACACCCTGGTCGATGAGGTACTTCTTCACGGTCTCG
>JBBQQJ010000112.1:0-9031 GCA_038216165.1 Gemmatimonadales bacterium | reverse complement strand
CAGCGGCTACCGGTTCGTGGTCAACACCGGGGCGGAGGGGGGCCAGACGGTGCCCCATCTGCACCTGCACCTTTTGGGGGGTCGGCAACTGCATTGGCCGCCGGGCTGACCGGGCCGTTGGGGCTCCCCGGCTCTTGCCCTCACTGGTTGCGGGCACTATGCTTCCGGGTCTGTGCATCAACCGCCCCTTGACGGGGGCACGAGAGGGGTGATTCAGGACATGTCTGAAGTCATCATCCATGAGGATGAGAGCTTCGAGCGGGCACTCAAGCGCTTCAAGAAGAAGTGCGAGAAGGCCGGGATTCTTTCCGATTTGCGGAAGCACCGGCACTACGAGAAGCCCAGTGAGAAGCGCAAGCGGAAGATGAACGCCGCGCAGCGGAAGAGCCGCCGCGGTCGCTCGAATGCCTGACCTCTCCGCCCTCCTGCGCGCCGACCAGATCGTCGCGCGGAAGGCGTCCGACAAGGACCGGACCCTGTTGCTGGGGACGGTCCTTGCTGCGTTGAAGAACCGCGAGCTGGAGTCGCGCACCGACCTGACCGATGCCGACGGGGTCGAGGTGCTGCGCAAGCAGATCAAGCAGCGAGAAGATTCCGTCGCCCAGTACACGGCCGCCAATCGCCCGGAGCTGGCCGAGCGCGAGGCGACCGAGATCGCGATGCTCCGCGCGTACCTCCCACCCGAACTCGACCCGGCCGTCCTGCGGGCCGCAGCCCGCGAGGCCGTCGCCGCGGGCGCCACCGACCTCGGCCGGCTGATGGGCGTCCTGATGGGGCGCTTCAAGGGCCAGGCCGACGGGAAGGTGATCAATACCATCGCCCGCGAGGCACTGCAGCAGGAATGACGGCCACGCCGGTGGACGACGGGCTCGAGGCACTCGAGTTCCCGGCCGTCCTCGACGTCGTGGCCGGGCATGCCGCCGGGGCACTCGCCGCGTCCGCCCTGCGGGCCCGGCGTCCCTCTCCCGATCCGGGCTGGATCGAACGTGAGCTGGGCTACGTCGGCGAACTGCTGGCCGTGCTGCGGCGTGGCGATGGCATCGACGTGCCAGCGTCCCCCGACGTGCGCGGAGCCCTCTCCCGCCTCCGACTCGATGGGGCGGTGCTCGAGGTGGCGGAGCTGGCGGCGATTCGCCAGACCCTCACCGCAGGCCGGACCGTGGCCACCGAACTCGAACGCCTGGCGGAGGCGTGCCCGCGGGTGGCCGCCCTGCGTGCCCCGCCGGTCGAGCGGAGCATCGAGCGGCTGCTCGAGCGGGCCGTCAGCGACGACGGGGAACTCCTCGACACGGCATCGCCGGTCCTCGCCGCGGCGCGACGCGACGTGCACGCCGCCCGGGAGCGCCTGGTGCGGCGCCTTGAGGGGCTCCTGCGGGACCTCGACGGCGCCGGCGGCGTCACGATGCGCGCGGGGCGCTATGTGATCCCGGTGCGGCGCGATGCGCGCGGCCGGCCTGACGGCATCATCCACGACGAATCGGCAAGCGCCGGCACCCTGTTCATCGAGCCGACGGTGGCGATCCCCCTCGGCAACGCCCTGCGCGAGGCGGTGGTGGCCGAGGAGCGCGCGGTCCTGCAGGTGCTGCGCGAGCTGACCGAGGCGCTCCGCCCGGCCCGCGAGGCGATCCGGAGCCTGCAGGCGGTGGCGGTCGAGGTCGACACGATCCTGGCGCGGGCCCGCTACGCCCGCGACGCGGCGGCCGAGGTGCCGACGATCACCGGTGAGGGGGGGGGACTCCGCCTCCACGGTGCCCGCCATCCCCTGTTGCTCGCCCGGGGGATCGCGGTGGTCCCGTTCGACCTCGTGCTGGAGGGGGCGGAACGGACCCTGCTGATCTCCGGCCCAAACACCGGCGGGAAGACGGTGCTGCTGAAGGCGGCCGGCCTCGCCGTGGCGATGGCCCAATGCGGCATCGTGCCACCGGTCGGGCCGGGGAGCGCGCTCCCGATCGTGCACCGGACCTACGTGGATATCGGCGACCACCAGTCGCTCCAGGCGGATCTCTCGACCTTCTCGGCCCACGTGGCCGAGCTGCGCCGTATCCTCGAGGACGCCGGCCGCGCCACGCTGGTGATCCTCGATGAGGTCGGGTCGGGTACCGACCCGGCGGAGGGGGGGGCACTGGCGATGGCGGTCCTGGAGACCCTGACGCGGCGCGGCACGCTCACGCTCGCGACCACCCACCTCGGGGCGCTCAAGTCGCTGGCCACGCGGGTGCCCGGCGTGGTCAACGGGTCGCTGCACTTCGACGCCGCCACCCTCTCGCCGACCTACCGGTTCACCAAGGGCATCCCGGGTCGCTCCTACGGGCTGGCCATCGCCCGGCGCCTCGGTGTGGACGCCGATGTGCTCGCCGCCGCGGAGGCGCTGGTGCCCGAGACCGAGCGCGAGCTCGACCGGCTCCTCGCGGCGGTGGAGGCGCGCGAGCGGGTGCTCGAGCTGCGCGAGGCGGTGGTCACCGACCGCAGCGGCGAACTCGCGCGCCGCGAGGCCGTCGCAACGGTGACCGCGGCGGATCAGGCGGCACGGGAAACCGAGCTCCGGCAGCAGGAAAAGTCGGCCGCACGCGACCGCGCCGGTCAGGCCAAGGCCTACCTGCTGGAGGCCCGGAAGCGGGTCGAGCAGGCGTTGGCCCTCGCCCGCGGCGCGGCCGATGAAGCGGCCGGGCGCGAGGCCCGGCGCCTCGTCGAGGAGGGGGTCCGCACCGAGGCGGCTCGGCTCGACGAGTCGGCCGACCTCGTGCCCGTGGGGGGGGGAGAAGCGCTCACCGTCGGCGCCCGGGCGCGGCTCACCACCGGCGCGACCGGCGAGGTGGCCGAGCTGCGCAGCGACGGGCGCGCGGTCGTGGTGGTCGGGGCGATGCGGTTGGTTGTGAAAGCGAGCACGCTGGTGGTCCTTCCCCGGGCCCCGCGCGGGGCATCGACGGAACGCGCCGTCCCGCGCGGCGACGTGCCGGTCCCTGTGGCGGCGACCGAGCTCGACCTCCGCGGGATGCGCGTGGACGAGGCCGACCCGCTGGTGATCGCCGCGCTCGACGCCGCCGTCCTCGCCGAGGAGCCCGAGCTCCGCATCATCCACGGGATGGGCACCGGCGCCCTGCGCGACGCCGTCCGCGCGCTCCTCGCCCGGGATGCCCGGGTGGCCACCTTCGACTTTGCCATCCGGCAGCAGGGTGGCACGGGCGTGACCATCGCGGTGCTGCGCTGATGGCGCGCATCCCCGACGAGCTCATCGAACGGATCCGCGACACCGCGGACCTGCTCGAGGTCGTCCAGGAAACCGTGGAGCTCAAGCGGCAGGGGAGCGACTGGCGTGGACCGTGCCCATTCCACGGCGGCACCGGGCGCAACTTCGCGGTGATCCCGCGCAAGCATCTCTACTACTGCTTCGTCTGCCATGCCGCGGGCGACGTCTTCACCTGGTACCGGGAGCGCCTCGGCCTTGACTATCCGAGTGCGGTGCGCGAAGTCGCGCGGCGCTACGGCATCGAGATCCCCGAGGCCACTGAGCGGATCGGCCCCGACCCCCGCGAGCCACTCTACCAGGCGTGCGATGCCGCCCAGACCTGGTTCGGCGCACGCCTGCGGGAGGCCGCCGACGCCGAGCCGGCGCGCCGCTACCTGCTCGAGCGGGAGTTCTCCCTCGACGCCGCCGCGGAGCTGGGCCTCGGCTGGGCGCCCAAGGGGGGGGAGGTGCTCGCCGCCATGCGCGAACTCGGGATCAGCGATGCGGTGCTCCAGGAAGCGGCGCTCGCGCAGCGGCGCGAGGACGGCACCCTCTTCCCGCGCTTCCGCAACCGGCTCCTCTTCCCGCTGCACGATCTGCGGGGCCGGACGGTCGGCTTCGGCGGGCGCCTCATCGGGCCGGGCGAACCGAAGTACCTGAACTCGCCCGAGACGCCGATCTTCCACAAGGGCGAGCAACTCTACCACCTGCACCTAGCCCGGCAGGCGATCCGCAAGCAGGAGCGGGCGATCCTGGTCGAGGGCTACTTCGACGTGCAACGGCTCGCCCTCGCCGGCCTCGACGAGGTCGTCGCGCCGCTGGGCACCGCGCTCACCGACGCGCAGGCGGCACTGCTCAAGCGCTACACCACCGACGTCGTGATCCTGTTCGACTCGGATGCACCGGGACTCAAGGCGACCTTTCGGAGTGCGGACACCCTGCTGCACCACGGCGTGCGGGTCCGGGTGGCGACGATGCCCCCAGGCGAGGACCCCGACACCCTCGTGCGTCGGGGTGGGGCGGCGGCCCTTGAGCTGATCCTCCGCGACGCCGTGGACGTGCTGGAGCGCAAACTGCAGGTGCTGGAACTGCGCGGGTGGTTCGCCGGTGTGCATCGGGCGCGCGAGGCGCTCGACCGGCTTCTGCCGACCCTGCGCGCGGCCAGCGACCCGGTCACCCGCGAGCTCTACGTCTCCCTGGTGGCGGAGCGCCTGGGGATCCCTCGCGAAGCAGTGGCCGCGGAAGCGGCGCTGAAGGGCCCGCCGCCGCCGCTGCTGCGGCCCGCTGCCATCGCGCCGCCGCCTCGCCGCGAGGCGCCGGAGCCCCGCAGTCGCGGCCCGGGCGCCGAGCTGGAGCGCAAGCTGCTCCGGCTGCTCTTGCGCGATCCGGGCTGGCGGGCCCGCGCGATGGACGAGGTGGCGCCCGATCGCTTCACTGTGCCCGCGTTCCGGCGGATCTTCGAAGCGCTGCTGACGTTGCCGCCGGACGCCCCGGTTGGGGACGCCCTCGCCGCGCTGGATGAGCGGGCCCGGGAGGTCTGGCAGCGGCTGCTCGACGGCGACGCGATGACCGCTGGCTTCGACGCCGACCGCGAATATGTCGGGGCGATCGAGGCGCTCGAGGAGATGGCGACGTTCGCCGACATCGCCGCCGAAGTGGATCCCGTGACGCTCCGGCGTCGCTGGCAGGCCCTGAGCAAGGAAGGGCAGGCCCGCTTTCAGATGTATCTTGCCACAGCACGGCGTCCGGCACCTCCACGTGCCGGCCCACCCATCGAGGAGTAAGACCTGATGCACCCCGAATTGCCCAAGTTGATCGACCTGCAGGCCAAGGACAGCCATCTCACGGAGCTCGCGGTCCAGCTTGCCGACCTTGCGGCGGGGGCCGCGGCGCTCGATGCCGCTGCCGCCGGTGCCCGGACCCAGGTGACCCAGGCGAAGCGACTCGCGGCCGACGCCCTCGCCCGACGCACCGAACGGGAGGCCAAGGTCGAGGCGTATCGAGCCCAGCAGGAGAAGCGTCGCGAGCGCCTCGAGCAGGAGCGCAGTCCGCGCGTCGCCGCGCAGTTGATGGCCGATGTCGAACTGGGGCGCAGCATCCTGGCGCAGGAGGAGAGCGACTGGATGCGCCTCGCCGAGGAGACCACCACGCGCGAGACGGCGGTGGCCGCGACCGAGGCGGCGCTGGCGGAGGTCGAGGCGGGGCAGGTCGAGGCACGCGCGGATCTCGCCGCCCGCACGGCCGGGGTGCAGGCATCGCACGACGCAGCGCAGGCTGAGCGCGAGACGCTGGCGGCGGAGGTCTCGCGCCCGATCCGCATGCGCTACGATCGACTGCGCGGCGCGCGCGGCAAGACGGTGCTCTACCCCGCCGCCCATGCCACCTGCACGGCCTGCCATACCGCGATTCCCACTTCGCGCGTCGGCGTCCTGCGCGCCGAGGGGATCCTGCTGGATGGCTGCGAGATGTGCGGCGCCATCCTGTACCTCGACGAGGCCGGGGCCTGACCCACCAGCCGCGGTGGCGCCTCACGCCGCCCCCCCCGGCGGACGCGGCCCGTACGTTGGCCGCGGCCTTGATGTTGCCCGAGGCCCTGGCGGGGCTCCTCATCCAGCGCGGCCACGCCACCGAGGCCGAGGCCCGCACCTTTCTGCGCCCCGGTCTCGATACGCTCGCGGATCCCTATGCGCTGGCGGGGATGGCCGATGCGGTCGACGTGATCACCGCGGCGGTGCAACGCGGTGATGTGATCCTCGTCCACGGGGACTACGACGTGGACGGCCAGTGCGCGACCGCGCTCCTCGTCCGCATCCTGCGCCTCGCCGGGGCGACGGTGCACCCGTTCGTGCCCCATCGCGTGCGCGACGGCTACGATTTCGGTGACGCCGGCGTGCGCGAGGCCGAACGCGTGGGCGCCGGTCTGGTGATCACGTGTGACTGCGGCATCACGGCCGTGGACGCCGTGGCGCGAGTGAAGGCCGCCGGCCGCCGCGTGGTCGTGACGGACCACCACCTGCCGGGCGCCGCGGGGCTCCCGCGTGCCGATGCGGTGGTCGACCCGCAACGCGCCGATGACACCTCCGGACTCGAAGCGCTCTGCGGCACCGGCATCGCCTTCAAGCTCGCGCAGGCGCTGGTCGGCCCATTGGGGTTGCCGGCGAACGCGCCGCTGCACCTGCTCGACTATGTGGCCGTGGCCACCATCGCCGATGTGGTGCCGCTCGTCGGGGAACATCGTACCCTGGTCAAGCACGGGCTCCGGCTGCTGGCGGACTCGCGCTGGGCGGGATGGCGTGCGCTGCTCGAGGTCGCGCAGCTCGCTGGTGGCGCGTTGCGCGCCGGCCAGGTCGGCTTCACTCTGGCCCCGCGGCTCAACGCCGTCGGTCGGATCGGTGATGCCGCCGACGGGCTGCGCCTGCTCCTCACCGACGACGCCCGGGAGGCCGCGGCGCTGGCACGGGAACTTGACCGACTGAACGGCGAGCGGCAGGCGCTGGACCAGACCATTCTGGACGAGGCGATCACCACGATCGAGCAGAACTACGCCGACCCCGAGGTGCATCGCGCCCTCGTGTTGGCAGGGGATGGCTGGCATCCGGGCGTCGTCGGCATCGTCGCCTCGCGCGTGGTGGAGCGGTATGGTCGCCCCGCGTTCCTGATCGCCCTCGATGGCCACCAGGGGAAGGGGAGCGGGCGGAGTATCGCCGCGTTCGACCTCCACGCCGCTCTCACGACCAGCGGGGATCTGCTCGAGCGCTATGGTGGTCATCGCATGGCCGCTGGACTGACCATCGCCCGCGAGCAGGTGCCGGCCTTTCGCGAGCGCTTCGTCGCCCTTGCCCGGGAGGCGCTGCCGCTCGACGCGCTCGGGCCCGAACAGCGTGTCGACCTCGAACTCGGCCTGGCCGCGGTAGACGATGCCCTGGAGCGACTGGTACGCCACCTCGAACCCTGCGGCATGGGGAATCCGGCACCGGTCTTTGGCCTGCGCGGGGTGCAGCTCGCCAACCCGCGCGTGGTCGGGCGCGATCACCTCAAGACGGATCTCGCCGGGGGCGGCGCGGCACTGGCTGGCATCGCCTTCAACTGGGCACATCGGTTGGGTGGGCTCGCTGGTGGAGCAGTCGATGTCGCCTTCCGACTTGAGCGCAATGCATATCAGGGTCGCTCGACGCTGCAGGCACGCATTCTCACGATTACCCCGGCACGGGCGTGACCCGGATCGTGGCGGGGGTCTGGGGCGGGCGTCGCCTTGCGGTGCCGAAGGGCGGGGACGTGCGTCCCACGGCCGAGCGGGTGCGTGAGGCGTGGTTGGCGATCCTCGGCCCGATGCTCCCCGGCGCCCGCGTGCTCGACCTGTGCGCCGGTACGGGGGCCCTCGGGCTCGAGGCGCTCTCGCGGGGCGCCGCCAGCGCGACCTTCGTGGAGGCCCACGCGGGCGTGCTGTCGGTGTTGCGTGCCAATATCGCGGCATTGGGGGCCGAGGACCGATGCACCGTGGTGCGGGCGGATGCCCTTGGCTTCGTGGCGACGTCGGCCCCCGGGAGCTTTGACCTGGCCGTTGCGGATCCGCCCTTCGCCTCGGACCTCGCCGTGCGTCTGGCGGCGGCGTGGCAGTCCGCGCCGTTTGCCGCCATCTTTGCCGTGGAGCACGATCCCCGCACCGCGGTGCCGGGGGGGGCGACCCGCCGCTGGGGCGACATCGCCGTGACCTTTTTTCGTCCGGAGGATGCGTGACCCGGATTGCGATCTACCCCGGTTCGTTCGATCCCCCGACGCGCGGTCACGAGGACCTGGCGCGACGTGCCGTGGGCATGGTGGACCGCCTGGTCGTGGCCATTGCCATCAATCCCAACAAGGAGCCGCTGTTCACGGTGGAGGAGCGACTTGCGTTTCTCTCGACCGCGCTGGGTGACGATCCGCGCATCGAGTTCGCGTCGTTCAGCGGGCTGCTCGCCGATTTTGCCCGGGAGCGGGAGGCGCGGATCGTCGTGCGCGGCCTGCGTGCCGTGAGCGACTTCGAGTACGAGTTCCAGATGGCGCTGATGAACCGCCGCCTGAACCCCGACCTTGAGACGGTCTTTCTCGTCCCTGCGGTGGACCTGACTTACCTCTCCTCCTCGCTGGTCCGCGAGGCGGCGCGCTTCGGGGGGAACCTCGAGGGGCTGGTGCACCCGATGGTCCGCGAGGCGCTGGCCACCCGGTTCGGGCGGTGAGCTTCCGCGAGGCGCTGCGCGCGCGCGCGGCGCGCCGGGGCGCCCGCGTGGTGCTGCCGGAGGGAGACGATCCGCGCATCCGTGCGGCCGCGGCCCGGCTCGTCGAGCTCGGGATGGCGACGCCGATCCTGATCGGGGGAGCGGCCGGCCTCGACCCTGCGCGTGATCCGCGCCTCCCGCGCATCGCCGAGCACCTGCGCGCGCGGCGGCCGGAGGCGGTGCGCGACGGGATCCATGCCATTGACCTCGCCACCGATCCGCTTCGCTTCGCCGCCGGCCTGGTGGCGCTCGGCGAGGCCGACGCCTGTGTGGCGGGGGCGGTGCACCCCACGGCCGACGTGTTGCGCGCCGCGCTGTGGGCGATCGGCACGGCGCCGGACACCCCGACGGTCACCGCCGCGATGTACCACGGCCTGCCGGATGGCCGGGTGCTCACCTACACCGACGTGGCCGTCCTGCCGCAGCCCACGCCGGCGCAACTCGCCGCCGCCGCGCTCGCTGCCGCCCGCGACCGGCCCCGCCTCGTCGGCGACGCACCGCGGGTCGCCTTCCTTTCCTTCAGCACCCATGGCAGCGCGGCCGGACCCGC
>JBBQQJ010000111.1:0-9048 GCA_038216165.1 Gemmatimonadales bacterium | reverse complement strand
CTGGTGACCAAGAACTCGATCCTCCTCGTGGAGTACGCCAACCAGCTCCGCGAGCGGGGCATGGAGCGGATGGAGGCGATCCTCGAGGCCGGCCGGATCCGGTTCCGGCCGATCCTGATGACGACGGTGGCCACCATCATGGGCTCGTTGCCGATCGCGATCGGGCTCGGCGCCGGCTCGGCCTCCCGCCGGCCCCTCGGCTACGCGATCGTGGGCGGCGTCTTCTTCTCGGCGGTGATGACCCTGCTCGTGGTGCCGGTGGTCTGGGCCCAGCTCGAGGCACTGCGCATGCGCCTGGCCGGGCGCGCCGAGGCGCCGGCGGTGGCCACACCCGCCGCCCCGGTGGTGACCTCGTGATCGCGGGGCTCGCACTGCTCGCGGCGCTGGCCCAGGGGGGGGCCTCGGCGGACACCATGCCGGTGGTGACGCTCGAGGCCGCGTTGCGGCAGGCCCTGCAGCTCGACCCGGGGTATGTCCAGGCGATGGGCCAGCTCGAGAACGCCGAGTGGGCCCGGCGTGCGGCGATGCTGGTCTTCCTCCTGCCGACCGTGAACACCAGCGCTGACTATTCGGAGTTCTCCAATTCCCAGTTCAACATCGGTACAGGTCGGCCGAGCGCGGCGTTCGGGCGCGCGAGCATTGATGCCCGTTACGAGATTTTTACGGGTGGGCGGAAATGGCAGGGCGCACGACAAGCTGCAGCGGAGCTGGAGGGCGCCCGCGCCGGCGAACTCGGCGAGCGCTTCGTGGCGGCGCTCACCGTCGAGCGCGACTACTACGCGGTGCTCGGCGCCCACGAACTGCTCGATGTCGCGCGGAAGCGCCTCCTGCGGGCCGAGGCGCAGTTCGGATTGGCCCGCTCGCGCGTGCAGACCGGGGCCACCGTGCAGTCCGATTCACTGCAGCTCCTCCTTGAGGTACAGCGGGCGCAGGTCGGGGTATTGCGGCAGGACGCCGCGCTGACGGTGGCCCGCCTCCAACTCGGCCGCCTCGTGGGCTCTGGCGGCCCGGTGGATGCGGCCCCGATTGACACCGCCCTCCCGCCACCCCTCCCCATCGACCTCCCCGAAGCCGTGCGCCTCGCTGTGGAGCAGGGTCCGCGCTGGCGTCAGGCCCGCGCCGCGGAACGCTCGGCCGAGGCGGCGTTCAAGGCGCGTCGCGGGAGCTATCTCCCCACCGTGGCGCTCACGGGGTCCTACGCGGTGTTCGACGACCGCTTCTTCCCCTCGGGCACCACGCGCCGCACCTATGGCATTTCGTTCTCCCTGCCGCTCTGGGATGGCGGACAGCGCGAACTCGCCCTCGAGCGCCTCGGCACCACGCGCGACGTCGCCCGGGTGGTGCGCGACGATCTCGAGCGCGCCGCCCGCCGCGACGTGACCGAGGCCTACACGAATTTCCAGGTGGCCCGCGAGGCGCTGCGCCTGTCGGGCTCCGCGGTGACCGTGGCCACCGAAGTGTTGCGTGTCCAGGAATCCCGCTACCGCGCTGGCGCGAGCACCGTGCTCGAACTGCTCGACGCGCAGTCCCAACTCGTCACCGCCCAGGCCGACCTGGTGCAGGCCCGCTATGGCGTGCGCCTCGCGCGGGCCGCTCTGGAGGCCATCCTCGGCCGCCGTCTTCCTCCCGCTTCCGATCCGAGCCAGCCGTGACCCGACACTCCACGCTTGCCCTGCTCCTGCTCGCGGCCGCCTGCGGCGGTGACGATACTGCCGCAAGCGGCCCCCCCGGTGGCGAACGCCCTCCGACCCCGGTGGAGACGGCAGCGGCGCTGGCCGACACCGTGGAGGACGCGATTCTGGCCACCGGCCAAGTGGAGGCGATGCAGCAGGTGGAACTGCGGCCCGACGTCGAGGGCCGCGTGGTGCGCCTCCTCTTCACCGAGGGCCAGCGGGTCGCGGCCGGGACGCCGCTGGTCAAGGTCGATGACGCCGAACTCGCGGCACAGGTCGCTCGCGCGGAGGCTGATCGGGACCTGGCCCAGCAGGCGCTGGCGCGCACCCGACAACTGGTGGATGATCGCGCGGCGGCCCCGGCCGATCTCGAACGGGCGGAGGCCACGGCCCGCAGCGCGGCGGCGTCGCTCGACCTGCTCGCACTCCGTCTCGAGCGGACCACGGTGCGCGCGCCGTTCGCGGGCGTCATCGGCCAGCGCCTCGTGTCGCTCGGGGACTACGTGACCTCGCAGTCGCGCCTGCTGACGCTGCAGACCGTCTCGCCGGCCCGGGCCACCTTCACGGTGCCCGAGCGCTATGCCACCGAGGTCAAGCGCGGCCAGGAGGTCACCTTCCGCGTGGCGGCGTTGCCGGGGCGGACCTTCACCGCCCGCGTGGACTTCGTGGATCCCGTGGTGACGCTCCCCTCGCGCACCATCACGGTGAAGGCCACCGCGGCCAACGGCGATGGCGCGCTCCAGCCGGGGATGTTCCTCGAGGCCCGCCTCGCCACCGAGCGCCGTGCCAATGCCACGGTGATCCCCGAGGAGGCGATCATCCCCTCGGCCTCGGCGTCGTACGTCTGGGTGGTGGTGGACGGCCAGGTGACGCGCCGCGAGGTGGAACTGGGCGTGCGGACCCCGGGCTTCGTGGAAATCCGCCGCGGGGTGACGGTCGGGGAGCAGGTCGTGGTGGGTGGCACCGATCGGCTCGCCGAGGGCGGCAAAGTGTCCGCGACGGAGGTGACCCGGAGGCCGCGAGGGGCCCGCGAAGGGTGAGATACCCCGCGGCCTGGTGCCTGATCGTACTGACCGTGCCCGGGGCCGGCCTGGCCGCGCAACGCCAAGGTGTGGCCGCACGCTGGTCGCTGCAACTCCTCGGGCCAGCCGTGCCCACCCTGGCCGACCTGCGCTTCGATCCCACCGGAGCCCGGATCCTGACCGAGGCCGCGGACTCCGCCTGGGTACCCGTCGAGGCTCTCGACACGACTGCCGGCCGCCTCAGTTTCACCGTGGGCGGCCGGCGTTTTCACGGGGAGCGCACCGCCGACGGGGCCACCGGCACCGTCGGCGCGGAGGACGGGCGCACCCTCGCCTGGCGTGCCCAGCCGATTCGCCCGGGGCTGGTGGCCTGGCCGGTGCGGCCCCGGATCGCGGTGCGGCAGTTGGTGGTCGGGTCGCCGGCGCAAACCGGGGGCTTTCCCGCGCCGTGGTTGGCGGCGCGTCCGTCGAGGGGTGTCCTCCTGGCGGAATATCGTGCGGCGGCGGTGGCACTCGACTGGGCCCCGGCGACCCCGGAGGCGCTGGGGACTCAGGCCGAGGCGGTCTCCCTGGGCTTCGATCCAGCCGGCCGGGCGGCCGCCCGCGACCTGTTGCAGCGGATCGCGGTCTCACCGGCCGCCGACGACGCGTTCCGCCGCCTGTTCGTGGGCGCTGGGGGGGGGATGCGGATTGACCTGCACGACGTGGCCTGGGAGGCCGCCCAACGGCGGTTGCCGGCGTTGGCGGCCGATCCCTCGCCGGTGGCGCGCGGGCTCGTGGCACTGGGCAGCCTGCCGTCCGGGGCGGCGACTGATCCCGCGGCCCTCGTGCGGGCCGGCTGGCAGGGCTGGGTGGAAGCGAGTCGGCAGCCCGCAGCGCATGAGTCGCGACTGGCGGCGCTCGCCGTGGCCGACGCGCCGGCGGCCGCCGCAGTGCGTGCGATTCTCGAGGGATACGGCGAGGCGCGCGGCTGGTGGATGGCGGCGGTGCGGTGGCTGGTGACCGCGCCATGGGTGGAGACGCCCACGGGGGCCACCAGCGCAGCGGGGCTGCTCGCCAGGTTCTGGGGGGGGGACGTCGGACCACTGCCGATGCTGGTCCCGACTGCGTACGGCATGGCGCAGGCCGTCCCGGTCCTCGGTGCCAACCGGCTGGCCCCCTGGCTCCTCCGGCCGGACAACGCGATCGCTGCTGAGTGGCTGGCGACGCGGACGGCGGGGATCGAGGCGATCACGCTGTGGCGGGGCCTCGACGAGGGCGAGCCGCTGGAGGTGGTCCTGCCCGGTGGGGGGCGCGCGATCGTGACCTCGCCCGCGGATCTCGTGCGTGGCCGCTACGGGTCGTTCCTCGCTGCCGACGACGCCATCCAGATCGAACCCGGGATCATGCCGCTGTTCGCCGTCACCACCATCGTGCACGAGTGGCTCCACCTGCTGCTGGAGCGCGAGCGTCTGGCGGGTGATACCCCGCCGGGATTGCGCGAGACGGCGTGGGGGGTGCGTATCCTCGAGCCCGACCCGTGGCTCGGCGAGGGGTTCGCGGAGTGGGGCACCGACATGGTGTTCGCCCCGGCCCGGGCGATGACCCCGCTGTTCGTGGTGCTGGAGGCGGGGAAGCGTGCCGGGCTGGAGGTGCGCCTGGCCGATGACCCCCACGTGCTCGGGTATGCACTGGTGCGCACCCTCGCCACCCGCCTGGCCGATACCGAGGCCGTGCGCATGCTGCTGATCCGGTCGCTCCATGACCCGGCTGCCGTGGCGCGCGCCGTCGGCCTGGACGGACCCATCATGCGCACGATGCCGCGGCCGGCCACGCTGGCCATCCTGCCGGAGTATCGCTTTACCCCCGACGCCGGCGTCGCCGACCAACCTACGCGTCGCCTCCACCTCCCTGTCCGCCCAGAGGACCTGCCATGATCCGCGCCCTTCGCGCCGCCTGCCTCGCCCTGCCGCTGCTCACGACGGCGCTCGTCGCCCAGCGCACGGTGCCCGAACGCACCGCCGCTGCGCGGACATCGACGCACGCCGAGGTGGAGGCCTTCCTCGATTCGCTGCAGGCACGCGGCGCCGCGATCCATGTCGGCACGCTCGGCATCTCCACCCGCGGCTTGCGGATTCCCTATGTGATCGCGGCGCGTCCGATGGTGGCGACGCCGGCTGAGGCGAAGCGGAGCGGCAAGCCGGTGGTCTATGTGCAGGCCAACATCCACGCCGGCGAAGTGGAGGGGAAGGAGGCCCTCCAGCAGTTGCTGCGCGAGCTGACGCTTGGCGCGGAGCGTGGCCTGCTCGATTCGCTGGTGCTGATCGCGGTGCCGATCTACAACGCGGACGGCAATGAGGCGTTCGGGCCTGGCACCCGGAACCGGCCGGGTCAGCACGGGCCTGACACGGTGGGCCTCCGTCCCAACGGCCAGGGGTACGACCTCAACCGCGACTACGTCAAGCAGGATGCCCCGGAAACCCGCGCCGCGCTGGCTTTTGTGACGGACTGGGACCCGGACCTTTTCATGGACCTGCACACCACAAACGGCTCCTATCACGGCTACGCGCTGACCTGGTCGCCGGGGCTCAATCCCAACCGGACGCCGGCCAATGACTGGATGCAGGACACCGCGTTGCCGGCGATCCGTGCGCGCCTGCGGGCGCGGGACGTCGAGACCTTCCCGTACGGCAACTTCCAGAACCAGCATCCGGATTCGTTGACCCAGGGGTGGTGGACCTACGAATCGGGGGCGCGATTCGGGACCAATCTCATGGGGATGACACGGCTGGCCGTGTTGAGCGAGGCCTACAGCAACGACCCGTTCGCGCGCCGGATCGAGGCGACCCGGGCGTTCGTCCGTGAAGTGCTGCGCTACGTGGCCGAGCGGCCGGCGGAAGTGCGCGCCCTCTCGGCCCGCATGCTGGCGCACCGGCCGGATTCGGTGGTGGTGGCGAGCACCTTTGCCCCGCCGCGCCGTGACACCGTGGTCGCCGAGCTGACGGGGGCCGCCGGTCAAGGGGGGGGAGGATTCGCCCGGCGCCAGCGCAGCGGCGAGTTTCGCGCCGTGGTCATGCCGGTGGTCGATCGGTTCGTCGGCACGCGCGCGGAATGGATCCCGCCGGCCTATGTGCTCGATGCCCAGTGGATCGAGGTGGTGGAACGACTGCGGCGGCAGGGCGTGGTGGTGGAACGCCTCGACCAGCCGTGGACCGGCCCGCTGGGGGCCTTTCGGGTCGACTCGCTCACCGTGCTGCGGCCATTCGAGGGGCATCGCCCGGTGCGTGTGGACGGCGCCTGGACTCCGGCGCGTTCCGAGACGATCCCGGCTGGCAGTTACCTTGTCCCGACGGACCAGCGCCTCGGCATGCTGGCGGCGTTCCTGCTGGAACCGGCATCCGAGGACGGGTACACGACCTGGAATCTCTTTGACCGCGGGCTGCGGGCCCGCGGCGCCCATCCGGTACGACGGGTGGAGCGGCTGCCCGATGTGCCGCGCACCCTCGTACCCTGACCTCCGGAGTGTTACGGATGCTCAAGACCGGTGATGTGGCCCCATCTTTCGCCGTACCCGATCAGGACGGCGCGACGGTGGCGTTGGACGACCTGCGGGGACGCACAGTGGTGCTGTACTTCTATCCGAAGGACGACACCTCCGGCTGTACCACTCAGGCGTGCGAGTTTCGCGATGCCTGGGAGGATGTGACAGCGGCTGGGGCGGTGGTGCTGGGTGTCTCTCCTGATGGCGAGGCCTCGCACCGGAAGTTTCGCATCAAGTACGACCTGCCGTTCCCGCTGCTCGTCGATACGGACCACGCGGTGGCCGAGGCGTACGGGGTGTGGGGCGAGAAGTCGATGTACGGCCGCACGTATTTCGGGATCCTGCGGACCACCTTTGTGATCGACGGCAAGGGGATGATCCGCCACGTGTTCGACAAGGTGAAGCCGAAGGGCCACGCGGCCGAAGTGCTCGCGGTCCTCGGCGACTGAGCCCCGACAAGGAGAATGATCATCCGTACCGCATCCCTCGCCGCCCTGGCCCTCGTAGTCCTCGCGGCCTGTGCCCCCCGGTCCTCGCAGGTCGCCGCATTGCCGGCGGCCGGGTCCGCGATCGGGACCGCCCCGACCACGGCCGCCTCGACCGTCTTCCATGCCCCGCAGCCGGGCGAGCGGCACCTCCGCAACCTGCGCCAACTCACCTTCGGCGGGAACAATGCCGAGGCCTACTTCTCCAGCGACGGCCAGTGGCTGACGTTCCAGCAGCAGCGGAGGGTGGACGAGGGATGCGACCAGCAGTTCGTGATGCGGATCGACGGTTCCGGGCTGCGACAGGTGAGCAATGGTCTGGGCCGCACCACGTGCGGCTACTTCATTGAGCGCGACCAGCGCATCATCTTCTCGTCGACCTTCCGCGCCGACCCGGCGTGCCCGGTGCCGCCGGACCGGACGCAGGGCTATGTGTGGCCGCTCGGTCGGTTCGAGCTGTTCACCGTCCGGCGCGACGGCACCGACCTGCAGCAGCTCACGCACAACGGCGCGTACAATGCCGAGGCGACGGTCTCGCGCGATGGATCGCGGGTGATCTTCACGTCCACGCAGGACGGCGACGTGGATCTCTACACGATGAACCCCGACGGCAGCGACGTGCGCCGGATCACGACCCGCACCGGGTATGATGGCGGGGCGTTCTTCTCGCCCGACGGCTCGAAGATCGTGTGGCGCGCGCAGTACCCGGAGACCGCCGCTGACACCGCCGACTACCGGCGCCTGCTGGGCCAGCGCATGGTGCGGCCTGCCAAGCTGGAGCTCTGGGTGGCGAATGCCGATGGATCCGACGCCCGCCAGGTCACGTCGCTGGGGGGGGCAAACTTCGCCCCGTTTTTCCACCCCGATGGCCGGCGGATCATCTTCTCGTCCAACCACGAGAACCCGCGCGGGCGGGCGTTCGACCTCTACCTGATCAACGTGGACGGGACCGGGATGGAGAAGGTCACCGACTTCGGTGACTTCGACGGCTTTCCGATGTTCTCGCCCGACGGGACGCAACTCGTCTTCGCCTCGAATCGTCATGGCACCACCCCAGGCGAAACCAATCTCTTCATCGCGGACTGGGTGGACTGAGAGCGATGACCGATCCGGCCACCGACACGACCGCCGCGCCGCCGCGGGCCGCCTCCGCCGCCCGCTGGCTCCTCGAGTGGGTCAAGTCGATCGCGATCGCGCTGGTGGTCTGGTTCGGGCTGCGCACCTTTCTGGTCGAGGCGTTCCGCATTCCGTCGGGCTCGATGCAGAACACGCTCCTGATCGGGGATTTCCTGTTCGTGAACAAGCTGCTCTACGGGGCGGAGGTGCCGCTCACCGGTGCCCACCTCCCCGCCGTGCGCGAGCCGGTGCGGGGCGACATCATCGTGTTCGATTCCGTCGAGGAGGACCTCAAGGTCGTCAAGCGCCTGGTCGGGCTGGCGGGCGACACCCTCGAGATGCGCGAGGGCATCCTGCACCGCAACGGCGCGGTGCTCGAGGAATCGTACGCGGTGCACTCGGGGTCGCGGCGCGGCGAGGACCCGCTGATGCGCGCGCGGATGCGGGCCTGGCAGGTGGCGCACTTCGCCGGGCCGGTGCCGGCGGATTACTTCCCCGACCTCAACGACTGGGGCCCGGTGGTGGTCCCGTCGGACTCCCTCTTCGTCCTCGGCGACAACCGGGATGATTCCTATGACGGTCGGTATTGGGGTTTTCTGCCGCGCCTCAACGTGCTTGGCCGCCCGCTGCTGGTGTACTTCAGCTACGACCAGACCTCGTTCCGCTCGCTCGCCTTCCTCACGGAAGTGCGCTGGGCGCGGCTCTTCAGCGCCCCGCGCTAGCCGAGCGGGTCGCGGCGGGCCGCCGGCCGATGCTGGTGGCCACCGCCAAGCCCAGTGCCGCCACGACCGCCGAGACGAGGAAGGCGCTCTCCGCGCCACGGACCTGCATCACCCCACCGGCCATCAGGGGACCGACGATCCGCGCCATCGCGTTGGCGCTCTGCGTCAATCCCAGGTAGCGCCCCTGACGGTCGGCCGGCGTGCGGCGCGACACCAGCCCGGTCATCGCCGGGCCGATCATGCCGAAGCCCGCCCCGAGACAGGCGAGCGTGCCGAAGAACGCGACCCCCGCCGTCCCCCCCCCAACCGAGGGGACCACCAGCAGGAAGCCGGTCGCCAGCAGCGCCGCACCGACCCGGGCCGTCCCCGCCTCGCCGAACCACCGGACCAGTCGCCCCAGCAGGCCGCCCTGCACGATCGCCGTCACCAGTCCCACGAACGCGAACCAGTAGCTCACGGTGCTTCGCGTGGCCCCGAGGCGCTGCTCACCGAAGAGCGGGAAGACCACGT
>JBBQQJ010000110.1:0-9088 GCA_038216165.1 Gemmatimonadales bacterium | reverse complement strand
TTCACCAACCTGGAGAGCGCCTTCGACCCGGCACGGTTCCCGCCGCCAGACTTCCCCCCCCCGGAGTTGCGCTTCCGGAGCCAGCTCGGCGTGGCACTCGCGACCTCGCAACAAAAGGTCAGCATTGATGACGTGATCCGGCTCAAGCACTCGCCGCGGATGCTCACCGCCGAACGCTTTGTGGATGCGCTGATCGCAGCGGCGAAGGCGACCCGGCCAAGCGGCGACTTGGCGCGTGCGGTGGCGGTACTGGAACGGTGGGACCGGACCGCGAGCGTGACGGCACGCGGGGCGGTGCTCTTCACCGAGTGGTTCGATCGCTACTACCGCGGCAGCGGGAGCAGCACCGCCGAGCGCGATGCAGCGGCGTGGGCACAGCCGTGGAGTGTGGCGGCGCCGACCAGCACGCCTGATGGATTGGGGGACCCGGCGCGCGCCGTGCGCGCCCTCACAGAAGCGGCGGACGCGGTCCGACGCAAGCACGGCCGACTCGACCCGATCTGGGGCGACCTGGTGCGCGTGCGTCGCGGCAGCGTGGATGTGCCCACGAGCGGCTGCGCGGGGATGTATGGCTGCTTCCGGGTGCTCTCGCTGCGAGCCACCGACGATGGCCGCTACCAGAACGCCGGCGGCGACGGCTGGGTCTTCGTGGTGGAGTTCACGCCCGACGGCCCGCGCGCGAAGTCCATCATGGCGTATGGTGCCAGCAGCAATTCGGCGAGCGAGTGGTACGACGATCAGGTCGCGATGTACGCGCGCGGCGAGCTGAAGGTGGTGGCGTTCAGTGAAGCGGAGATCGCGAAGCAGTTGGTGAGAAGGTATCGGCCGAGGTGAGGGGCACGGAGGCACGGAGGCACGGGGGTGAAGGGCGAACGGTGAAAGGGGGCGGGGGATGCGGACGATGACCATTGCGGCGTTGGTCGTTCTGGTGGGGTGTGGTGGTGAGGCGGTGCCGGATCCGGTGGTGGAGGCCGCGGCGCGAGCAGACTCGATCGCGGCGGCCGCGGTGGCGAGTGCGCCGGCGTTCCGCGATTCGGCGCAGGCGACGCTGGCATCGCTGCTCGATGATTCCGCGAGCGCCACCTTCGACAGCGTGGTGGTGGTGCAGCCGCCGGCTGTGGATGGGCGGCTCCCGGCGCGGGTGGTCTGCGGCCGGATCAGTGGGCGGCCCGGGGTCGGCGGGAGTCGCGAGCCGGTGCGCTTCATCTACCATGGCCGCTGGACGGTCTTCGTGGCAGACGACGCGAACCGCGCGAAGTTTGCGGAACTGTGGGCCAGCGGCTGTGCCGATCCAGCTGGCGTGGTGCAGCTTGAGGGGGCCGGTCCATCGGTGTGACGGATCCGCGGCACAGCGGCACGGGGGATGGGCCCTTGTGTGGTGCGCTGGATGTCGGCACCATTCCCTGATGCCTCTATATCGTAGTCTTGTCGTCGCCTTCCTCGCGCTGGCGCCCGTCGGCGTCGTCGCCGCCCAGGACCACGCCCACCACGCTGCCGGTCACGAGGGAATGCCCCCGTTGCGGCCGATTCCGGCGGGAGCGATGCACACCGCGGCCGATGTCCACTTCATGCAGGGGATGATCGCCCACCACGGGCAGGCGATTCACATGTCGCGCCTCGCCGAGACGCGCAGCACCGATCCGCGGCTGGTCCGCTTCGCCCAGAAGATCGACCAGTCGCAGGCCTCCGAGATTCGCCTGATGGAGGACTGGCTCGCCGACCGCGACCAGGTCCTCCCCGATGCAACCGCGTACCGCACGATCACGATGCCCGGGATGCTCACGTCCGCCGAGCTCGCGGAACTTGCGACGCGGCAGGGCCGCGCGTTCGACACCCAGTTCCTGGTGTTGATGATCCGCCACCACGAGGGCGCGCTCTCGATGGTCGCTGACCTGCTGGGCACCCCGCGCGCCGGGCAACAGGTGGACATCAACGTCTTCGCCAACGAAGTCAATGCCGTACAGACCGCCGAAATTGGCGTGATGCGACAGATGCTCGACAACCTTCAGGGAGAGTCCCGATGATCCGATCGCTTCGCACCGCAGGTCTGGCCGCCGTCGTGCTGATGGTTGCCGCCCCGCTTGCCGCCCAGAGCTACCCGCAGGGCGGCGACCCGCGCGACGGACTCACGCCGGGGCTCGCCGATGCTGGCGTGGCCGCAGAAGGAATGCGCCTGGTGGGTACGGCGCCGAAGGCGGCTCCGTTCGACTCGGTGCGCGGCCTCACGTTCGTGAACTCGGACCTCGCCTTCCGCGGCAACATGGTCTATCAGGGCAACTTCGCCGGCTTCTCGATCTGGGACGTGAGCAATCCGGCCCAGCCCCGGATGGTCTCGGCCGTCCCCTGCATCACGGCGCAGGGCGATCCGTCGATCGTCGGCAACCTCCTCTTCCTGTCGGCCGAAGGCGGCGGCAACCGGAACGACTGCGCAACGGGCGGCGTGCGGGACCCGGCCGACCACATGGCGGGCGTGCGGATCTATGACGTGTCGAACCCGGCGGCTCCGCGGCTCGTGACCAACGTGCAGACCTGCAAGGGTTCGCATACCCACACGGTGATCCCGCACCCCACCGATCCGGGGATCGTCTACCTCTATGTCTCGGGGAGCCAGGGCGCGCGGCCCGCGATGGCCGGTTGCGTCAATGGCACCGACCCGGCCGACACGACCAACTCGCTCTACCGGCTCGACGTCATCAAGGTGCCGCTGGCGAATCCGGCGCAAGCGAGCGTGGTGACCGGAGCGCGCATCTTCACGGGCCTCGACGGCGCCGCGCGACGCGGTGGTCGGGAGGCCGCGGCAACCGGGCCGCGCAACTGCCACGACGTGACCGCCTACCCGGCGATGGGCCTGCTGGCCGGCGCGTGCGGCAGCTACGGCATACTGGTGGACATCGCCGACCCGGAGCGCCCGGTGCGGCTCGACGCGATCGCCGACACCAACTTCTCGCTCTGGCACACCGCGGTGTTCAGCAATGACGGCAGCAAGGTGCTCTTCACCGACGAGTGGGGCGGCGGCACCCAGCCGGCGTGCCAGGCCACCTCGATGATGGAGATGGGCGGCAACACCACGCTCACGATCAGCGCCGACCGGAAGCTGAAGCAGCACGCCTACTTCAAGATTCCGACCGGACAGGCGGCCAACGAAAACTGCGTCTCGCACAATGGCTCACTGATTCCGGTGCCGGGACGCGACATTGCGGTGCAGGGATGGTACCAGGGCGGCGTCAACGTGGTGGACTTCACCGACCCGGACAACCCGTTCGAGATCGCCTTCTTCGACCGCGGACCGATCGACGCGCCGCCCGCGCCGGGCGACACCACCCGTCAGCGCACCACCATCGGTGGCTCATGGGGCGCCTACTGGTACAACGGGCGGATCTATTCGTCCGAGATGGCTCGCGGGCTCGATGTCCTCGAGATGCTGCCGACCGGGCATCTCTCGGAGAACGAACTCGCCGCCGCGAAGCTGGTGATGATGGACGAGTTCAATCCGCAGAGCCAGCCGCACATCATCTGGCCGCCGGCGTTCCCGGTGGTGCGGTCGTATCTCGACCAGCTCGTGCGCGGCAACGGCCTCGCTGCCGCCCGCACGACGGCGATCAGCCAGGCCCTCGGTGCGGCCGAGCGGATGTCGGGTGCCGAGCGCTCGACGGCGCTGATGTCGCTGGCGTCAGCGGTCGATGCCGATGCGGTCAGTGCCAACGATGGGGACCGGGTCCGCGCGATGGCGGCCGAGATCCGGCGGCTGGTCAGGTAGCGACAGGGGAGGCACGGGGGTTCGCACGGGGGGGGGAGTTAGACCCGGAGAATGTCCTGCGTGGTACCGCGGGCCAGCATCACGAACTCGGCGGGGGAGCGGCCAGTGAGTTCGAGGAACTCCTGGACCAGGTCGAGGTGGTCGGTCTCGCCCCGCTCGGCCAGTTGGCTGAGCCAGGTGGTCCGACCGAGGAGGGTGCCGGTGCAGGTGTAGAAGGCGCGACGCACCATGGCAAAGTCCCGCGGGTGCATCCCCGTGGCCTTGGTGAAGCGATTGACGATGGTGCGGGGCACCAAGTCCATTTCCTGCGCGAGCTGGTCGAGTTCCACCACGCCTTCGTGCTGGTTGATGCGTCGGATCGCCTCCGCGCTCATCTGGTCGGGGAGCGGCAGCCGCGGCACCACGCGCGCGAAGTGGCGCTCGAGGGCTGCCATGACGTCGTCGATCGTTACGGCGGCGTGGATGTCGGCCGCCATCCGGTGGGCCATCGCCCCCAGGAAGCGGTCGGCGGAGTGGAGCTGGTCGTGCAACTGCTCGGGCTCCGTGCTCAACACCTCACGTGCCGCGTGGGGCTGGATCCGGATGCCCCACACCTGTGTCCCCGGCGCCACCGGCAGTCTGGGTGGCTTGAACCACGGCCCACTGGTATGGAGATGCCCCGGCAGGTCGGGGTGCACCATCACCATGAGGGAGGTACAGCCGTCGGGTGGCGCCAGCAGCTCGCCGTCTTCACCCACACGATAACCCCAGACCCGCAAAAACCAGGGGCGGAGGGACTCGTTCGGCGTGCGTTCGGCATAGAGCGGGGTGAACATCCGCGTAAGATGGGGGGACTGGGGGTGAGGGGAAGGGGTGAGGGGGACGCGGCTCCGCCGCGCTGGGTGAACGGTGAACGGGGCCCTGTCATCCCGCGCGGCGAAAAGCAGATCCCTCCACTCGCACCTGCGGTGCTCGCTCGGGATGACATGCTGTTCCCCCTCACCCTTCACTCATCCTGCCGACGGCGGTACCTTCCGATCTTCCCCAGCAGAGATCCCGACAGATGCCTTTTCTCTCGACCCGACGCGACGTCTGGGACGTCGTGATTGTCGGCTCCGGCGCCGGCGGCGGGATGGCCGCCTACGAGCTGACCAAGGCCGGCGCGCGCGTGCTGCTCCTCGAGGCCGGTGGCCCCTGGGACAACACCACGGATTCCGCGATGTTCACCCAGCCCTGGGAGACCGACCGTCGCGGTGGCAGCTCGCCCGAGCGGCCGTTCGGTGAGCACGACGCCAACATCGGCGGCTGGAACGTTCCCGGCGAGCCGTTCACCACCGCCCCGGGCTCCCGGTTCAACTGGTGGCGCGCGCGCATGGTGGGCGGCCGCACCAATCATTGGGGCCGGATCTCGCTGCGCTTCGGTCCCGATGATTTCCGCGGCAAGAGTCGCGACGGACTCGGTGATGACTGGCCGATCAGCTACGACGACGTCAAGCCGTACTACGATGAGGTGGATGATCTCGTCGGCATCTTCGGCAGCAACGAGGGGCTCTACAACCACCCCGACGGCCACTTCCTCCCGGCCCCGAAGCCACGCTGCTGGGAAACCAAGGTGAAGGCCGCAGCCGACACGCACCACGTCACCTGCATCCCCTCGCGCCTGAGCATCCTCACGCGCCCCAAGGGAAACCGCCCCGCCTGCCACTACTGCGGCCAGTGCAATCGTGGCTGCGCGGTAAATGCGAATTTCTCGAGCACCAACGTGCTCATCCAGCCGGCGCTGCTGAGCGGCAACCTGACGATGGTCACCCACGCCATGGTGCGCGAGGTGTCGGTCGGCAAGGACGGCCTCGCCGACGGCGTGGTGTACATCGACACGACCACCGGCGAGGAGCACCAGGTGCTCGCGCGTGTGGTGGTGCTCGCGGCCAGTGCCTGTGAGTCGGCGCGGATCCTTCTCAACAGCACAAGCACCGCCTTCCCGCAGGGCCTCGGCAATTCCAGCGGCGTGGTCGGCAAGTACCTCACCGACACCACCGGCACCGATGTCGGGGCATTCATCCCGTCGCTGGTGGACGCACCTCGCCACAACTGCGACGGCGTGGGGGGGGCACACCTCTACATGCCGTGGTGGCTCGACAACGCGAAGCTCGATTTCCCGCGCGGCTACCACATCGAGATCTGGGGCGGGATGGGGATGCCCGGCTACGGCTTCATGGGCGGGATCCAGAATTACCCCGCGGGCGGCGGCTACGGCGCCGACCTGAAGAACGACTACCGCCGCTACTGGGGCTCGACCATCGGCTTCTCGGGCCGCGGCGAGATGATTCCCAACGAACAGTCGTTCTGCGAGCTCGACCCCAAGGTGGTGGACCAGTACGGGATCCCGGTGCTGCGCTTCCATTGGGCATGGAGCGACCACGAGTACCTGCAGGTCAAGCACATGCAGGAAACCTTCCGCACCCTGCTGACCGAGATGGGGGCGACCCTCACCTCCGCGATGCCGACGCGGGAGCAGGGCTACGGCATCGCCACCGGCGGCGCCATCATCCACGAGTTGGGCTGCGTGCGCATGGGCAGCGACCCCAACCGCTCGGTGCTCAACGCGCAGTGCCAAGCGTGGGATTGCAAGAACCTGTTCGTCGTCGATGGTGGCCCGTTCGTGAGCCAGGCCGACAAGAACCCGACCTGGACCATCCTCGCGCTGTCCATGCGCACCTCGCGGCACATCGCCGCCCAGCGGAAGGCAGGCGCCCTGTGAGCACGCTCTCCCGGCGCGAACTCGTGGCCACCGTTGCCGCCGTCACCGCCGGCGCGGCGCTGCGGCCCACCCCGGCACAGGCCGTCGAGGCCACCGCACTGGTCCGCGCGGCAGGCCCAGGGTTCGCGCCCAAGGTGTACACCGCCCACGAATGGGCCACCGTGCGCACCCTCGTGGACTATATCATCCCCACGGACGCCCGCTCCGGCAGTGCCACCGACGCCATGGTGCCGGAGTTCATGGACACGATCCTTGACCTCGAACCCGGCATGCGCACCGCCCACCGCGGTGGGCTCGCCTGGCTCGATCACGAATGCCGCGAGCGCACCGGCGTCGATTTCGTCGCCGCCACCGACGCCCAGCGCCGCGCCATGCTCGACGACATCGCCCGTCCCGCCACCGCCCCGGCCCACCTGAGCCACGGCGTGCAGTGGTTCAACGCGTTCCGCGACCTCACCGCCACCGGCTTCTTCACCTCCGAAATGGGGGTGAACGACCTCGGCTACATGGGCAACACCGCGGTGATAGAGTGGACGGGGTGCACCGACGCGGCGTATCGGCACGTGAACTGAACGGCGAACGGCGAACGCCGAACGCCTCAGTACCCTCTTTGCTTTAATCGGAGATTGTCAGCATGTCCCGTCTTGGTGTTGGCTTCATCGGTTCCGGCTTCAACACCCGGTTCCACATCCAGTCCTGGCAGCAGGTCCGCGACGGTGACGTGCGCGGCGTCTGGTCGCCCAATGCGGCCAATGCCGCCAGTGCGGCCAAGCTCTCGCGTGACCTCGGCACCGGCGACGCCAAGGGTTACAAGAGCATCGCGGAGATGGTGGCCGACCCGGCGATCGAGGCGATCTGGCTCTGCGGCCCCAATCAGGCCCGGATCGAGAACATCGAGGAGATCTGTGACGCGATCACCCGCGGCAAGGGGACGCTGAAGGGGATCGCCTGTGAGAAGCCGCTGGCCCGAACCGTGGCCGAGGCGCTGACGGTGCTCAAGATGGTGGAGAAGGTGGGCCTCAAGCATGGCTACCTGGAGAACCAGCTTTTCTCGCCCGGGATCACCCGCGGGCGCGAGCTGATCTGGGCCCGTGGCGCCAAGACCACCGGTCGTCCCTACCTCTCGCGCGCCGCCGAGGAGCATTCGGGGCCGCATGCGGCGTGGTTCTGGGACGGCACCAAGCAGGGCGGTGGCGTGCTCAACGACATGATGTGCCACTCGGTGGAGGTGGTCCGCTTTCTCCTCACCGAGCCGGGCAAGCCTCGCAGCTCGCTGACACCGGTGAGCATCAATGGCCGTATTGCCTCCCTGAAGTGGAGCCGCCCCGAGTACGCCAAGCAGCTCAAGGCGCGCTATGGCAAGCAGATCGACTACACCAAGCGGCCCAGTGAGGACTTCGCCGGCGTGACGATCACCTACGAGACCGACACCGGCGAGCGGGTGATCGGCGAGGCGAGCACCAGTTGGAGCTTCGTGGGTGCCGGCCTCCGCCTCAGCGGGGAGCTGCTGGGGCCGGAGTACTCGATGAGCTGGAACACGCTCAACTCCGAGCTCAACTGCTTCTTTTCGCGAGAGGTACAGGGTGATGCCGGCGAGGACCTGGTCGAGAAGCAGAACGCCGAGATGGGGTTGATGCCGGTGGTGCCCGACGAGGCATCTGCCTACGGATATGCCGCGGAGAATCGCCATTTCTGCCGCGTCTTTCAGGGCAAGGAGGAGCCGCTCCTGACTTTCGACGACGGCGTGGACGTGATGCGCATCCTGATGAGTGCCTACAAGAGTGCTGAAGAGGGAAAAACCTTGGCCTTCCCGCCGCGCGGCATCGAGAAGTTCGTCCCCGCGGTGGCGAAGGGAACCTGGAGAGGCTGATGCCCGGTATCGTACGCTCACAGATCGACGACCTGCCCCATGAGATGACCACCACGGGGTTCGACCTGCCCGGCTACCAGATCGTGCGCTCCCTGGGCGTGGTCCGTGGCGTTGTGGTGCGCTCCCGCAGCATTGTCGGGACGACCTTGGCGACGCTGCAGACCGTGCTCGGGGGCAACATCTCCGCACTGACGTCGCTCGCCGAGCAGGCGCGCCAGCAAGCGTTCGACACGATGCTGCACCAGGCTCACGAGGCCGGGGCCGACGCCGTGGTCGGGATCCGCTACGACGCCACCGAGATGATGCGCGGGGTCACCGAGGTGCTCTGCTACGGCACGGCGGTGATGGTGGAGAGCATCGACTAGTCTCCAAGGCACGACGTTTGCAACTGGCATGCCTCCGGATCGGTCAACCGCTCTCTCGGGAGGCTCCACGGTTGATCGGTCCGTTGTTTCTGCTGGCCGTCATCGCGACAAGGTCCCGCCTACATTGGGGGACCTTGCGTGCGTGGGGGAGAGGCACGGGGGGTTTTGGGAGAGGCACGGGGGGTTGGGGGAGGCACGGAGGGTTGGGAGAGGCACGGGGGGTTGGGGGAGGCACGGGGGTTCGCACGGAGGCACGGAGGCACGGGGGTTCGCACGGAGGCACGGAGGCACGGAGGCACGGAGGCACGGTGGCGAGGGCGAGGCCCGGGCGTTCGCCCGGAGGCACGGAGGCGCGG
>JBBQQJ010000109.1:0-9109 GCA_038216165.1 Gemmatimonadales bacterium | reverse complement strand
CTGGAGCTGCGCGCCACCGGGGAGTCCGCGCCGTCCACCCGGGCAATGGGGATCCGGACCGGCCGCGTGCAGTGGCTGGCGCTGCTCTGGGGTGGGCTCCTCGGCGGGCTCGCCGGGGCCACCCTGGTGCTGGCCCAAGTGGGGACGTTCACCGAGCAGATGACCGCCGGGCGCGGCTTCATCGCCATCGCCATCGTGGTGCTCGGGCGGTGGCATCCGGTGGGCGTCGCCGTAGCGGCCCTCCTGTTCGGGGGGGCCACGGCACTGCAGTTCCTTTTCCAGGCCAGCGGGAGCGGCGTGCCCTATCAGCTCTTCATCGCGCTGCCGTACCTGCTGGCCTTGGTGGCGCTGGCGGTGGCCGTGGGCCGGGCCCGGGCACCCGCCGGACTGGGCCGCGGCGACTGATCCCGCATTGACGGGACCTGTTCCCGGCGTACCTTCAGGGACGTTCTGGTCCCCCCACCGCCGGATCCGCCCATGCGTCCGTGGCATCTTCTTGCAGGCCTGTCGTGCATCGCCGCGTGCGGTGGGTCTTCGCGCGAGCTCTCGCCGATCGCGCTCGATTCCTTGCCCACCCTCGGGGCCGAAAGTGGCGAGGGGGCGATGTCGACCTGGCCGCGAGTCTCCCCCCGCCACCCGCTCGGCTACCGTGTGGTGGTGCCGCAGGCCGGTGCCGGCGGTGAGGTTCCGCTGGTCTTTGCCGACGACGGGGCGTTCATCGCGTCCCTCGGCACACACGGCACCGCGCCGGGGCAGTTCCTGGAGCCGCTCTTTGCGCGCGTCGGCCCGGGGGATTCCCTCTGGATCTTCGATGGTACTGCGCGGGTGAGTGTCTTCACGCCGGAGCGCACCTTCGTACGTCAGGTCATGCTCCCGGTGGCACCATGGGACGCTGAGGTGCTCGCTGATGGCCGGCTGCTGGTCGCCTCGACCTCGAGCGCCGCCCCGATGCCGCTCCTCCTGCTCGAGGGCGATGGCAAGCTGGTGCGTGAGATCGGGGCCGTCGCCCCGGGCGAACCGCTGGGCACGATGCGCCGCATCACTCTTGCGCCCGATGGCACGATCTGGACCGTCGCCCTCCTCGGCAGCTGGCGGCTGGAGCACTGGGACACCGCCGGCACCGCACTGGGCGAGATCGTGCGCGAACCGTTGTGGTTCCCCCCCTACGACGACTACGAGGCGCCCGCCCCGGGCACGCCACCGCAACCCGCGTTGCAGGGGGCCTGGTTCGACGAGGCCGGCCACCTCTGGGTGCTCGGCAAGGCCGTCGACGAGGCGTGGGCGAGCGGTGTCGGGGCCCTCGAGGTTCGGGGGGGGGAGGCCGCCCGGTCGGTCATCACCGACCCCGATCGCGTCTACGACACGGTGCTCGAGATGCTCGATCCCGTCACCGGCGAGGTGTTGGCCATGGCGCGCTTCGACGTGGCATGGCCGTTCCTTGCCGAGCCGGGGGTGCTGATGCGGGTGGTGACCAGCGACGCAGGGGTGCACCGTGCCGCGATGGGTCGTGTGCGCCTCGCGCCGTGACGCACCCTTAGCTTTGGATGGTCCTGTCGGGTCGTGCGATGGCAGGACGGACTCTCTGTCATTCACCTGCACCCGCGAGCTGTCCATGTCTCGTTCCATTCCGTTGCTCGCGCTCCTCCTCCTCGCTGCCTGTGCCAGTGGTGAGCGTGCTGCGCTGCGGACCGCGGTGGTCGAGCGCGACTCGGCCGGGATTGCCATCCGGGAGTATCCGGCCGGGGCCATCGCCGCTGCGCCGGAGTGGGCGCTGTCGGCCGAGCCTCTGGCGGTGATCGGGGACGACGCACCCGACGCGACCCTCGACCTCTCGACCGCGTCGATGGGCGGCATCCTGTCCGACGGCCGCGTGGTGGTGGCGATCGCGCAGCCAGCGCAGTTGCTGATGTTCAATGCCGACGGCACGCCCGGCGGGACCCTCGGGCGACAGGGCGAGGGCCCGGGCGAGTACCGCTTCCTGCAGGCGGTACTGGTGTTGCCGGGTGACACGGTGCTCGCCTTCGAGATCGTCCGTCGCAAGGCGATCCGGTTCGCGCCCGACGGCACCTTCCTCCGGGAGGCGGACTTCCCGCTGCTCGGCGACCGCCCGGTGGCACCAATCCTCCGGGGTCGCCTCGCCGATGGGACGTTCGTCCTCTCCGGCGAGAGTCTGCTGCCGCAGGCGCCGGGGGGGGCAGAGAAGGTGTTCCGCATGGACCTCCCGATTTTCACCCTCGCCGAGACCGGCGGCCAGTACGACACGCTCACCGTGACGCAGTCGGCGCAGATGTACGCCTCCTCGATCTCGATGATGGACCAGACGATGCCGATCGCGCGACCGGTGGTGTTCGGCCCGGCACCGCTGGTGAGCCCCACCGCCACGGGGGTATGGATCTCGTCGGGCGAGTCGGCGGAGCTGCGGGAGTTCCGTCTCGGTGACACGACGGCCAGCGCGGTCCTCCACCGGATCGTGCGCTTCCAGATGGAGCCGCGCCCGGTGACGGAGGGTGACCGGGAGCGCTACACGACTGACGCCAAGGAGATGCTCACCCGCTTCGGCGCGATGATGCCGCCGGGCATGCTCGAGGCGGAACAGGCCAAGGTGGATGAGGCGCTGTTCGCCAACACCTTCCCGGCGTTCGGACAGTTGCGGACCGATCTGGGCAATCGGCTCTGGCTCGGCACCGGGGCGCCGTTCGGCGACTCGGTCCGCGACTGGGTCGTGCTCGATGCCGACGGCGCCCTGCTCGGGCGCGTGAACCTCCCGGAAGGGATGCTCTTCGCAGCAGCGGCGGATCGCGTGGTGATGCGTCGGGAAGACGCGACCACGGGGTTGGTGCGTCTCGAGGTCTGGGGTGTCACCCCGGCCACCCAACCCTGACGGACCGATTTCGCCAGTCCTCATGCACCTTGTCGGGAGATGACCATGCTCTGGACCATTCTGATCGGCTTCATCGCAGGACTCATTGCCAAGGCGCTCATGCCGGGCAAGGGCCCCGAGGGGTGCCTGATCACCACGCTCCTCGGCATCGCCGGCGCCTGGGTGGGCAGTTGGCTCGCGGGCATCGCCGGGATGTCGCCCAATGTCGGGCTGATCGGCTCGGTGATCGGTGCGATGGTGATCCTCGCGATTCACCGCATGCTCACCAAGTGATGCACGGGATGGCCGCATGACGGCCACCCCCCAGCGCGGGTTGCCGCTCATGGCGTGGCAGGATCGCGCGCCGGAGGAGATGCTCGTGCGCGCCCGGACGATGCGCGAGGAGCTCGAGCGGCGCCGCACGGTGCGGCACTTCTCGCCGCGCCCGGTGGACCGCGCGGTGATCGAGGAGGCAATCCGTGCGGCCGGCACCGCCCCCAGTGGGGCCAATCGCCAGCCGTGGCACTTCGTCGCCGTGGCCGACCCGGCCACCAAGCGCCGCATTCGCGAGGCGGCCGAAGCGGAGGAGCGGGAGTTCTACCGCACCGCCCCTGCCGAGTGGCTTGAGGCGCTCGCCCCGCTCGGCACCGATGCCGACAAGCCGTACCTCGAGATCGCGCCATGGCTCATCGCGGTGTTCCAGGAGCGGTACGGCGAGCGTGCGGACGGTTCCCGCATCACCAACTATTACGTGCAGGAATCGGTCGGTATCGCCAGCGGGATGCTGCTGGCCACCCTCCACCACGCGGGGTTGGCGACCCTCACCCACACGCCGAGTCCGATGAGCTTCCTCTCCGAGGTGCTCGGTCGGCCGAGTCGTGAGCGGGCGATGATGCTCGTGGTGGCCGGATACCCCGCCGCCGACGCCATGGTGCCTGTCATCTCCAAGAAGGGGTTGGACAAGATCGCGACGTTCGTGGGGTGAACGGTGAACGGTGATCGGTGATCGGTGGTCTTGTCTCAGGGATCCCTTGCCCACCCGAAGCGATCCCTTGACTCCCCCTCACCCCTCACCCCTCACTTAACTTTATCCTTCCATCTCCCTTCACCCGGAAGTCTCCTCATGGCCAAGTTCGGCGCAATCGGCGGTATCGTCCTCGCCACCCTCGTCGGGGTGATGATCTTCTTCACCGGCTGCACCAAAGTGGACCAGACCGACTACTGCATCGAGACGCGGTTCGGCAAGGTGGTCGATGAACATATGACGACCGGGATGGCGCTCACGGTGTTCAGCGAGGCGACCTGCTTCCCGCTGACCGACGTGAACTTCCCGGCCCGGGGCGACACCGAGGAGATTGATGCCCAGACCGCCGACCCGGTGACCGTCAAAGGTGATGTCGGGGTGGTGTATGCGTACGACCCTGCGTCGGTGAATCAGGTGTTCATTGCCAAGCGCACGCCGGCGGCGGCTGAGATCGAGATCCTCAACGCGATCCGGGAAGGCTACCGCACCGCACTGGCGGGATGGACCGTCGAGGACATCTTCTCGAATCGCCGCTCAGAGCTCTCGGACTCCGTGCAGGCGCACATCCAACGGAAGCTGGGCACGCTTGCCTCGATCAAGCGTACCTATGTCCGGGACATTCGGATCCCCAAGACGATCGAGGATGCACGGATCGGTGCGGTGGCACAGGCGCAGGTGCTGGACTCCACCCTCAAGCGTTTTGCGATCGACTCCGTCGCCGCCCGTGCCACGATCATTCGTGCGCAAGCTGAAGCCGAAGCGACGCGACTCCGGGGCAATGCCTATGCGGGCAATCCCGGCCTCCTCGAATTGGAGCGCGCCAGGGCACTTTCGGACGGCATCGCCCGGGCCTGCTCGGGACCCCAGATCACCACCTGCGTGATCGGTGGCACGGTGCTCGACGCGGCACCGACCCGGCGGCCATGAGCGACCCCGCTCCCCCGCCGCGTCCCGACCCGTGGGCGGTGGTGGAGCACCACGCCGCGCGGGCGGCGGCCGCTGCGGGTCGCGACGGATTGACCGACACTCAGCGCCTGGCGCTCTACGCCGCCGCGGCCCCGGGCGTGATCGGCGCACGGCGCGTGGACTCAGCCACGTTGGGCCACACAATCCGCCGGGCCGCCGGGGCTGATGCCGAGTGGTGGGCGGCGGCGATCCCCCCGGCGGGGCAGGAGCTCGCCTGGACCGACGCCGGCCTCCTCGCCCTGCGCCGTCCGTCGCGTTCGCGCGGGGTCGCCCTCGGCGTCGCAGTCCTCGGCTGCCTCCTCGCCTTTGGCGCGTTTGGCCGCCTGGCGGGGCCCCGCGCCATCATCCCGGCCGCCGTGGTTGGCGTGGCCCTGTTCGCGGTCGTCCGGCGCGCGGCCTCCGACTGGAGCCTGCTCGATGGCGAGGGCGACGCCCCCGTGAAGGGGGCGATCCGGGGGTTTGTCGAGGCCTACGAGCGGGAGGTAAAGGGTAAGGGGTGAGGGGGAGTCGAGGGATCGCTCCGGGTGGGCAAGCGATCCCTCCACTCGCGCCTGCGGCGCTCGGTCGGGATGACATCGCCCCGACCAAGACCTCCGTGCACCGTTCCCCGTGCACCGTGCGCCCCCCACCCGTTCCCACGCAGTAGATTGGACCATGCTCCTCTCCCTCCTCTTCCAGCTTGCGGTGGCCGCACCACCGGCCGCCACAGTTGTGGTGGTGCGACACGCCGAAAAGGCGAGCCTGGTCGATCGCGACCCCACGCTCAGCGCAGCGGGGTGGGCGCGGGCCGCCGCCCTCGATTCCGTCCTGGCCGATGCCGGGGTGACGACCGTGCTCATCACGCCATTCCGGCGCACCGTCGAGACCGCCTCGGCCGTCATTGCGCGGTTTGGCGTCACGCCGATGATCCTGCCGGTGGAGGGCGACGACATCGCTGCACACGCCGCCCGGGTGGCCACGGTGGCCAAGGCGCAAGGTGGCGTGGTCCTGGTGGTGGGCCACAGCAATACGGTGGGCCTCATCGTGGCGGCGCTCGGCGGCCCAGCCGTGGGTGATCTGTGTGACGGCAATCATGATCAACTCTTCGTGGTGACCCAATCGGCCACGGGAGCGCATGTGATGCGCACCCGGTATGGTCGGGAGGATCCCCCCGAGGCGAGGAGCTGTCGCTAGCATGCGCCATGTCACTGGGCCCGCAGGGATCCTCGCCGTCGAGGAACACGGCGCGGCCCGTGGCGTGCCGGTGGTACTGGTCCACGGGATGGCGGGCGACGCGTCGTTCTGGGATGCCATCGTTCGCGAGCTCGCGCCGCGGCACCCGGTCTATGTGCCCGAGTTGCGCGGCCACGGCCGTTCCTCGCCGCCGAGCGACCATGCCTGGGCCGTTGACCTGTGCACCGATGATCTCGGGGCGGTCCTCGACACGCTCGCGCTGGAGGCACCAGTGCTGGTGGGGCACTCGTTCGGGGCCTCGGTGGTGCTGGAATTCGCTGCCCGCCATCCCGGGCGTGTCGGTGGTGTGCTCCTGCTCGACCCCGCCGGCGACTTCTCCTTCGTGCCACCCGATGCGCTGCGCGGCTTCCTTGCCGGTCTCGAGGACGAGGCCTGTTATGCCGACACGGTGGAGGGCGCCATCGGCGTGGCGCTCGATGGTGCCCAACCGCACACCGAACGCCGCGTGCGCGCGGCGATGCTCGCGGCTCCGCGACCGATGGTGCGCGCGATGTACCGCTCGCTCCTCGCCTACCGCCCCACCGAGGCGATCGATCGCTATGACGGGCCGATTGCGCTGGTGACGGCACCCGTCAACGCGGCCGCCTTCGCACTGCACGCGCTCCGGCCCTCCCTCCCGCGCACCGCGCTGCGGGACGTGTCACACTGGGTGATGCTCGACGCGCCCGCACGCGTGGTACAGGTGATCGAGGAGATGGTAGAGGGGGTGAATCGTGAACGGTGAACGGGGCCGGACATTCATTGGCGCCACATGCTTGGCCACGCTCCTCGCCGCGCCGCTCGCCGCGCAGGTGCCGTCGGCGCCGTGGCTCGAGGGCTGCTGGGCGGCGGGCACCATGCAGGAGAGCTGGGTCCGCCGGGACAACGGCCGACTCCTCGGCGTGGGATCCGTCGTGCGCGATGGCCAGCGGCGTGTGACCGAACGCCTGCGCTTGGTGCCGCGAGAGGATCGCGTCCTCTACATCGCGGAACCGGTTGGGCAGCGTGCCACGACCTTTCCCGCCACCACGGCCGGCCCCGACTCGCTCGTGGTGACGAATCCGACCCACGACTTCCCGCAACGCATCGCCTACGTGCGCGCTCCTCGTGGTGCGCTCACCGTGCACCTCGCCGGCATGGAAGCGGGTGTGCCGAGGACCATGCGCCTCGATTTCCTGCCGCGTCCCGACTGCGCGGCGCTGGGTGAGGTCGGGATCGGGCTGGTGCCCGATGGTACCACGATCCGTGTCCGCACTGCCGACGCCAGCGTCACAGGAATGATCCTGGCCCTCGGCGCCACGACGGTCACGCTGCGTCACGACACCCGCACGCAGGAGATTCCCCTCGCGGCGATCCTCGGCGTGGAACGCCAGCGTCGCTCGGCGGGTCGGGGCGCCCTCATCGGGGGTGGAATTGGCGGGCTCGCGGTGGGCGGGTTCTTTTATCTGATCGTGGGGGGCCTCTGCGAGAGCACGCATGGGTGCCAGGGCGATCAATGGGCCGGTGGAGCCCTCGGCGCGCTCGTCGGTGGTGCCGGCGGCGCGCTGGTCGGCGCCGGCGTTGGCCGTCTGGTGCCGCGCTGGGAACGGTTGGTACCGTAGGGGCGAACGCCGTTCCCCGTTCACATATATTCCGTCTCTCCTTTTCCAAGGGGCTCCATTTTGCTCCGTCGCGACCTCCTTCGCCTGCTGGGCAGTGTCTCCGCGCTCGCCGCCATCCCGGCCGAGGAACTTCTCGCTCTCGGGACCCGCACCCACGCCCGCCTCCGGGCCGATCGCTCACCGCTCGGCTTCTTCGACACTCACCAGATGCACACGGTGGCCGCGGCGTGCGAGCGCATCCTTCCTGCCACCGACACGCCGGGCGCCTTCGTGGCGGAGTGCCATCGCTTTGCCGAACTGATCGTGGCGGAGCAGTTCACCCCGGAGCGACAGCGCCGCTTCCTGGGCGGGCTCGTGGAGCTCGACACCCGCAGCAGTGCCCTGCACCAACGGCTCTTCGTGCAGCTCACCGCCGCGCAGCAGGACAGCGTACTGTCGGCGATGGAGTTCGATGCCTATGTGACGGAAGGCGGCTTTGACGGCACCGCGTGGCGCGACCTCAAATGGCTCACCCTGCAGGGGTACTACACCTCCTATGTAGGGATTGAGGAGGAGTTGCGGGTAAATCCGGTGCCGGGGCGGTACGAGGGGTGTGCCGTTCTGGAGCCAGCACCAGCCGGCAACGGGGGTGAGGGGTGAGGGGGAAAAGGGGACAACCCGCCGGCCGCGTCAGCCGCCGGACCGGCGACGGAGGTGAACGGTGAACGGTGAACGGCGGGCGCGTCGTGAGAGCTACGACGCCATCGTCATCGGCTCGGGGATCTCCGGCGGCTGGGCCGCAAAGGAATTGACCGAGAAGGGGCTCAATACCTTGGTGCTGGAGGCCGGGCGGCCGATTGATCCGGCGCGCGACTTCCTGATGAACGCGCCCGCCTACGACTTCACCTATCGCTATCTCGGCGACCGGAAGCAGCTCGCGCGTCAGCCGGTGCAGCGAAAGTGCTATGCCTGTGACGAGGGCGCGACGCAGTTCTTCGTGAACGACGACGACAACCCCTACACCACCGCGACCGACCGGCCGTTTGACTGGATCCGCGGCCGACAGGTGGGGGGGAAGTCGATCATGTGGGGCCGGCAGTGCTACCGGATGAGTGACCTGGACTTCGAGGCCAACGCGAAGGACGGCAATGGCACCGACTGGCCCATCCGCTACCGTGACCTCGCGCCGTGGTACGACAAGGTGGAGGCCTACGCCGGCATCTCCGGCGAGCGCCTCGGGCTCGCCCATTTGCCCGATGGGCCGTTCCTGCCGCCGATGGAACTCACCTGCGCCGAGCAGTGGTTCCGCGACGGCCTCCGCACGACGTATGGCGGATCACGCCACCTGACGATCGGTCGGGTGGCCGTACTCTCCACGGCACACAACGGCCGTGCCAGCTGCCATTATTGTGGCGCATGCCACCGCGGCTGCAGCACCGCGAGCTACTTCAACTCGGTGCAGACCAC
>JBBQQJ010000108.1:0-9115 GCA_038216165.1 Gemmatimonadales bacterium | reverse complement strand
AACGCGCCCTCACCGTTCATGTCACCGTTGTAGACGTAGCTGGCGAAGCCCTGCGTCTGGCCGTCCAGGAAGAGCGACACGGTGGTCGCGCCGAAGCCGAAGTACTCCTTGCGCATCGACAGGGCGGTGAAGAACCGGTGGCCTGGCGAGTTCGAGGCGCGCGACAGCACCGGGTTGTTCGGGTCGCCCACAATCGGGTTGCCATTCCACGACCCGGACGCGATGGAGCCCGGATCAATCAGGTTCTTGGCCTCCCCGTAGCTGTAGCCCGCCTTGGCGTAGAAGCCGTTCCGGAACGGCCGCTCGAGCGACAAGGCGTAATTCCAGGCCTTGCCGGCGCTCTGGTTCTTGAGCACGAACGCGCCGGACACATTGCTGTGGATCCGGTTGCCGGCATTGCCACCCACCCAGCGCGAGCGTGTGTCGGCGCCGCTGAAGGTCGTCGTGGGCTCGGCGAGGTTGGCGTTGATGTACGTCACGCCGTTGACGTCCTTGGTGTACAGGAACTCGGCCGTACCGACCAGACCGTAGGGCAGCTCCTGGTCCACGGCGATGTTCGTGCGCCAGACCTGCGGGAACTTGAAATCCGAATTGGTGAACGCGAGGCCGTACGCCGAGGCCGGAGCGCCGGTCACGTTGGTGGGCTTGTAGGCGTTCGGGTCCGGATTCCACGGGCGTGCGGTGGTGTTGTCGAGCTGCTCGAAGCCGGTGAGCACACCATTCTCGCCGATCTGGTTCGAAATCCAGACGTAGGCCGGACGGCCGGTGAAGATGCCGGTGCCGCCACGGATCTGGGTCGAGCGATCGCCCTTGGCATCGTAGTTGAAGCCGAGGCGCGGCGAGAAGAGCGGGTTCACGCCCGGCAGCGACTGCGTCTCGTACTGGACGTCGGCGCCCGTCTCGTCACGGAAGGTCAGCGCGTTGGCGGCAGCGTTCTCGAAGCCGGTATCACCGAAGCGCGGCGCATCAACCCGGAAACCCAGGGTGAGCTTCAGGTTGTCGCTCGCGCGCCACTCATCCTGTGCGTAGAGGCCGGCGTACAGCACCTCGAGCGGTTGGACCGGCTTTTCCGCGCCCGGGATGTTGTTCCAGCGCACCTGGAAGCGGCGCAGGGTGACCGGCGACGCGGTCCGGTTCGGGTTGGCCAGGAAGTCGTTGGCGTCGGTGTAGAAGTCATCGAGCGAGTTGTAGACGTACGCGCTCTGCGACCCCGGGAAGAAGACGTTCTCCGACTCGTAGCGCTCAACGCTGGCGCCGAAGGTCAGGTCGTGACGGTTGCCATAGATCGTGAAGTTGTTCTGGAACTGGTAGGAGTTATAGCGGAGCTCGTTGTTCGGCGTGAACGGCTCGTAGCCGAACGTGGTGTAGGTTGCGCCGTCGCGGAGGATGTCCACGAGCGGGAAGAGCTCCCCCGAGCCGCGCACCGTGCGCGACTCGTCGTTCTTGGTGTAGCCCACGATCAGGTTGTTGGCCATGTTGGCCCCGATCAGTGAGTTCACCTCGCCGACGAGCGAGCGGATATCTTCCTTGATCTGGAAGTTCGAGTTCTGGAAGTTGAGGCCGTTGGTGCTGCTGCGGCGGTTGCCGAAGCCGAGCGAGGTCGAGTTGGAGAGCAGCACGTCGGTATTGGAATTCAGCTGGACGTACCGGAGGCTCATCTTGGTACGGTCGCTGGCGTTGAAGTCCAGGCGCCCAATGAACCGCTCCGACGGCGTCTCGGAGTCATAGCCCTGATACGGGCCAGGATTGTAGCCGAAGTTGTCCGTCAGGTAGGTCGAGAGGTTGTCGAGGTCGCTCTTGAGGACGCGGGTGGTATTCCCCTCGACCGGCTGCCCCCCGGTGTTGGCCACGAAGTTCGTGCCTGGCTCGGTGATGCCGTCGTTCTCGTAGTTGCCGAAGAAGAAGAGCTTGTTCTTGATGATCGGGCCACCGAGGCGCACGCCGATCTGGTCATACTTGAAGGTGCCGGGGTTGAAGGTGTTGCCCTTGGCCTCGGTCCCGACGTAGTTCTCGTTGCGGTACAGGTAGTAGAGCGAGCCCTTGACTTCGTTGGTGCCGCTCTTGGTCACGGTCGCGATGCCGGCGCCGACGAAGTTGCCCTGGCGGACGTCGTACGGAGCCACGTTGACGGTGATCTGCTCGATCGCGTCGAGCGGGATCGGCGAGACGCCGGTGCGGCCGCCGGGCGTGGTGCCGCCGCCGAGGCCAAACGAGTTGTTGAAGTAGGCGCCGTCCACGGTGACGTTGTTGAGGCGCGGATCGACGCCCGCAAACGACTGGCCACGCGCCTGCGGGGTCAGCCGGGTCAGGTCGTCGATGCTGCGGTTGATCGTCGGCAGCACCTCGATCGCCTCGCGGGATACCTGCGTGCTCGCGCCGGTCCGGGTGGAGGTCAGCACACCGGCCTGCCCGGCGACGGTCAGGTCCTGCAGCACCACCGCCACCTCGCGCATGCCGAAGTTGACGTCGGTGGCCTGGCCGAGGGCCAGAAAGACGTTCTCGCGGCTCTGGGCCTGGAACCCGATGGCCCGGGACTGCACGGTGTACGGCCCGCCGACACGCATGCCGGGGATCGCGAACCGGCCATCGCCACGCGACGTCGCGGTGTACCGGGTGCCCGATGGCTCGTGGGTCGCGGTGATCTGGGCCCCGGCGAGGACGCCATTGGGACCGCTGATCGTGCCGCGGATTTGCGAGGTGGTGACACCTTGCGCGGTCATCGAAGACGTCCCGGCTGCCGCAAGCGCGGCCACCAGAGACAAGGCGGTAAACAACCTCTGCATGAGTGTTCTCCCAAGAGTGGATACACCTGTCGCGCGGAGAGCCGCAGCGGCAGGTCCTGCATCTCCGGGACGGTCCTGCCAAGGCGCCCGGGGCTTCACAACCGGCACTAAGCTACGAAATGGTCCGAAATCCGCCACCCCCACCTGTAACCCGACCGTAACGGTCAGGATGCAGGTCGCCCTAGGTGTTCGCCCCGTGGCACTTCTTGTACTTCTTCCCACTGCCGCAGGGGCACGGATCGTTGCGCCCGATCGTTGCGGCCGCAGGGAGGGACGGGGCCCCGAAGGTCCCACCCCCCGGCGCGGCGGCGGTCAGGCCCGGCCTCGGCGCGGCGGCGGCGCTTCCCCCCCGGAAGAGATCGTCCGAGGACGGCTCCGACGGCGTGGGAGGTGGTGCGGGAGCGGGCGGCGGGGGCGGCCCGCCGTCGACATTCACCTGCACCTTGAGGAAGCGGTCGGCAAAGGTCCCCTGGATGTCCCGCAGGAGATCCTCGAACATCTCGAAGGCCTCCTTTTTGTACTCCACCAAGGGGTCCTTCTGGCCGTAGGCGCGATAATGGATCGCGTTCCGCAACTGGTCGAGGTCGTAGAGGTGGTCCTTCCACTTGTCGTCCAGCACGCTGAGCGTTACCTGGGAGAGGACCTGCAACGGCACGCCGGGATAGCCAAGCCGGGCCCCGAACTCCTCGAGGTACTCGAGCTTGCGCTGGAAGGTGTGCTCGGCCTCGCCCCGGGTGGCGGCCAGGACCGCGTCCAGGTCGGGGGTCACTGCCGGATCCTCGAGTTCCTCCACGGCGATCAGGAACTGCATCATCAGTCCCTCCCGCAGCACCGCACGGTCCCATTGCTCCGGGGTCTGCACCCCGAGCTGGTCGCGGACATACCGCTCCACACCTGCGGTGATCATCTTCAGCGCCTCGGCCTTGAGCTCCTCGCCCCGCTCGAGCGCGAAGAGGCGAGTCGAGTACACCACGTCGCGTTGCTGGTTGAGCACGTCATCGTACTCCAGGGCACGCTTCCGGGCCTGGAAGTTCTGCAGCTCGACCCGCTTCTGGGCGCCCTCGATCGCGGCGGTGATCAGCTTGCCGGTGATCACCTCGCCCTCCTCCGCCCCGCCCTTGTCCATCATCTTGGCGATCCGGTCCATGCCGCCAAAGAGGCGCATGAGGTCGTCCTCGAGGGACAGGAAGAAGAGCGTCTCACCCGGGTCGCCCTGGCGGCCGGAGCGCCCGCGCAGCTGGCGGTCGATGCGGCGCGACTCGTGGCGCTCGGTGCCCACGATGTGGAGTCCCGCGGTCGGGTCGGTGAGGTCGAGCCGCGGATCGAGCTTGATGTCGGTCCCGCGGCCCGCCATGTTGGTGGCGATCGTGATCCCACCCTGCTGGCCGGCCTTGGCCACGATCTCGGCTTCGCGCTGGTGGTACTTGGCGTTGAGCACCTCGTGCACCAACCCGCGACGCTTGAGCTGGCGCGAGAGGGTCTCCGAGACGTCCACGCTCGTGGTGCCGATCAGGATCGGCCACCCCGCCTCGTGGATCCGGGCCACCTCGTCCACCACCGCATTGTACTTCTCACGCCGCGTCCGATAGATGCGGTCCGGCAGGTCGCGCCGGGTGATCGGCCGGTTGGTCGGGATGACCGCCACCTCGAGGCCGTAGATCGTGTAGAACTCGGTCTCTTCCGTCTCGGCCGTGCCCGTCATGCCGCTGAGCTTCTCGAACATGCGGAAGTAATTCTGGATCGTGATGGTCGCGAAGGTCTGCGTCTCGCCCTTGACCGTCACCCCCTCCTTCGCCTCCACCGCTTGGTGCAGCCCGTCCGACCACCGGCGCCCGTGCATGATGCGCCCGGTGAACTCGTCGACGATGAGGACCTGGCCCTCCTGCACGATGTACTCGACCTCGCGCTCGTAGAGCGCGTGCGCCTGCAGCAGCTTGTGGATGATGTGCAGCTGCTCGCTCTTCTGCGCGTATGCCGACTCGATCGCGTTGCGGCGCTCCAGCCGCTCGGCCGGCTCGAGGGTGGGATCGATCTCGACCGCATGGATGTCCTGGGAGATGTCGGGCACGAGGAAGAGCTGCGGATCGCCGGGCGAGAGCGCGGCGGCGCCGAGGTCGGTGAGGTGGACCGAATGCCCCTTCTCATCGAGGACGAAGAAGAGCTGGTCCTCGATCCCGCGCATCGCCTGCTGCTTGATGGGCAGCTTGCGGTCGGCGATGGCATCGAGCTCGGCCCGGGACACCAGCTGCTGGATCCCGGTCTCATTGACCATCTTGCCGAGCTTCTTGTTCTTCGGCATGCCGAGGCGCGCCTGGTACAACTTGACCCCGGCCTCCTTGCGCGTGGCCTCGTCCGCCAGCAGCCGCTCGGCCTCGGCCAGCAGCGTGTTGACCACCGCGGTCTGCTTGCGCACCAGATCCGCCACACGCGCGTTGTTGGCGCGATAGACGGTGCTGTCCTCGTCGCCCACCGGGCCCGAGATGATCAGCGGCGTGCGCGCCTCGTCGATGAGGATCGAGTCCACCTCGTCGATGATGGCGTACACATGGTCCCGCTGCACCCGCTGCTCGAGCGCGAAGACCATGTTGTCGCGGAGGTAGTCGAAGCCGAATTCGTTGTTGGTGCCGTAGGTGATGTCGGCGAGGTAGGCCTCGCGCCGCTCGGGCGAGGACGGCATGGTGTCGTCCAGGCAGGCCACGGTCAGGCCGAGATACCGGTAGAGATGCCCCATCCACTGCGAGTCGCGGCGGGCGAGGTAGTTGTTGACCGTGACGAGGTGTGCGCCACGCCCGGTGAGCCCATTGAGATAGAGCGGCAGCGTGGCGACGAGCGTCTTGCCCTCGCCGGTGGCCATCTCAGCGATGCGCCCCCGATGGAGGTTCACCCCGCCGATGAGCTGCACGTCGTACGGGACCATGTTCCACTCGATCGGCTGCCCGGTCACGTCGACCGTCGTCCCGACCAGCCGCCGGCATGCCTCGCGCACGGTGGCAAAGGCCTCGGGCAGGATCTCGTCGAGCGTCTCGGCCACCGCCTGCTTCCACCCGTTCTCCGCGGTGACCAATTGCCCCTCGAGGGCGTCGCGTTCCACCGGGTCGGCGCAGTCGTGCTTGGCGACCCGGAGACGGACCACCTCCGCCTTGAGGGCGTCGGTCTGCTCGGCAAGGACGCCCCGGAACTTGGCGGTCTGGGCCAGCAGGGTGGCCTCGTCCAGCTCCGCCAGGCGCGCTTCATGCGCGTGAATGGTCTCGAGCAACGGCTGGAGCTTCTTCATTTCACGAGCCTGCCGCGATCCGAAGATCGCCTCCACCACCTGCTTGATCATGCGCCCTCGCTTGGGGTCCCGTACAGAGCCAACCCGGAAATGTAACCTGCCACGGAGGCAGGGACCCATCCGGCCAGGCTTCGCCCCGCCGCCGCCCGGGCCCGAATCGCTGTGCTCGACAGCTCCAGGCGCGGGACATCCACTCGCAGCGGAATCTCTGCTGGCGGCGCCTCGCCCGAGCGCGCGAAGGCCGCCAAGGTCGCCAGCGCCCGGATGCCCTCGGGATCACGCCACGACGCGAACTGCCGTGCAGTATCCGCTCCGAGAAGGAGAATGAGCTCCGCCCCGGGCTGTTCCGCCGCCAGCTCCCGCAGCGTATCCACGGTGTAGGAGGGGCCCGGGCGGCCAAGCTCCCGGCAATCCACCACCAGGCCCTCGATCCCGTCGATGGCCAGCTCCGCCATCCGTGCCCGATCCACGGCTGGCGCCCCGTGCCCCGCCTTGAGCGGCTGGTGGGCGGCCACCATGAGCACGACGCGATCGAGGCCCAGTTGCTCACGCGCAAGCTGGGCCACGATCAGGTGTGCATGGTGGATCGGGTCGAAGGAGCCGCCGAGGATCCCCAGTCGCACCTCAGGGGCCGCCCTTCGCCTCGGCCGGCACTGGACAGGTCGCGGCCAGATTGGGCGCCTCGGGATGGGTGCGCCGGAAGAAGGTACAGATTTCCTGTTGCTCCTCGACGTAGCCGAGTGTCTGGTAGGTCTCCACCAATCGCTCGAGGGCCTCCGGCACGATCTCGGCCCGCGGGTAGGTGGCGACGAGGTCCTTCAGGTAGAGAATCGCCGAGTCGAGCGCCTTGTAGCGGATATAGAAGAGGGCTGACTTGTAGGTCTTGAAGGCGAACATGTTCTCCAGCTCGGCCAGGCGGACCTGCGCCGCCGTCGCCGCCGGGGTGCCGGGGAACCGGGAGGTGACCTCTTGATAGGTGGCCATCGCCTGCATGCCGTAGGTTGGATCGAGTTCGGGCCGGCGCCAGAGTCGGGCGTACGCATCGCCGGCGCGCTTGAGCGCCTCAGGGGCAAGCGAGTCACCGGGGAAGTCATCGGCGACCCGGCGGAACTCGCGCACCGCCTGCAAGTTGCTGCGTTCGCCGAGGCGTGCCTCCGCGATCATGAACCGCGCGCCGGGGCGCCGGGGGTCGCGGGTGGGCAGCTCGAGCTGGATCCGCTCGAAGGCCGTGATCGCCTTGGTCCATTTGCGGTCGGCGAGCAACGCCGTGGCATTGGTCCAGAGGGAGTCGATCTGTGCGCTCGTCAACACGACCCCGGCGGTCGGCGCCGTGTCGGGTCGGTTGCCACCGCCACAAGCGGCGGCGAGCAGAGCGAGCAGCAGCACGGGCTTCCGCATCAGGGCCTTTCCACACTCTCAGTCACCTCGGGCGGCATCGGCACCGAACGGAGCCGGGCCTGCGCGAGGGCGGTGATCGAATCAGGGGCGACCGAGGTCGCCACCACGGACTGCCAAGTCAACATCGCGGCGAACGGGTCGCCGTCGGCCAGGTCCAGGTCACCGAGGGCCACCAAGGCACGCCGCCCCGGCGCCGAATCGGGGCCACGCCCCGCGGCCCGCTCCAGCCACTCGCGCGCGGCAGCGGCGTCATCCCGGGCCATCGCCTCCAACCCGAGGGCGAGCTCGCAGCTCGCCAGCCGGACCACGGTCTCGGCCGCCATGGCCGCGTCCGACCGCCGCGCCACCAACTCGAACACCGGCACCGCGATGTCACAGCGCCCCAGCAGTCGCTCGGCATCGGCGAGGCGGCTCAGGAGCGCGGCACTCCCGTTCGGCCCCGGGCTGGTCGCGAGCACCACCGGGACGAGCGCCGCCACATCGGCGGCCGCGAGATCTTCGTCGAGTCGGAGGCCAAGCGCAAGGCGACCGACCGGCCACGCGGGGGCAATCTCCCGTAACGCCAGGATCGCCTGCCGCAGGGCGAGTCCATCATTCTGGCGTTCCGCCACGCTGGCGGTACGGGCCAACCCGCTCGCCGCTTCCCCGGTGCGCTCGGGCGCGGCGGCGGCGAGCTCCACCCAGAGTTGGGCCGCCAGCACCAGCTGCCCGGTCACGAGGGCGGCCTCGGCCCGCTTCGCCAGGAGACGCGGCGCCTGGGGCGCCTGACGCCACGCCACGAGGGCGTCGCCTGCCCGATCATCGGCCCACGCCCGGTCCCCGTCCCGCTCGTGATCCACACCGCGGCCGCCGCACCCCGCCACCAAGGCGATCGCCAGCAGCGCGACGCACCTCATTCGGGGATCCGCTCCACCATCGCCAGGTAGGCGTTCACCCGGGCGACGTCCGGTCGATCCGCCTGACACGCCAACCAGACGTCGCGCGCGCCGGCCACGTCGCCGGCAAGGTAGCGGGCCAGGCCGAGTTGGACGCGGGCCTCGGTCCAGTCCGGGCGCGCGGCGAGGATCACCTCCAGCTCTTCCCGAGACTGGAGCGGATTCCCGGACTCGAGCAGCAGACGGGCGAGCCGCATCCGGAGATCATGGAAGGCCGGGCCGAGTTGCACGGCCCGCCGGTACTCGAGGATCGCCTCCGCCAACGCCCCCGCCTCGGCGTAGAGGTCCCCCACGCGCCCATGCTCATTGGCGAGTCGTGCCGCGACCGGCCCGGTGAGGCCCGCGATGGACGGGCCTTCGCTGTCGGCGGCGCTGGCGAACGCCCCGGCTGCCTCGGTGGTGCGGCCGAGTTGGTTGAGGACGAGGCCGCGGTGCAGGTGGGCCTCGACATAGCACGGGTTCAGTTCCAGGGCGCGTCCGAACGCCTCCAGGGCCTCCTCGGGGCGGTCCAGCATCGTCAGGCAAAGGCCGCGCAGGTGATGAACGTCAGCATAGGCACGCTCGCTGCCGATGGCATCCTCGAGGCAGAGGAGTGCGCCGTACCAGTCGCGCGCCGTGAAGCGCTCACGCGCGGTGCCGAGGAGCTCGCCCACGCTCACCCGCATCAACCCACCACCGACCTGAAATACGGCACGCTCAGCTCCAGTCCCTGTCGCAACGGCACC
>JBBQQJ010000107.1:0-9270 GCA_038216165.1 Gemmatimonadales bacterium | reverse complement strand
CGTCGGCCGGCGGCAGCGGGCCCCGCGCAGCCAGTCGCTCGGCGAGGCTCTCCCCGTCGACGTAGCCCATCGCGAAGAACGCCAGTCCGTCGATGCTGTCGGCCCGGAAGATCGGCACGATGTTCGGGTGCGAGAGCTGGGCGGCGGTGCGCGCCTCGCGCAGGAACCGCTCGCGGGTGCCCGGATCAACGGCGAGCCGGGGCGGCAGCACCTTGATCGCCACCATCCGGTCCAGCGAGAGCTCGCGCGCGAGGAAGACCACACCCATCCCGCCTCGGCCGAGCTCGCGCTCGAGGGCGTACTGGGTGGCGAATTGGTCGCGGACGCTCTCCAGGGTGATCTCGCTCACGGCGGCTCCGGGGCGCAGCAGGGTAAGTGGGCCTTGGGACGTCTACGTGCCGCAGGGGGGTAGAGTTCCGTGGGCTCAGGTCCCGAGGGTCCGCCGCAGGAAGTGTCCGGTATGACTCGCGGCCACCTGCGCCACGGCTTCGGGGGTCCCCGCGGCCACGAGCTCCCCGCCACGCACCCCGCCATCGGGGCCGAGGTCGAGCACCCAGTCGGCCGTCTTGATCACGTCGAGGTTGTGTTCGATGACCAGCACGCTGTTGCCCTTCTCCACGAGCCGGTGGAGCACCTCGAGCAACAGTCGGACGTCCTCGAAGTGGAGGCCCGTCGTCGGTTCATCCAGAATGTAGAGCGTCCGCCCCGTGTCGCGCTTCGCGAGCTCGGTGGCGAGCTTGACTCGCTGGGCCTCGCCCCCGGAGAGCGTGGTGGCCGCTTGTCCAAGGTGCAGGTAGCCCAGGCCGACATCATTGAGCAGCTCAAGGCGATCGGCGATCCGGCCCTGCGCGCTGAAGAAATCGAGTGCGTCCGCGACGGTGAGGTCGAGCACATCGGCGATGCTCTTCCCCTTGTAGCGCACCTCCAGCGTCTCGCGGTTGTAGCGCCGGCCCTTGCAGACCTCGCACGGCACGTAGACGTCGGGGAGGAAGTGCATCTCGATCTTGACCAGGCCGTCGCCTTGACACGCCTCGCAGCGGCCGCCCTTGACGTTGAACGAGAAGCGCCCGGGGCCGTAGCCGCGCATCTTTGCCTCGGGCAACTGGGTGAACAGTTCCCGAATCGGCGTGAAGAGGCCGGTGTAGGTGGCCGGGTTGGATCGTGGCGTGCGGCCGATCGGCGACTGGTCAATCTCGATGACCTTGTCGAGCAGGTCGAGCCCCTCGATCCGGTCGTGCGCCCCGGGCAGCACCTTGGCCCGGTAGAAATGCCGCGCCAGGGTCTGGTAGAGGATGTCGGTGATGAGCGTGCTCTTGCCCGACCCCGAGACGCCGGTGACGGCCACGAAGAGGCCGAGCGGGATCTCCACCGTGAGGTCTTGCAGGTTGTTGGCCTTCGCCCCCACGATCCGGAGCGCCCGCTCGGACTTCAGCGGACGGCGGGTGGCCGGGATCGGCACGCGCAGTTCATCGCGCAGGTAGCGGGCGGTGAGCGAGTCGGGATGCGCGAGGATGTCGTCGATCGTCCCCTCGGCGACCACCTCGCCACCGAAGCGCCCCGCGCGCGGGCCGAGGTCGATGATGTGGTCGGCGGCGCGGATCGTGTCCTCGTCGTGCTCCACCACGATCACGGTGTTGCCGAGATCGCGCAGCTCGCGCAGCGTTTCGAGCAGCCGCTCGTTGTCGCGCTGGTGCAGTCCGATGCTGGGCTCGTCGAGGATGTAGAGCACGCCCACCAGGCGCGAGCCGATCTGCGTCGCGAGACGGATACGCTGCGCCTCGCCACCCGAGAGCGTCCCCGCCGATCGGCCCAGTGTGAGGTATTCGAGTCCGACATCGCGCAGGAACGTGAGCCGCTCCACCACTTCCTTCAGGATCGGGCCGGCGATCTCCGGATCCACCGCGCCCGGGGCGCCGCGCAGCGTCGGGATGCCGCTGAAGTAGGCGATCGCGCCGTCCACCGGGAGGGCCACCACATCACCGATGCTCACCCCGTGCACGAGCACCGAGAGCGACTCCGGCTTGAGTCGCTTGCCATGGCATGCCGGGCACGGTTGCTCGACCATGTAGCCCTCAAGATCGGAGCGCACCGACTCGCTCGACGATTCGCGCCACCGACGCTGCACGTTGGTGAGGATCCCCTCCCACTCGCCCTCGACCTCGCGTCCGCGGCCACCCTCGGCCACGTACGTGAGTTTCTTGCCGGGGGCCCCGTGCAAGAGGATGCCACGGGCCTTCTCCGGAAGCTCCGCCCACGGCTTGGCCAGATCGAACTTGAACGCCCGGGCGAGCGTTGGCAGCACCACCTTGCGCAGGTACCCGGACGGCTCACCCCACGGCAACACGACGCCTTCGAGGATCGAGATGCGCGAGTCACCCAAGACCAGATCCGCATTGGGGATGCGTGAGGTGCCGACCCCATGGCACTCGGCACAGGCCCCGAACGGCGAGTTGAACGAAAACTGCCGCGGCTCGAGCTCCGGCAGGGACAGGCCGCAGGTCGGGCATGCAAAGCGTTCGGAGAACATCCTCGTGGTGGGCGCCTTTGCCTTGGCGTCCTGCCGGCTCACCTCCACCACGCCGTCGGCCACGCGCAGCGCCGTCTCGAGGGAGTCCACGAGCCGGCTGCGATCACTCTCCAGGACCACCAGGCGATCGACCACGACGGCGATGTCGTGGTTCTGCCGCCGGTTCAGCTTGGGGACCGCGCCGAGGTCGTGGACCTCGCCATCCACGCGGACGCGGACGTAGCCTTGCTGCTGCAGCTCCTCGAACAGGTCGCGGAACTCACCCTTGCGTCCGCGCACCATCGGGCCGAGCAGCTCGATGCGGGTCCCCTCGGGCCACGTCAGGATCGTATCGGCGATCTGCGCGGCGCTCGAGCGCGTGATCGGCGTGCCGTCGTTGGGACAGTGCGGCACCCCGGCGCGCGCCCACAGGAGGCGCATGTAGTCGTAGATTTCCGTCACCGTGCCGACCGTGGAACGGGGATTGTGCCCGGTGGTCTTCTGCTCGATGGAGATCGCGGGGGAGAGCCCTTCGATCGCGTCAACATCCGGCTTCTCCATCAGCCCGAGGAACTGCCGGGCATACGCGGAGAGCGATTCGACGTAGCGGCGCTGGCCCTCGGCGTAGATCGTATCGAAGGCGAGCGAGGACTTCCCCGACCCCGACAGGCCGGTGATGACCGTCAACGCATTCCGCGGAATGCGGACGGAGACGTTCTTGAGGTTGTGCTCGCGGGCACCACGAACGATCAGGAACTCTTCAGCCATAACCCCCAATGGTAAGGCGGGACCGGAACCCGGAGCAATGCGGGGGGTCATCCCCGGGAGGCCCAACCCTTGCAACGACGAATCCAGATGCGCCTCTCCTCCCCCTCCCCGCGCGGCATTGCGGCGATTGTCGTCCTCCTGGCCTGGGGCGGATCGCTTGGGTGGCTGGCGGCCCGCCAACTTGGCCGGAGCGAGACCAGCACCCTGACGACCGCCGCGGCGCTCCGGTTGGCTCCGGGCGACGCCTGGTTTGCGGTCATGGCGGGCGAGACGCAGGTCGGGGTGGTGGGCATCACGGTGGATACCCTCTCCCCGGGATATCGGGTCCTTGAGAACGCCTGGCAGGAGTATCCAGAGGGCACGGGCACGCGTCGCGTGAACCGGAGCACCGAGATCACCCTCGGGCCCTCTCTGGCCCTGACGGAGCTGGTGTCGCGCCTGATGGTGGGGGCCCGTCGGGAGGAGACCCGGATCACCGTGGCCAACGGGCGTACCACGCAGATCATCCAGACGCCGACCTCGACCACGACGGGCGAGTCAACGGAGGGGCCGGTGCCGGTGCCGCTGCTCGTGGCGAGCTATCGGCTGGCACTGACCGGGGCCCTCGGCGCGGGTGAGGAGCGCACGCTGCCGTTCCTGGCAGGGTGGCCGGCAGCAATCCGCCCGGGCACGGCGATCCCTGGCAGCGAGGTGGGCGTTGGTGTCTACTCAGACAGCGCCGAGCGGAACGCCGACGGCGCGTGGGTGCCCCTGGCCTTCGACACCGTCGAAACCCGCACCGTGATCCTCGACGCCCCGACCGGCCCGATTCGGCTCACGGTCGACCCACGGGGCACGCTGATCGCCCTGGAGCACCCGCTCGGCACCACGTGGCGGCGTGACGACTTCGGCATCGTGCAGCAGGCCTTCAGCGAGGGGCTGGCCGACGCGCGGCCCCGGATTCGTGCCGCCTTGCCCGACCTCGAGTCGCTCACCGCCGCCGTGCGGGGACCGGGTGCCGACTCCACGCCGGCGCGCTTCATGGTGACCCATCGCGACGGGTCCGCCTTGGCACCCTGGGCGCTCGAGGCGCTGGCCGGCGGGCGGCAGCGGATGCGCGGCAATGGGCTGCTGGTGGTTGCCGCACGCGACCTCACTGGGCCGCGGCTCGGGGAGGCGCCGGTGCGGGATCCCTTCATTCAGGAGTCCGACCCGGGGGTGCAGGCGCTTGCCGCGGAACTCGCCGTGCCGATCGCCGAGGACGATTGGGGCACGGTGATCCGGCGGCTTGCGGCGCGCGTACGATTTGATACCGCCGCCGCCGCGCCCGTTGATGCTGCCGGTGCGTTGGCGGCCGGGCGGGCCCGCGCCGACGGCATCGCGCGACTGTTCGTGGCGGTCGTGCGCGCAGGCGGCGGGATGGCCCGCTACGCCGTGGGGGTCGCGCCGCGGGGCGAGATGCTCTACACCCACGCGTGGGCGGAGGTGCGCTCGCGTGGCCGGGGGTCCTGGAGCAGCATCGACCCTGCGCTGGGGCGGGTGACGGCCGACACTGATTTGATTCGCATCGGATGGGGTGGCTCCAGCCACCCGGAGGACCTGATGCCCCATGTCGCGAATGTCCGGTTCACCCCGGCCCCGCGCCCGACTGACGGGGAGGAGGCACCATGATCGACCTGCGCGGAGTCGTCAAGCGCTATGGCACGTTCGAGGCGGTCAAGGGCATCGACCTCCAAGTTCGGCGGGGCGAGCTGTTCGGCTTCCTTGGCCCCAACGGCGCAGGCAAGACGACCACGATGCGGATGATTGCCGGGATTCTGGCCCCGACGGCCGGTTCGATCCACGTGGGCGGTATCGACATCCTCACCGACCCGATGGGGGCCAAGGCAAAGCTCGGCTTCATCCCGGACCGACCCTTCGTGTACGACAAGCTCTCCGGTGCCGAGTTCCTGCGCTTCACCGCCGCGCTGTATGGCCAGGACGGGCCCGCGGTCGAGGCACGGATGGATGAGCTGCTGGGGCTGTTCGAGCTCACGCGGTGGAAGCACGAACTGACGGAGAGCTACTCCCACGGCATGCGGCAGAAGCTGATCATCTCCAGCGCTTTCGTGCACCGCCCCGAGGTGATCGTGGTGGACGAACCGATGGTCGGGCTCGACCCCAAGAGCGCGCGTCTGCTCAAGACGCTGTTCCGCCGATTCGTGGAGCGCGGTGGGACGGTCCTGATGAGCACCCACACGTTGGAGATCGTCGAGGGCTTCTGCGACCGGATCGGGATCATTCGCGGCGGCGAGCTGGTGGCGTGCGGCACGATGACGGAGTTGCGGGCGCAGGCGGCGGCCGATGCAGCCGGGCTCGAAGAGCTCTTCCTGCGGCTCACCGGCGAGCACCAGGAGCACGACATGGATGCGGTCCTTGGCTGAGCCGGCGATGCGGCAACCGGGCCTGATCGCCCTCACGGGACCCAAGTGGCGGAGTGTGCTGGCCCGGGCGCGTTCCGGTCGCCAAGGGGCGGGCGGGCGGAGCCTGCTGCTGGCCTTGGCGGGCATGCTTTTCCTGGGCGTGGCGTTCTGGATCGCCCTGAAGGTGGTCACGTACTTCAAGGACGTCCCCGAAATCGGCCCCGTGCTCGCGGGGAAGCTGCTGGGGATGGCGTTCCTCGCCTTCGCGGCGATTCTCCTCCTCTCGAACCTCGTCTCCGCGCTGTCGACCTTTTTCCTGGCGCGGGACCTCGACATGCTGGTGGCAGCGCCGCTCGACTGGGGTCGTTTCTACCTCGTCAAGCTGGGCGAGACGATTGTGCACTCCTCGTGGATGGTGGTGCTGCTCGCGGTGCCGTTGCTCACCGCCTACGGCATCGCGTGGGGCGGCGGGTGGCTCTTTCCGCTCGTCGCGCTCGGGGCGCTGGTGCCGTTCCTCGTGATCCCCGGTGTGGTTGGCACGGCGATCACGCTGCTGCTGGTGAACATCTTCCCCGCGCGCCGCACCCGTGACCTGCTCGGACTGGTGACGCTTGTGGTGGCGGGTGGGCTGGTGGTGGGCCTCCGCGTCATGCGCCCGGAGCAGCTGGCCCGTCCGGAAGGGTTCGCCTCGCTGGTGGACTTCATTGCGGTGCTGCGGACGCCATCGCACACGCTGCTCCCCAGCGAGTGGGCGGCCGGCATGTTGATGAACTGGCTCACCCGGATCGGCGATCCGCTGCCGATCGCGCTGCTGTGGACCACTGCCGCGGCCTTCGTGGTGATCGGCGCGGCGTTGCATCGTCGGCTGTACACGAGCGGCTTCGCCCGGGCCCAGGAGGGGGCGGACAGCTACGTGCGCGGCACGCGCTGGACCTGGCTCGCGCGAGGCGTGATGGGGGCGGTCCCGCCGATGCGGCGCGAGTTCATCCTCAAGGACCTGCGGATCTTCTTCCGCGACAGCACGCAGTGGAGCCAGTTGATCCTGCTGAGCGTGCTGGTGGTGGTGTACCTGTTCAACATCCGCGCGCTGCCGCTGTTCACCGGCGAACAGGTGCCGGTCTTCCTGGTGACGTTGATCGTGTTCCTCAACCAGGGGTTGGCGGGGTTTGTGATCGCGGCGGTGGCAGCGCGCTTCATCTTCCCCTCGATCTCGCTGGAGGGGCGGCAGATGTGGCTGCTGCGCTCGTCGCCGCTAGACCCGCGGGCAATGCTCCGCAGCAAGTACGTGGTGGGCATGCTGCCGCTGGTGATCCTCGCGCTCGGGCTCACGGTCACCACCAACACGATCCTGCGCGCCTCGCCCTTCATGATGGCGGTGAGTGTGGCCACGGTGGTCGGCTTCACCCTCGCGGTGGGTGGCCTCGCGCTCGGCATCGGCACGCTCTATCCGCAGTACGACACGGAGAACGCCGCCCAGATCCCGACCTCATTCGGCGGGCTGGTCTTCATGCTGCTGGCGATCGCGCTGCTGGGGGGGATCATCGTGCTGGAGGCGATTCCGGTCACGGCCCACCTGCGCGCCAGCCAAGCCGGGCTCCCGGCGGGGCCGGACGCGCAGGGGATGCTGGCGTTCGCGGCGGTGGGGCTGCTGATGCTGCTGGCGGGGATCGTCCCAGTGCGGCTGGCAGCGAAAAGGTTGTCGACGCTGGAGGTGTAAAGAGAGAAAGAGAGAAGGAGAGAAAGAGAGAAGATGGCGGATCATCCCAGGCGCCACTTCGGGGGGGACCACTTTCTCTCTTTCTCTCCTTCTCTCTTTCCCTCGCATTCTCGCCCGCTCTCTACCGTCCTCTCCGTACCATTCGCGCCGCCTGAACTTGAAGTGCCTATGCTAGGTCTCTTCCATCAACTTGTTCAGGAGCTGCTCGTCGAAGGGGAGGTGCGGCCGTGGAGACAACGATCGCCTCGGACAAATCGCGAATCAGGCTCCGCTCTGCCACCGCGTCCTCCTCGCTGCTGAGTCAGGTGGCTCCACGTCTCTCCTCAGGTCGACAACGAGCCGCTCAGAGCTGATTTCATGTCGTGGATTGAAGAGCCCTGACGACTGCACCGTCGCAGTTCAACACCAACAGATAGCCGTCCTGATGCACCTCAATGGTTTCTGGAAACTCCTGTGCAAGGCCATTGGGATCGACAACCCCACCCGACTTCAACGAACCTTCAAGCGCGTCGAGAGCCGCCACCTCCTTGAAGCACTGCCAGTGAAACTGCCGGCATAGCCCGTTCTGGGGATCCGTGTGGCAGGAATTGAAGGTGGAGCAATTCATGCAGAATGGACTCAGTTCATCCCCGCATTCGCCCGTGAATTTATGCTTGTACATATCAAAGTACTCCGTGCAGGTCCGGCAATTCAGGGGACCCGCTGATGCGGCCGTCGCCCAGCCCACCGTGATTGTAGCCGCGATGAACAATGCCACGATCCAGGGTTGCCCCCGCACCATCTTCCGTCTCGACATGGGTTACCTCCCGTCGAGTGAATGATCACTGAACCAAGCGAAAGTCCAACCGATAAACCACGGCCTTCTCGCGTCCGTCATCGTCCCCCATTACTCCCCAAACGAGATCCTCGGCAAGAAATCCCATAAGGTAGGTCGGGCCCGAGTGGCGGATTGTGCCCACGAGCGCACCCGATTCCGTATCGACCAGCTCAATCTCTTGAAACACTCGTTCCATCCGTTCCGAAAGCATTTCCGCACTTTCCCCCTGCGCCCGCGCGCGAGCAGCCGGCGAGGCATCGGCGTCGGGATGTTCGACGAGAGCGAGCAGCTGCTGACGGCCGACCGCACGAATGGAGCGAATCCTGACCGCCGGGTTGTCAGGATCCATGAGCTCGGAAGATGTCAGATTCTCGATATCTGGACGTATCCAACTGCGACTCGGTTGAGCGGTGCTAATGCGCTCACCGCCCAGGGTCCACTCTTCGAGCCGATAGCTGAATGGATGTGCTGACCAGAATGAGGTATCGGAGGCTGCCGCGATTGACCGGTAGAGTTGCAGCAGGTTGTCCCGCTCGCTCGCCGCATCAAAGGCCCGTTGGGTGGAGCCAAACGAACGTACCAGATCACCCCGAAAGGTCATGACGTGAAACGGCAGCCCAAAGCTTTCGCGTGAGAAAAGGGGTTGTGCGACTACCACCGTGTCCCCGTGCAAGAGCGCCAGATAGCCGCTCAGTTGCAGGCTGAGCGGAAGTTGGGCAACAAAAGTGCCGTCCCGGAGAAACTGCAGGGTGGCGCCGGCGTTCGTACCAACGAAGAGCGTGTCGCCACGGCTGAGCACCCACCGCACCCCTTGGAACTCGCCTGGTCCCTCCCCGAGACCACCGATGACTCGCTGAATGGACCCAGTCGAATCAGCAACCTGAATCAGTTTCGACGTGGCGGCGGTCGCGAAGGCAAATTCTCCCGACGCAAGACGAGTCGCCATATACGGGGCGGCCAGATCAGCAGTGTCAGCAGCAACCACCATTACCTGCGCCAGGGGGCGATGACTGGGTTGGTCATCGCGCTCTTGCGTCGAGCAGCCCGCCAACGTGGCCAGCAGGACAATCCCGCGCATGAG
>JBBQQJ010000106.1:0-9290 GCA_038216165.1 Gemmatimonadales bacterium | reverse complement strand
GTTCGGGCCCGTGACGAGGAGCACGCGCTCGGCCTCATCGAAGCGGACGTCATTCGGGACGAAACGCTCGCGGGCCATCATGCGCTCGATCACGGGGTGGCGGCTGCCGATGAGCACCAGTTCCATGCCGTCGTGGAGTTCCGGCCGGATGTAGCCCTCGGTCGTGGCGACCTCCGCGAGGGACGCCAGGACATCCAGGCGGGCGAGCAGCGCGGCGCTCCCCTGCACCCGGGCGATCGCGTCGCCGACCGTGCTGCGCACGGCGGTGAACAGGGCAGCCTCGCGGGTGGCGATCCGCTCCTCGGCGCCGAGGACTTTGGCTTCGTACTCCTTCAGCTCGGGCGTCACGTACCGTTCGGCATTGGCGAGGGTTTGGCGTCGCTCATAGTCGGCGGGGACCGCGGCGTGGTTGGCGCGGGTGACCTCGATGTAGTAACCGAACACCTTGTTGTAGCTGACCTTCAGCGAACTGATCCCGGTGCGCTCGCGTTCGCGCTGCTGAATCGCGGCAAGGGCCTGCTTGCCGTTGTCGCGCAGGTCACGCAGTTCGTCGAGCTCGGCGTCGTACTCCGGGGCGATGATCTCGCCATCGGCCACCGACGCTGGCGGGCGCTCGGTGAGCGCCCGGGCGAGGAGGGTGCCCAGATCGTCGAGCGGGTCGAGCGTGGTGGCCGCATGGGCGAGCATGGTGGCCTGCTCGGTCGGCATCTCGGTCAGCACGGTGAGGACGCCCGGCAGGCGGAGGAACGAGTCACGCAGCGCCCCGAGTTCACGCGGGGTGGCGCGCGCCGCGGCCGCCCGAGCGGCGAGGCGCTCGACATCGCGGACCCCATCGAGGGCCTCGCGCAGCCGGGCGCGCAGCCGGCCATGCTCGGCGAGCACACCCACGGCCTCGTGGCGCGCGGTGATCCGGGGAATGTCCTTGAGCGGCGAGACAACCCATTGCCGCAGCAGGCGGGCGCCCATCGAGGTCATGGTGCGATCGAGCGTCTCGAAGAGGGTGACGCCCTTGGTACCGGCGCGGAGCGGCTCGACGAGCTCGAGGTTGCGGCGGGTCATCTCGTCCAACCAGCACAGGTCCTCGGCGCGGCGGACCACCGGGCGGCGGAGGTGGGGCAGGCCGGTGGGCTGCAGGTCGGCAACGTACCGCAGGAGCGCACCGGCGGCACCGATCGCCGGCGCGTCGGCGGGCTCGAAGCCGAGACCGTCGAGGGAGGCGAGCCCGAGGCGTCGCGCGAGTTCCTCGCCGCCGAGGTCGGGGTCGAACTCCCAGCTGTCGCGCGTGGTGCGGAGCACCTCCGCGTCGGCGGGCACCGGCGCCGAATCGCGTGCCACCACGAGCTCTGCGGGGGCGAGGCGCCCGATCGCTTCGGCGAGTCCTTCCACGGCCACCGTCTCGAGGAGGAACTCCCCGGTCGAGAGATCGAGCGCGGCCACACCGGCGCCGGCCGGGTGGCGGTGGATCGCCACGAGCCAGTTGTTGCGGGAGCCCGGGACGAACTCCTCGTCGAGGAACGCCCCCGGCGTGATGGTTTCGACCACCGCCCGTTTGACGATCCCCTTGGCCAGCTTGGGATCTTCCACCTGCTCGCAGATCGCCACGCGATGTCCGGCGGCGATGAAGGTCCGCAGGTAGCCGGCGGCCGCCTTCACAGGGACGCCGGCGAGCGGGACGCCGTCGCCGCGTGAGGTGAGGGTGATGTTCAGCACGCGCGCCGCGATGCTCGCGTCGTCGTAGAACATCTCATAGAAGTCGCCCATCCGGAAGAAGAGGATCGCGTCCGGATGTTGCGCCTTGATGTCGCGGTACTGCGCGAGGAGCGGCGTGTCCGCCATCACTCCACTCGGGTCACGAACGGTTGGCCCCCGATGGCCGCCGTCAGCGCGGCAACCTGCGCCGCGGCCGCTTCCCGGCTGGCGAACGGGCCGGCCTGCAGCTTGGTGAGGCCGTTGGGCCCGGGCACGCGGTAGGCGCTCAGGCCGGCGCGGGCGATCTGTTGCTCCACACGCCGGATGGCCGCGGCGTCACTGAGGGCGGCCACCTGGACCCGCCACGGCCCGGCCGCGGAAGGGGTGGTGGACCGTGTCGGGGTCGGCGTCGGCGTACTCGTGGCCGACGGGGGCACCACCCGCTCGACAGGTGCGCGGGCGGGTGCAGCGGGTGGGTTGGTGCAGCGTTGCCGGGTGAACTCCAATTGGTTTTGCATCTCGACGTCGGTGCCGACCTGCCGCAGGCCGCGTTCGATCCACTCGCAGGCCTGGGCGGCATCGCGGCGCTCGAACGCGGCGCGCGCGCCCCAGAGGGCCGCGGTCGGGAGGGCGGGCGAGGCGGGGTAGTCGGTCATGAGGCGGTTGACGCGATTCATGGCGGCCTCGGTGTCACCGGTGCCGTAGTCCAACTGCGCGAGGCGCAGCAGCGCGCGGTCGGCCCAGGGCGAAGCGCCGTGCTCGACGACCACGCGGGAGAAGAGCAGGCGGGCATCGGCGCCCGTCTTGGCGACCGTCGCCGCCGTGTAGAGGGCCTCGGGGTAGAGCGGATCCCCGGCGACGGTGATCGCAAGGAGGGCGTTGATCGCGACGCGCGCGGAATCAGCGCGTCCGTCCTGCGCCAGCCGCACGATCTTCACGAGCGCCGGGCTGGACGGCATCGCGACATCCTGCGCGCCGGCCGGCGCCGCGGCGCACGCCAGCATCAGGGCGACCAGGGTGGAACTGAATGCGCGGGTCATGCGGCCTTTCGGGTACGGGATGCTGCCAGCGTCAGGACGAGGTCGGTGAGGATGGCTTCTTCACCGGATACGGTGGTGGACTTGAGGGCGACGTCGGCGGCCAGGGTTGCTCGCACGGCCTGATCAATCCGAGGCAGCGACCAGCGACCGACGACCTCCCCGATCAGCCGGGAGAACGGATCATAGCTGCCGACCATCGGCCGCATCTCGAAGCAGAGTTTCTTGACCATGCCAGCCAGCGCCGTTCCCTTCACGCGTCGTGCCTCGGCCGTGGCCCGGGCCCACTGCAGCGCGAGCAGCGAGGTGCCCAGCAGCATCACCAGGCGCACGCCGGAGGTGCCGCTCTGTTCGAGTAGCCGGGGCAGGATCCGCGCGGCGCTCGCGAGGTCATCGCGGAGCACAGCGTCGCGCCAGTCATCGGCCGTCTCCCCGAACCGCACGCCCACCAAGGCGCCGACCGTCTCGCGGTCGAGGGCGGTGGCGCCGCCGAGACCGGCCAGCTTGGCACATTCCGCCGCCAGCAAGCCGAGGTCGCCGGCGGTGGCGCGGAGCAGGTGCTCCCGGGCGTCGGGCGTGAGGGTGACCCCGGCGGCCTCGAGCCGGGCGTCGAGCCATGCGTCGAGGGCATCCCCGGTCGGCGCAACGCAGTCGACCGGCGTGCACGGCTTCAGGAGGGCGGCGTCGGGCGCATCATCGCCTCCGTGCACGAGGACGACCACAGTGGTGTCGCCGAGCTCGGTCAGCGCCTGGGCCGCGGCGAGCTTGGCCTTGGGCTTCCGCTTCCAGGCTTCCACGTCGCGCACCACCACCACGCGACGATCGGCCATCATGGGGAGGGAGCTGCAGATCGCCCCGAGCTGATCGGGCTCGAGTTGTTGGGCGGAGAGGAGGTCGAGGTTGAAGTCGCGGAGCCCCGGATCGAGGATCGCATCGATCAGGATCGCGACGGCCTCGTCCTTGAGGATCGTCTCGGTGCCGTGGACATAGTACGCCGGCGCGGGCGCCCCCTTGGCAAGGGCGTGGCGGAGCGAGTCGACGGTGAGACGGGGCATCGGGGAAAACCTAACGCCCCGGGGTGGCGCACGCGGTCAGCGGATCGGGCGCACCGTGAACCGGGCGGCCAAGGTGTGGTGCATCCCGTCGGAGAGGTCAATCTCCGACTCCCTGAGCGCCTCCACGCCGACGAGGAGCGCACGATGGTGGGTGGCACAGCTGCGGCAGCCTTCCACGTGGGCACGCATCCGCGCGGCAACATCGGGGTCGCTGCCATCGCGGAAGTCAGTGTAGTAGCGGGAGAAGTCGGTACAGGTCATCGTTGTTATGGGAGATATACCGCAAAACCGGCAAATCGATAAGAGGGGTACCGTGGCGCCCGACGGGCGGCGCACGGCGATCACGGTGGGGCCCCGCAGGGCCGTGCCGATCGCCGTGTGTCCGCCGCGGGGCAAGGCTCAGTCCATATACGGGGCGATCATTTCCGCGAACGACGACCGTGCTCGATTGAGGCGCGACTTGACCGTCCCGAGGTTCGTGTTGGTCACCTCAGCGATCTCCTCGTAGGACTTTCCCTCGAGCTCGCGCAGGACGAACACCGTCCGGTGGTGTTCAGTGAGCTGGGCCACGGTCCGCTGGACGAGTTCCTGGAGGTGCCGGTGGCGGAACATCTCGTCCGGACGCATCGAGGAATCCTCGAACTCCATCGGCCTCGGGTCATCCTCCCACGTGGGGCGGGACGACTCATGGAAAACCAGCGGAGAGCGCGAGCGGTTGCGGAGCTCGTTCTTCGCCAGATTGGACGCGATCGTGTAGATCCAGGTCGAGAACTTCCGGCTCTGGTCGAAGCGGTGCAGGTGGCGATGCACCCGCACGAAGGCCTCCTGCACGAGGTCCTCGGCACGCTCCCGATCGCCGATCATCCGATAGATGAAGTTCAGCAGCCGGGTCTGGTAGCGTCGCACCAACTCCCCAAAGGCGAACTCGTCACCCTCGAGGTGGGCAGCCACCAGTTTGGCGTTCTCGGCGTTGGCGACTTCAGACGCGGGGGAGGAAACCATCATAGGTCGGCCAGTCGTCGTCGCGCGCGGCTGGGCGATACGGTATGCCGGCAGAGCGATCGCAGTCACGGGGTGATCCCTACTTTGCCCAAGCAAGGTCGGCCCAACGTTGGACACTTCGCCGGGGAGCTCCCCGAGCGGGTCCGACCGAGGGTCGTCATCCAGTCACGCGGAGCGGGCAGCGATTCCACGTGATCGGCGGATGAACGGCTCATCCACCAAGTGCGACAGAGATGACGAACCCAAGGTACGACAACGCACACGTTTGTTCAAGGTTTGAGGTTGTAACATTGGACAAAGAGAATGGCGGCAACCGACTTTGTGTCGGAAATCGTTCCGTTTTGCACCATCGTCATCGCTTCGGACCAGCGGGTCGGGTGCAATGCCAGCACCTCATCGGCTTCCTGCGCGCTGGCACCGGGGGTCAGGCCGGTGGCGGCGAAGAGGTGGATCACCTCATCGGTGAACCCGGGCGTGGTCCAGATCGTGGTCAGGCGGTGCAGGCGGGCGGCGCGATAGCCCGTTTCCTCGGCGAGTTCGCGATGGGCCGTGGTCTCGGGGGATTCCTCGCCGTCGCGGCGGCCCGCCGGGATCTCCCAGAGCCAGCCCCCGGTCGCATGGCGGTACTGCCGGATGAGAAGGACGCGCGGGTCCGCCTCGGCCGGGTCATCCAGGAATGGCAGCACGGCGGAGGCGCCGGCATGGCGGAGCATCTCGAGCTCGCCGACGTTGCCGTTGGGGAAGCGGACCGTGTCGATGTCGAGGGAGACCACGCGGCCGGTGTGGATGCGGCGGCTGGCGAGCAGGGTCACAGGTCCACCCGTTCGCCGTGGGTCGGAATGTGCACCTCTTGCACGCCCTCCTCCTCCAGGAGCGCCTTCATCGCGGTCAGGGCGGTCGGTTCGCCGTGCACGCAGAAGGCGCGCGTGATGGGGCCGCCGAGGCCACGGACCCACCGCCGCAATTCGTCGTCGTCGCCGTGCGCGGAATAGCCGTCGATGGAGATGACCTCTGCGGCGATGTCGTGCTCGACGCCGAGGATGCGCACCGGCGTCCGGCCCTCCTGGAGACGACGCCCGAGGGTGTGCTCGGCCTGAAAGCCGACAAACAGGATGGCGTTCTTCGCGTCGCCGGCGTGGTTGGCGAGGTGATGGAGGATGCGCCCGGCCTCGGCCATGCCGCTGGCGGAGATGATGATGGCGGCCCCACTGAGCTGGTTGAGGGCCTTGGACTCCTCGACGCTCCGAACGAAGCGGACGAGGCGGTGGTCGAAGATGGGCGCATCGCTGCTGATCAGGTCCTCGTGCTCGTCGAAGATTTCGGGGTGCATCCGGAAGATGGCGGTGGCCTCGACGGCGAGGGGCGAATCGACGTAGATCGGGACCGGGGGGATCTCGCCGTCGCGGAGCAGCTGGTGCAGGGCGTAGATCAGTTCCTGGGTGCGGCCGACGGCGAAGGAGGGAATCAGGATCTTGCCGCCGCGTCCAGCAACGCGCCGGACCGCCGCCCCGAGATTGGCGGTGGCCCCGGTGGTGGTATCGTGGTGGCGTCCAGCATAGGTGCTCTCGATGATCAGCGCGTCGATGGGGCCTGCTGGGGGGGGGGATGGGTCGCGGATGATCGGCTGGCCCCAGCGGCCGATGTCGCCCGAGAAGACCACGCGCCGGCCGTCGTCGCCGTTGAGCTCCACCGAGGCGCTGCCGAGGATGTGGCCGGCATCGTGGAAGGTGGCGCGGAGGTCGCCGCCGTCAAGCCGGAACGACTTGCGGTACGGGTGACCGTGCATCAGCTCCTGCACGCGATACGCGTCGGCCATGGTGTAGAGTGGGGCCGCCTCGTGGCCCACGCGGCCCTTGCGCTGGAGCCAGCGGAAGTCGCTCTCCTGGATGTGGGCGGAGTCGGGGAGCATGACGGCGCAGAGATCGCGCGTTGCGGGGGTGGCGTGGATTGGGCCGTTGAATTGCCGGGCGGCGAGGAGCGGCAGGCGGCCGGCGTGATCGATGTGGGCGTGGGACAGGACCACGGCATCAAGGTCCCGCGGGTCGAAGGGGAGGACCTTGTTGAGCTCGCGCGAGGCGTCCCGACGTCCCTGGAAGAGCCCGGCGTCGAGCAGAAGCCGGTTGCGCCCCCACGTAACGAGGTGGCACGATCCGGTGACCTGACCGGCGGCCCCCCAGAAGGCAATACTGAGTGCACTCATGGCCACAGGCTCCGCAGGAGGATGATGGGCAATTTGACGCCCTCGGCGAGCAGGTAGGGCAGCTCGGTGCCGAGGCGCGAGGAGATCGGAGAGGACGGGGTGGGCGAGGTCCAGGCATCGAGGCCGAGCCGGCGGGCCTCGAGGCGCAAGCGGGCGAGGTGGAAGGGGTCGCTCACCAGGATCACCCGCTGGAGCCGCTCGCCCACCAGCCAGGCGGCGACCGCCTCCATCGAGCCGGCGGTGGTGCGCCCCTCTGGCTGGACCACCACCTGGGAGGCCGGCACCCCGGCGGCCACGAGGTAGCGGCGGCCCGCGGTCGCCTCGCTCATGCGGTCGCCGGGCACAATGCCGCCCGTGACCACGACGAGGTCGGCCCATCCCTCACCGAAGAGGGTCACCGCATGGTCGAGGCGCGCCGCGAAGACGGGCGAGGGACGCCCATCGTACTGGGCCGCGCCGAGCACGACGATGGCATCGGCCTCGTAGCGCTGGTCGAAGCGGGAGACGAGGACGACGGTGAGGAAGGACAGCACGTAGGTCGCCGCCGCAAGCGCGGTGACCACGGCGATGCCGCGTCGGGCGGCACGACTCAGAAGGGGAACGCCTCCCCCTCCCGTGGCACGATGACGTCGCGCACTCCCTCCTCGCGCAGCACCGTAACCATCATGGCCACGGAGAGGTCATCGCCGTGGACGACGAACGCGCGCTTGACGGGTCCCTGCAGGGCGCGGACCCAGGTGCGGAGCTCCTCGCCATCGGCATGCCCGCTGTAGCCGGGCATGGGGTGGATATCGGCGTGCACGGGCACCTCGGTGCCCTCAATGCGGACCGTGCTCGAGCCGTCGTGCAGGGCATGGCTCACCGAGCCCTCCTCCGGGAACGAGAGGAGGATGACCATGTGGCGCGGGTCGGGGAGGCAGCGTCGCAGGTGGTGCGCGGCGCGTCCGCTGTCGCCCATCTCGCTCGGGGCGATGATGATGGCCGGGCCGTCGAGCTGGTCGAGAGCCAGTCGCTCCTCGTCGCTCTCGACGAAGTGCAGGAGGGACTGGTCGAACGCGCCACCGTCGCCGCGGTAGGCGCGTTCGGGGTGGCGCAGCGACTCGGGATGCAGCCGGAGGATCGTGCCCGGGTCGACCGCGGTGGGGGTGTCGAGCCAGATCGGGATCGCCGGAATCGTGCCCCGGCGGTGCAGTTTCTGCATCGTGCGGACGAACTCGTGCACGGGGCCGACCGTGCTGGCGGGCACGATCACGTGCCCCCCCCGTGCATACGCCGCGGTGAGCAGCTCGGTGAGGCGGGTCTGGGCCTCGGCGAACATCGGGTGGCGCGCGTGGGCAAACGGCCCGCCGATGATCAGCGTGTCGACCTCGCCCGGCAGCGGCTCGGGATCGCGGAACAGGGTCGAGCCGGGACGACCGAGGCAGCCGGAATAGACGATCCGGTGGGAGCCGCCCTCACCTGTCCGCAGCTCGATGGAGGCCGACCCCAGGACGTGTCCGGCATCGGCAAACTCGAAGACAAGATTGCGGCGCAGGTGGATCGGACGATGGTACGGTTGCCCGACGATCTGCCGGTGGGTGGCGAGGACATCCCCGAGATCATACAGCGCCTCGGACTGGTCGCCGGGTGTGGCGAGGGCGTCTTCGGCGAGCAGCACCGCGGCGAGGTCGCGCGTGCCAGGCGTGGCATAGATCGGTCCGGTGTAACCATGGCGGACGAGTTGCGGCGTGCGCCCGGCGTAGGTGCGCCCGGCCTGCGAGAGGATCACCGCGTCGAGTCGCGTGGGGTCGAGCGGCAGGTCGCGGTTCTTGGCGTCGGCCGTCAACACGTCGCCCTCGAAGAGGCCGGCATCGAGGAGCACGCGCGCCCCGGCGGCTTCGAGGAGGATCATCGACCCCGTGGTGGTGGCCGCGCCGCCGTGGAAGGTGAGGGTCCGCGGGGCGCTCATCGGGTACCGAAGATCCGGTCGCCGGCGTCCCCGAGGCCGGGCAGGATGTAGCCGTCGGCGTTCAGCTCGCGGTCGAGTGCCGCCACGGTCACCGGAATGTCGGGGTGGCGGGCCGCGAACGCGGCCACACCTTCCGGCGCCGCCACGAGTGAGAGCAGGGCGATCTCGGTGGCACCCGCGCGCTTGAGTTCGTCGGCGGCCTCGGCGGCGGAACCGCCGGTGGCCAGCATCGGGTCGAGCAGGAAGAAACGATGGTCTGCCACGGGTGTCGGCACCTTGAAGTAGTAGGAGACCGGCTCCAGCGTCTCGTGGTCACGATAGAGCCCGATATGGCCCACGCGGGCGTTCGGCATCAACTG
>JBBQQJ010000105.1:0-9473 GCA_038216165.1 Gemmatimonadales bacterium | reverse complement strand
CAGACCGGAGGGCGCTACTTCCGCGCCCGGGATGCCCAGGGGTTGGCCACGATCTTCCGCGAGATCAACCGCCTCGAGCGCACTCCGGTCGAGACGATCCGCTATCGCCGTCAGGACGAGCGGACCGCGCCCTTCCTCTGGACGGCGCTCGTGCTGCTCGCCCTGGAGCTGACGCTGGGAGCCACCCTCGTGGTGCGCGTGCCATGAGCGTCGACCGACCGCTGCTGCTCCTCGTGGCTGCGCTGGCGGCCCTCCTGATCGGCGGCCTCGCCGTCTGGGTCCGACGTCGCCGGATTCGGGCGGCCGAGGGCTGGTCCCGCGCCCTCGGCGAGGCGGCCCGGGTGCATGGTCGTCGCTCGCCGTGGCTCCTTGCCGGTGTCGCCCTGTTCGCCGGCATCGGCCTGGCCGGACCGCGGTGGGGCAACGCCGAGCGCATGAACGAGTCGCGTGCCCTGAACCTGGTCCTGGTCGTCGACATCTCCCGGTCCATGCTGGCGCAGGACGTGGCCCCCGACCGCTTGTCGCGTGCCCTCGGGGTCGGGCGGCGTCTGGTGCAGGACCACCCGGGTGATCGCCTCGGGCTGATCGCGTTCGCGGCACGCCCTTATCTTCTCGCCCCGCTGACCCTCGACCAGAGTGCGCTGGCCATGCAGCTCGACGCCCTCGACCCGGAGGTCGCCAGCGAAGGTGGCTCCGGCGTTGCCGCCGCCCTGGAGCAGGCGCGCGCGGTGCTGGGCGCGGCCGTGGAGGGGGGGGACAAGGCCGTGATCCTCCTCACCGACGGGGAGAGCTTCGAGGGCGAACGGGCCTTGGCCGCGGCGGGCGCCGCGGTGCGCGGTGACGGCGTGACCCTGGTGGTCGTCCCGGTGGGGACCCCCGAGGGGGCCCGGATTCCCACGAGCGACGGCGGCTGGCATCAGGATGCCACCGGGGTTGACGTGGTGACGCGGCGTCGCGATGACCTGCTCGAGGCGATCGTGGGCGCCGCGAACGGCGTCCTGATTCCCCCCGACGCGCCGGATCCCGCCGGCGAGGTCCGCCGCGCCCTCGCGCGGCTCGAGCGGGCCACGGCCCGTGACCGGGCCGCGGCCGAGCGGGTGCCACGCGGGTGGCTCTTCGCGCTGGCGGCCGCGGCGCTCCTCGGGGTGCAGACGCTCTCCCGCCGCTCGGCGGCGCTGGCGGTGCTGGCCCTCGTGTGTGGGGGGGGGACGCTCCCCGCCCAGCGCCCCTCGACTGGCGCGCAGCTCCTGCAGCGCGGCGACACCGCTGGGGCCGGGGCGGCATTCCTGGCCGAGGCCCGGCGGCGCGGTTCCGATACCGCGTGGTTCAACGCGGGGACGGCGGCGCTGGTGGCGGGGGATTATCCCACCGCGCAGGATGCCCTTGCGCGGGCGACCGTCTCGCTCGATCCGACCCTGCGGCGGCTCGCCCTCTACAATCTCGGTACCGCGTTGTTGCAGCAGGCCCGGCGCGACACCACCCGTCGGGACACCCTGCTCGCGGCCGCGGCATCGCACCTGCGCTCCGCCCTCCAGCTTGACCCGGGCGATGCGGCCGCCAAGTTCAACTATGAGCTCGCCCGGCGATTGCAGCCGCCGCCACCGCCCGCGGGCGGTGGCGGCGGGGGCCAGTCTCCCCCCCCTCCCCCCCCCCCCCCGTCCGGGGCGTCGGGGGCACCGCGGGAGGGGATGAGCGAGGCCGAGGCCGAGCAGGTGCTCGGGGCGATGGAGCGGGCCGAACGGGCCACGCGACAGGAGCTGGCGCGTCGGCAGCGGCGTGGCCAACCCCCGACGGGGCCGGACTGGTGAGCCTCGCCCTCACCCTCCTGGCGGTGCTCGCCGTGCAGGACACGACCGGCCTCTCGTCGCGCGCCCGGGCGATGCTCGACGAGTTCCCCCCCCCTCGCGACGGGGCCGTCACCATCACCACGCGCTTCTCGAGCCCCACGGCGTGGATCGGGGAGCAGGTCGAGCTCGTGACCGCGGCGTGGTTCCCGCGCGACCTGCGCGATCGGCTCCGGCGCCCGCCGACGCTGCGCGCCCCCGCGCTCGGCGGGCTCTGGAGCGCCCCGTCGGCGGGCACGCCGGTGCTCGCCGGGAGTCGCGTCGTCGGGGGAGCGATCTATGACCTCTTCGTCGCGCACCAGACGGTCTTTCCGCTGGGGGCGGGACCCATCACCTCCCCGCCCGCGGTGCTGACCTACGCCGTTCCCACCTCGGTCTCGTTCTTCGCGCCCGAGGAGCGGCAATCGCTCGCCTCGGCACCGGCCCGGCTGCTGGTTCGGGCGATTCCGGCGGCTCTCGCCCGCGAGTTGGGCAACGGGCCGACGGCGCGGGGCCTGCGGCTGTCCTGGCGGGCTCCGCCCGAGGGACTGCGCGCGGGGACCCCGGCTGCCGTGGAACTCGTGCTCGCGGGAGAGGGGAACGTGACCCTCTGGCCCGCCCCGGAGGTGATCTGGCCCAGCTCGCTTCGCGTCTACCCGGAACCTGCCGAGGAGCGGCTGGCGCGCCCGGGGGGCCGGATCGCTGGGGAGAAGCGCTTCCGCTTCACGATCGTGCCCGACAGCGCCGGCGTGGTGGGCCTGCCTGCACTGCGGTACCCGTACTTCGATCCGGAGGCGGTCAGCGTGCGCGTGGCGGCCGTCGGAGCGCTCGGGCTCGCGGTGCAGCCGCCGATGGCCGGCCCCGGTCGTCCGCTCCTTCCGGTCGTGCGCGGGACGCCGGTGCCACTCGCCACGCGCCTGGTGCGCGACGGCTGGCCGGCCCTCGTGCTGTTGGCGCTCCTGCCGCTCGGGGGGGGGATCAGGCGACGGCGGCGGCGCCCGCGGACGCGGTCCATCGATCCGTTGCCTCCGGAGGCCGCCCTGCGCTCGTTGCTGGCCACGCCGGTTGACGCGGCACCCGCCCGGGTGGCGGCCGCACTCCGGCACCGGGGGGTGGGCGAGGCGGAGGCCCGCACTGTGGCCGCGTGGCTGGCCCGGCACGAGCGGGCCCGTTATGGCCCCGGCACGCACGAGGACATCCCCCCCCCCCGGAGGTGGGCGCCGTCCTCCATCGACTCCGGCGGGCCCGGCCCGGCGCACTCCTGCTCCTGCTGGCGCTCGGGGCCGGCCCGCTGGCCGGTCAGGGGAGCGACGGCGTGGCACGCTATCGGGGGGGGGATCCGGGCGGGGCCGCCCGGGCGTTCCTCGCCGCGGCGGTCGCGGCGCCGGTGGCGCCCGCCGCCTGGCGCAACCTCGGGGCGGCCCGCTGGGCGGCGGGGGACGACGTCGGCGCGGCGGCGGCATGGTTGCGCGCCCTCGAACTTGCGCCGCGGGATCCGCTCACGCGGGCCGCCTGGCGCGGGGCCACCGCCATTCCCCGCGAGGTGCAGGCGCGCGCCCCATGGTTGCCGCTGGCGCGCGACGAACTGGTGCTCCTCGCACTCGGGGCATGGTGGGTGGCCGGTGGCTGCTGGTGGACAGGGCGCCGCCGAGCGGCAGGCCTCGCCGTGGCCGTGGCCCTGGCCCTCGCCCTGCCGGCCGCGACACGGACCCGCGACGAGTGGACGCCGGTCCTCCTCCTGCGCCCCGGCACCGTGCTCCGGGTCTCCCCGCTCACCCCGGCGCCCGCGCTGGCCACCCCGCCCGCGTGGAGCATCGGCCGCGGCACCCGCGTCGAGGGCACGTGGTGGCTCGTCCAGGTCGAGGGCGGCGCCCGCGGGTGGGTGCCGCGCGAGGCGGTGGCCGCCGTCGGGGCGCTAGATTGAGGGCATGGCCGTCGACTCCCCACGCCGCATCGCCATCCTCCCCGACACCGTCGCCAACCAGATCGCCGCCGGCGAGGTGGTGGAGCGTCCGGCATCCGTCGTCAAGGAACTGGTCGAGAATGCCCTCGATGCCGGCGCCCGCGTGGTGCGCGTCGCCGTCGAAAACGGGGGAAAGACCCTGATCGAGGTCGCCGACGATGGCCTCGGCATGACCCGCGATGACGCACTCCTCGCACTGGACCGCCACGCCACCTCCAAGATCCGCGCCGCCATCGACCTCGTCGGCATTGCCACCTTCGGGTTCCGGGGGGAGGCGCTGCCCGCGATCGCCTCGGTCTCGCGGTTCGCCCTGCTCACCACCACGGAGGATGGGGGGGGGACGGAAATCACGGTGACCGGGGGACGCGTCGACGCGGTCCGCGATGCCGCGCGCCGGCGCGGGACCACCGTCACCGCCCGCGCCCTCTTCGTCAACACCCCGGCGCGCCGCAAATTCCTCCGCTCCGCGGCAAGCGAGGCGCGGGCCGTCTGGGATGTCGTCGCGACGCTTGCGCTGGCCCACCCCGACGTCGGCTTCGAACTGCTCCTCGATGGCCGCCCGCGGCTCCACGTCCCGCCCGACCAGGCGCGGCCCGACCGTCTGGCCGCCGTCTGGGGAGAGGACCTGGCCCGGTCCCTGCTCGCGGTGAGCCACGGGGTGGGGCGGGTGTGGGTGGAGGGCTTTGCGCAGCGCCCCGCCGATGCCCGTCCCACGGGCCGGCGCGTGCAGCTCTTCGTGAACGGGCGACCGTTCCGGGACCACTTCCTGGTGCGCGCCGCCGAGGCCGGGTATCGCAGTGCGATCCACCCGGGCGATCGGCCCTCGCTCTTCCTCGACCTGCAGGTCGATCCCTCCGAGGTCGACGTGAATGTGCACCCCGCCAAGCTCGAGGTCCGCTTCCGCGAGCGCTACGCGGTCGAGCGCGCCATCGAGGAGGCGGTGCGGGCCGCCCTCGGGGAGCTGGGGGCGGCCGCACGCGTGGGCATGGGACCGCTGCCGACGCAGTCCCCCCCCCCCGATGCCGCGCGAGGTGCCACGCGACGTCCCGATGGACGACCTCTTCACGCCGCTCGACGCGACGCCCGGGCGCGGCGAATCTCCCGCGGCCACCACGGCCACGCCAGCGGTCCCGGGCCTGGTGCCCGACCTCCCGGTCTTCCAGCTCGCCGAGACCTACCTCTGCTACGAGTCCCCCGAGGGGCTCGTGCTCGTCGACCAGCACGCCGCCCACGAGCGCGTGCTCTACGAGGAGGTCATGGCCACGCTCGCGCGCGATGGCCTCCCCGCGCAACGCCTCCTCCTGCCCGTCACCGTGGAGCTCACGGACGAGGAGCTCGACGTGGTCGCCGATCATGCGGCGGAACTCACGCGGATCGGCTTCGAGGTGGAGCCCTTCGGCGGGCGCACGGTGGCCATCCACGGTGTGCCCAATCCCCATCCGCGGTTCGACGCGGTCGCCTGCTTCCGGGAGGTCGTCAGCGACCTCGCGGGTGGCCGTTTTGGCGGCTGGGCCAACCGGCTCGAACGCTTTGCCCAGACCTTCGCGTGTCGGGCGGCGGTCAAGGCCGGACAGCCGCTGGATGAGCGCAGCCGGCGCGAGCTGCTGTTGCGCCTCTTCGCCTGCGCGCTGCCGCCCCACGATGTCCACGGACGGGCCACCATCGTGCAGTTGCCCCTCGACGAACTGGAGCGCCGCTTTGGCCGGCGCTGATACCCTCGTCCTCGTGGGCCCCACCGGGGTCGGCAAGACGGCGGTGGCGCTTGCTCTGGCCGACCACTGGCCGCTTGAGGTGATCTCCGCCGACTCCCGCCAGGTCTATCGGGGGCTCGACATCGCCACCGCCGCGCCGACGCGTCGGGAGCGGGAGCGCGTCCACCATCACCTCGTCGGCTTCCTCGCCCCGGGTGAGCGCTATTCCGCCGGCCGTTTCGCCCTGGAAGCCGCCGAGGCGCTCACCGACATCCGCGCGCGCGGGCAGCTGCCCGCCGTCGTTGGCGGTTCGGGGCTCTACGTCCGTGCGCTCACCGAGGGGCTCTTCGCCGAGCCGCCGTTCGACCGCCCCCGCCGCGAGGCGCTGGCGGCGGTCACGGGCACGATGGACCACCCGACCCTGGTGCGCTGGGCCGCCCGGCTCGATCCCACGATGCCTGCTGGGGGGGGGAGACAGCGCGCCGCCCGCGCGATCGAGATCGCGATCCTCACCGGGCGTTCCCTCGGCTGGTGGCAGCGTTCCGCGGCGGTGCAGGGAGTGCTGACCCCGTGGACGGTCCGCCTCACGGTCCCGCGTGCGGTGTTGCACCAGCGGATCCAGGCGCGCGCCGCAGAAATGGTCCGTCGCGGCCTCATCGAGGAGGTCGCGGCCGCGCTGGCCGACGGCGCCCCGCTCGAGGGCCCCGGGATGGACGGCATCGGCGTGCGCGAGGCCGTGGACGTCCTGCAGGGACGCCTCGCGCGCGAGGAACTCGTGGCCCGGATCGCCACCGCCACCCGGCAGTATGCCAAGCGCCAGGAAACCTGGTTCCGGCACCAGAACCGCGGCCCGGTCCTGGTGCTCGACGCCACCACCCCCCCCGACCGGCTCGCGGCGACCATTGTCGCCGCGCGCGAAGGACGCGCGGCATGAAGATCGGCATCACCTGTTATCCGACCTATGGCGGCTCCGGCGCGATGGCCACCGAGCTCGGCCTCGAGCTGGCCCACCGCGGCCATGAGGTCCACTTCATCACCTACGACTCACCCTTCCGCATGCGGGGGTACGTCGAACGCGCCACCTTCCACCAGGTGGACACCACGGTGTCGCGGTATCCCCTCTTCGAGCATTTTCCCTATACCCTCGCACTCGCCTCGCGGCAGTACGAGGTGGCGATGCAGGAGCAGCTCGACCTCCTCCACGTCCACTATGCCATCCCGCACGCCACCACCGCCTACCTCGCGCGCGAGATGCTGCGGGGCGAGCTGCCGATGAAGGTGATCACCACGCTCCACGGGACGGACATCACGCTGGTGGGCCAGGAAGAATCCTTCTATGCCATCACCAAGTTCTCCATCGAGCAATCCGACGGGGTGACCGCCGTCTCCGACTTTCTGCGGGACGAGACGTACCGGGCCTTCGGCTGCGTGAGCTGCGATCTGCGGATGATCCCGAACTTCGTCAACCTGCGCGAGTACCGCCCCGACGCGCGCATGGCCGATGACCACCTCGCGCCACCCGAACACCGGCTGCTGGTGCACGTCTCCAACTTCCGCGAGGTCAAGCGCGTCAAGGATGTCGTCCGGATCTTCGCCCGGGTCCGCCGGGCCATGCCGGCCACCCTGCTGATGGTCGGGGACGGCCCGGACCGGCAGGACGCGGAGCACGAGGCGCGCGAACTCGGCGTCGCGGGCGACGTGCGCTTCCTCGGGCGGCTCGACACCGTCGCGCCGCTGCTCGCGGCGGCCGATCTCTTTCTGCTCCCCTCGCAGACGGAGTCCTTCGGGCTCGCGGCCCTCGAGGCGATGGCCTGCGGCGTGCCCGTCCTCGCGTCACGGACCGGTGGGCTCCCGGAGGTGCTCACCGATGACGTCGAGGGGATTCTGGAGCCGCCCGGCTCCGTCGAGGCCATGGCGCGTCGCGCCATCGCGCTGCTGAAGGATCCCGTGCGGCACGCCGCCATGCGTGAGGCCGCGATTCGCCGCGCCCGCACCTTTTCGGCTGACTCCATCGTGCCCCAGTACGAGGCGTTCTACGCCGAGGTGCTCGGCACGTGATCGCCATCCCCCCGTTCCTCATCGCGATCATCCTCGGCCTCGTCGAGGGCGTCACCGAGTTCCTCCCGGTGTCGAGCACCGGGCACCTGATCGTGGTCGGGGCGATGCTCGACTTCGTCGGGGAGCGGGCCGACATCTTCAGCGTCGTCATCCAGATCGGGGCGATTGTCGCCGTCATCTGGCACTACCGCCAGACCCTGCGCGAGCTCGTCCTTGGCATCGCGACCAAGCCGGAGGAACGCCGCCTCGCCGGCCACCTGTTGCTCGCCTTCTCGCCGGCCGTCATCCTCGGCCTGCTGTTGCATGACTGGATCAAGGCCGTTCTCTTCTCGCCGGTGATCGTGGCCGGCGCGCTCATGGTCGGTGGCGTGGTGATCCTGCTGCTCGAGTGGCTCCGCCCCGCGGTCACCGCCCCCACCATCGAGACCATGTCCTGGCGACAGGCGCTGTTCATCGGCCTCGCGCAGTGCCTCGCCATGATCCCGGGCACATCGCGCTCGGCGGCGACGATCCTTGGGGGCTACGCTGTGGGGCTCTCCCGCCCGGCTGCCACCGCCTTCTCGTTCCTGCTGGCGATTCCCACCATTCTTGGTGCTGCCGCGCTCGATCTCCTCAAGGGGCAGGATCTCCTCGGGGCAGCGGATGTGCCGCTCTTCGCGCTCGGAACCTTCGTCGCCTTCGTCTCCGCGCTGGCCGTCATTCGCGGTTTCCTCCGGTTCGTCGAGCGCCATTCGTTCGTGGTGTTCGCCTGGTACCGCATCCTCTTCGGTGGCGTCCTCTTCCTGCTCTTCTGGCGTGGCGCCCTGTGACACGAGCGGTCGTCCATCGCCTCGCGCGCGTCGACAGCACGATGGACGCCGCGCATCGCTTCGCGCAGGAGGGCGCCGTGCATGGGACCGCCGTCGTCGCCGCGGAGCAGACCGGTGGGCGCGGGCAGCGCGGTCGAAACTGGGTCTCGCCACCCGGTGGCCTCTGGCTCTCGGTGGTCGGGCGCCCCGACGGCGCGGAGGGCTTGGGGGCGCTCTCGCTGCAGGTCGGATTGCGGCTGGTCGAGGCACTGGAGTGCGCGTGTCCCACCCTCTCGCCCCTCAGCCTCAAGTGGCCCAATGATGTCATCCTGGACGGGGGCAAGGTCGGTGGCATCCTGACCGAGGCCCGCTGGAGCGATGGGCGCTGCCTCTGGGTGGTGGTCGGCGTCGGACTCAACGTCACCAACGCGTTGCCGACAGACACCGCGCTGCCCGCGACACGCCTCGCCGATCACGCCGCCGAGGCGACCGTCGAGGGCCTCGTCGACGTCGTCATCGCAGCCGTGGTGGCCGCGCTGGCGGATCCCGGTGACCTCGACGTGGTCCAGATGTCTGCCTTTGCCCGGCGTGACGCGCTCCTCGGTCGGCCGATCCAGGCCCCGTGCCTCGGCATCGCCGATGGCGTGACCCCCGATGGGGCCCTCCGCGTGCGGGCCGCCGACGGCACCTTCCACCACTGCGTCGCCGGGGTGGTCCCGGCCGACGCCTGAAACGAGATATCCTGCATGCTCCTCGCCCTGGATGTCGGCAACACCGAGGTCACCGTCGGACTCTTCGACGGCGATACCCTCGTGGGCCACTGGCGCCTGACCACCACCGCGGATCGCACCCCCGACGAGTGGACGATTCTCCTCGAGGCCCTCCTGGTGCGGGCGGGCAGCAGCACCACAGCGATTCGCGCCGCCTGCGTGGCCTCGGTGGCGCCGACCGTGACCCAAGGTCTCGTGGCGGGCATCACGGCCCTCGGCGCCGAGGTCGGGCTGGTCGAGCCACGAGCGGCGCTGTCGCTGGTGCTCGACGTCGACGAGCCGATGGCCGTCGGGGCGGACCGGATCGCCAACGCACTCGCCGCGCTCGATCGCCACCCCGGCGAGTCGATCGTGGTGGACTTCGGCACGGCCACGACGTT
>JBBQQJ010000104.1:0-9554 GCA_038216165.1 Gemmatimonadales bacterium | reverse complement strand
GTGCAGACCACGCTGCTCGATGCCATGGCCACCGGGCGCTGCACGGTGCGCCCGTTCTCCGTGGTGCATTCGCTGCGTATGGACGAGGCCACCGGCAAGGTGACCGGCGTGCATGTGGTGGATGGCCAGACGATGGCCGCCCGTGAGTTCTCGGCCCGGGTGATCTTTGTGTGCGCATCGGCGCTGGAGTCCACGCGGATCCTGCTCAACAGCCGGTCGCGTGCGCATTCCGAGGGATTGGGCGGCAACTCCGGCGTGCTGGGTCGGTACCTGATGGATCACACCATGCAGCACGGGGCCCGCGGCACGGTGCCGGGGTTTGAGGACAGACGCACCTTCGGCAGCCGGCCCAACGGGTTCTACCTCCCGCGCTTCCGGAATGTGACCGAGCAGCACCCCGAGCTCCTTCGGGGGTACGGCTATCAGGGCAGCGGGTCGCGCTCGGTGGCGGGGTGGGGACGCGGGACCACGCAGCGCGGCTTCGGCGCCGAACTCAAGCACGCGCTTCGGACCCCCGAGTACGGCGCCTGGAACCTGAGCATGAGCGGCTTCGGTGAGTGTCTCCCCCATCCCGACAACCGGGTGACACGCAATGCCGACCAAGTGGACCGGTGGGGTATCCCGACCCTCCACATTGACATGCAGTGGCGGGAGAACGAGCGCGCGCTGATGCGTGACGCGGAGGTGCAGGGGGCGGAGATGCTCGAAGCGGCCGGCTGCCGCAACGTCTCCACCTACAACAACACAACGCCACCGGGGCTGACCATCCACGAGATGGGGACCGCGCGCATGGGGAAGGACCGCAAGACATCGGTCCTCAACCGGCACAATCAGGTGTGGGATGCCCCCAACGTATTCGTCACCGACGGGGCCAGCATGGCCAGCTCTGGCTGCCAGAACCCCTCGATCACCTACATGGCGCTGACGGCGCGTGCCGCCGACCACGCGGTGCGGGCCCTGAACCGGAAGGAACTTTGATGGATCGCAGGAATTTTGTTGGGGCAATGGGGGCACTCGCCGTCCTCCCCGGGGTGAGGGGGAGTGGGGGGGCGGGATTCTTGGGCGGTCTCCAATCGCCAATCACCGATCGCCAATCGCTCGACAAGATCGGCCTGCAGCTCTACACGGTGCGCGCCGCGATGGCCGAGAGCGTGGAGCGGACCCTCTTCGAGGTGGCACGGCTCGGTTACCGTGAGGTGGAGTTCGCCGGCTACTTCGACCGCCCGCCCCGGGCGATCAAGCAGCTGCTCGACCGCAACGACCTCTCGGCGCCGTCGGCCCACATCTCGATCGCCGACATGCGCGGCGGCTGGTTCCGGCGGTTGGAGGATGCGGCTGAGGTGGATCACAAGTGGCTGGTGATCCCATCGCTCCCCGCCGCCGACCGCGACTCGCTCGATGCCATCAAGCGCACCGCCGAGACGCTGAACCGGGCGGCCCAGGATGCCAAGAGCTACAAGATCCGGATCGGCTATCACAACCACGACATCGAGTTCCAGGAGGTTGAGGGGCGGGTGATGTTCGATGTGCTCCTCGAGGAGACCGACCCGAAGCTGGTGGAGGTGGAACTCGACCTGTACTGGATCACCAAGGCGGGGGCGGACCCGCTTGCCTATTTCGCGCGGTGGCCCGGGCGGTTCCCGCTGATGCATGTGAAGGATTCGGCCGGGGCGCCGGAGCACCGGATGACGGAAGTGGGGAAGGGGGCGATCGACTTCGCCCGGATCTTCGCGGCCCGCAAGCAGAGCGGGATGAAGCATGTGTACGTGGAGCACGACAACCCGACGGATCCGATGGCGAGCGTGGCCACGAGTTACCGGTACCTCAAGGCGCTGGAGTTCTGAGCACGGAGGCACGGGGGTTCGCACAGAGGCACGGAGGCACGGGGGTTCGCACGGAGGCACGGAGGCACGGGGGCACGGGGGTTCGCACGGAGGCACGGAGGCACGGGGGTTCGCACGGAGGCACGGAGGCACGGGGGGACGGGGGTACGGGGGCACGAAGAGGTGGGCGTCATCCCGGCAGGAGGCCAGGGCGGGGGAACCGACCCCGCCTCTCAGGCGTAGGTTCAGCAGCCCCCGCTGCCGACCGGCGGTGGGAATGTTTCGATCCTGACCTGCCTGACGGCCCGCTTGAGGAACTCGAGATGCATCTCCGCGCCAGCCCTGCATGCTCCATGACGGTGCAGACATGAGCCCGCATGCTGCCAAGGCGTTGTTGTTCCTGCGCATCTCGATTGGTGCATTGATGCTGGTCTGGGGTATCGACAAGGTGGCGAACCCGGTGCACGGCGTCCGCGTGGCTGAGCACTTCTACTTCGGCATCTTGGCGTCGAGTCAGGCGATGCCGGCACTCGGCGCGGTGCAGCTGCTCCTCGGTGTGCTGGTGGTGGTCGGGGCATATCGTCGATTCGTCTACCCAGTACTCGCGGCCGTGACGGGTATCACGCTGCTCGGTGTCTGGCGTTCCATCCTCGACCCGTGGGGCTGGATCCTGGAAGGGACGAACGCACTGTTCTTCCCGTCGCTCATTGTTTGTGCCGCCGTGCTCGTGCTCATCGCCGTGCGCGACACCGACCGCATCGCGCTGCAACCGTATGCCAAGCACGGGAGGGACGCATGACTCGCACCAGCAGGCGTGATTTCCTCCTGATTGCGGCGCCGTTCGCATTGTTGCCGAGCGCCGCACTCGCCGCGCTGACCGCCTGCTCCGGAAGGGGAAAGATGTCCCACGACACTGAAGGCGCGCCGTCCGGTGGCCAGGCCGTTCGCAGGCTCGACAAGCCGCACGAGGACTGGAAGCAGCTGCTCAGCGAAGGCCAGTACGACGTGTTGTTCAACGAAGCAACCGAACCCGCGGGGAGCAGCCCGCTGGACGACGAATCGCGCCCGGGCACCTTCGTGTGCGCGGCCTGCTACCTCCCGTTGTTCGAGTCGAGGGCGAAGTTCAACAGCGGTACCGGGTGGCCGAGCTTTTACCAGCCGATCGCCGGACATGTGGCAACCAAACGGGATTTCTCGCTTATCTGGCCGCGCACCGAGTATCACTGTGCGCGCTGTGGGGGACACCAGGGGCACATTTTCGACGATGGCCCTGAGCCCACCGGCAAGCGGTACTGCAACAACGGCATCGCCCTGCGATTCGTGCCAGTCGGTGAGCCACTTCCTGCGCTGAGAGGCTGACCGATGCAACGGCTGCTCCTGCCATTCGCCCTGTCGCTTGCCATTGTGAACTGCGGCTCACGTGACGCCAACGTGCGGTCCGACGACGCGTTGTCGGTGGACGTGGCCGCGAGTCCTGCTGCCACAACCACCACCGGCGTCCCAGCGACCGAGATGGTGCCTGCGGCACAGTCCGTCGTCGACACCAGCACCGGTGCACCTGCCGCCAGCGTCACGCGACGTGCCGCAGTGGACACCGCGATCTTTGCCGGTGGCTGCTTCTGGTGCATGGAACCGCCGTACGACAAACTCGATGGCGTGCTGTCGACCACCAGCGGGTACACGTCGGGCGCGGGGGTGAACCCCACGTATGATCAGGTGTCGGCAGGCGGCACCGGGCACACCGAAGCGGTGCAGGTGGTGTTCGATCCGTCGCGTGTCACCTACGATCGCTTGCTGCACGTATTCTGGCGCAATATCGATCCGTTCGCACGCGACCGGCAGTTCTGCGACCAGGGCAGTCAGTATCGCAGCGGTATCTATCCGCGTACTGCGGCGCAGCGGGACGCGGCGGAGGCCTCACGTCGCGCGGTCGCTGCGCGCTTCCCGCAGCCGATCGCCACCGAGATCGTCGCGGCAACGCCGTTTTATGCCGCCGAGGAATACCACCAGAATTACTACACCAAGAATCCGTTGCGGTACAAGTACTATCGCACCAGTTGCGGGCGTGATGGACGCCTCAACGAGATCTGGGGCGACGAAGCAGGCGGATGACAGCGCCGCACCGCTCACGCGTCGCCTTGCGGCTTGATCCGCGCAGTTGCACCATTCCGGGATGACCTCACCTCGCGTCGTCGTTGCCGCCCTCCTTGTGCTCGCCTCCCCGCGGGCCCTGCCGGCCCAGGCCCTCCCCGTGGGTCACCCGCCGGTGCCCGGCCAGTCCGGTGTCCAGCCGACCTGGACACCGCACCGGGTCTATGACACCAAGGCCAAACGATTCATTGATACCGAGGCGATGGCGGCCGAGTTGGCGAAGGCCGACGTGGTACTGATCGGTGAGCAACACGACGACCCGGGGACCCACGCGATGCAGCGGGCGATCCTCGAGGCCATCGGTCGCCGCCGCGACCGGGTCGTCCTGGCGATGGAGATGTTCGAGCGCGACGTGCAGCCGCTGCTGGATGGCTATCTCGCGGGTCGGTTGCCGGAGGATTCCCTCATGGCGTCCGGCCGGCCATGGCCGCGCTACCAGATCGATTACCGGCCGATGGTCGAGTGGGCCCGTGCCCACGGCTGGCCGGTGATCGCGGGCAACGTGCCGCGGCCGATCGCGAGTGCCATCGCGCGCAGCGGAATGGCCGCCCTCGATACGCTCAGCACCACCACCCGTGGCTGGGTGGCCGCGACCCTCTCCTGCGAGCATGACGATTACTTCTCGCGGTTTGAAGAGACGATGAAGGATCATGTTCCGGGCGACACCCCAGAGGCGAAGGCCAGTGCGATCGAGCGGTTCTACCTCGCCCAGTGCGCCAAGGACGAGACGATGGGCGAGTCAATCGCCCAAGCGCTCGTCAATGCCGGGGCTGGCGCGTTGGTGGTGCATGTCAACGGGGCGTTTCACTCCGACTTCGGCCTCGGCACCGCCGAACGTGCGGCCCGGCGCCTGCCGGGCAAGTCGATCATGGTGGTCTCGGCGATTCCGGTCGCCAACCTCGACAGCATCATCGTGACGAAGGACGACCGCAAGCTCGGGCGGTATCTGGTCTATACGCTCAAGCCCTGAGCGGCTGTCGCTGCAGCACCTTCTTCGGCACCGGGCTCGTCGTCTTGGTGCCGTCGCCGAGCACGCCCTCGGAGTTCGTGCCCCAGCAGTAGAGACCGTCGCTGGCGATCGCGCAGGCGTGGTCGCCGCCGATGGCGATCGAGGAAAAGGTGCGACCCCCCGCAACGGCCACCGGGGAGGTACGGCTGGTGGTGGTGCCATCCCCGAGGGCAGACGTGTTGTTCTTGCCCCAGCACCAGGCGGTCCCGTTGGCACGAATGCCACAGGTACTGGTGGTTCCGGGCGCAAGCTTCGTGAAGTCACTGACACCGTTCACCTGCACCGCCGTGGTGCGCTGGCTGGTGCTGCCATCGCCGATCTGTCCGTTGGAGTTGTCCCCCCAGCACCAGATCTGGCCGTTGGCCTTGAGGCCGCAGCTGGTGCTCGACCGAGTCCCCACGGACGTGAAGACGTGATTGCCGAGGATCTCGGTGGGGATCGGGTTCCGGTTGGTGTTGCCGTTGCCGAGGTTACCGGCGGCGTTCTTCCCCCAGCAGTATGCCGCACCGGCCGCCGTGAGGCCACAGCCGAAATCGGCACCGATCGCGATCATCGTGCCCGGTGGCGCTGGCGCCGGCAGCAGCGTCGGCACCAGCACTGAGGTCGAGCCATTGATTTCGGCAGTCGGGTCTTCGCCCCAGCAATAGACCTTGCCGGTCACGCTGAGGGCGCACCCCAATTCCTCTGTCAGGGCGAGGGAGACCGCGACCATCACCTCACCCGGCGGGGTGACCGGGGTGGGGACACTCCTGTTTGCGGTGGAACCGTTGCCGAGCACGCCCTTGTTCCCGACGCCCCAGCAACGGAGCACGTCGTTGCTGTCGATCCCACAGGTGTACTGCAGCCCCACGGAGATCTGCTTGAAGGTGTGTCCGCCAGCAACCGGTGTGGGAATCAGCCTTTCGGTCGTCGTGCCATCGCCAAGCTGGCCATTGGCGTTGTCGCCCCAGCAGAACGCTGCGCCATCGCTCTTCAGGGCACAGGTGTGATAGTAGCCAGCCGAGACCGCGGCAACGGTGGGGAGCGCGTTCACCGTGATCGCCGCGGTGCCGATGATGCCGTCCACCGTCGCGCGGATGGTGCTGCTGCCGCCAGACACACCGGTCACGACACCGGCCTGGCTCACGGTGGCGATCGCCTCATTGGTGCTGCTCCAGACCACGGTGCGGCCGGTGAGTGCGGCGCCTCCGGTCGCGCGGGGCGTGGCGGTGAGGCTCACGGTCGCCGCGACGTTGATCGTCCCGGTGGTTGGCGTCACCTCGACACTCGCCACCGCGGGCGGCGAGACGGTGACCTGCGCGCTGCCGCTCTTCCCCTCGCTGGTCGCGGTGATGGTACCGGGCCCGCCGGCGGACACGGCAGTCACGACACCCGACGTGGACACCGTCGCAACGGCCTGCGCCGACGAACTCCAGGTCACCGTCCGACCGGTGAGCGGATTGCCGGCAGCGTCACGCAGCGTCGCGGTGAGCGGTACCGTGGCGCCAATCGCCAGCGTGGTGGTGCCGGGGGCCACGGTCACGGTCGCCACCGCCGCCGGGGGCGGGGGGGGCGGCGGTGTCGGTGTGGTGGAGGAGCCACTGCACGCGGCGGCCAGCACGGTCAGCATCAGCGGGAATCGGGCGAACGTCACACGGCACTCCTGGGTACCGGGTCACTCTGATACGCGCAGGATCCCGGGCAATCAGTTCACTGGGGGTTGGCCTGCCACCGTGCGCTACCCCTGCACCGTGGCGCGCGTCACCCGCCAGGTGCCGCTTGCGGCGCGGCGCAGGTCGATGGTGAAGCGCACCGAGCGGCGCTTCGAGGAGCCGAAGGCCGAACGGACCTGTGCCTCGGTGGTGAGTGTTGCGGTCGCCTCGTCACCATCGATGCGCACCGCAGGACTGCCCGGGTCGCTGACCTCGAGCCGCTTCTCGCGCACCAGACGTTCGGCGGGCTGACCGTCCACGCTGCCGCTGAGGTTGCCGGATTCTCCTCGGCCGAGCCCTGCGAGCCAGGTGCGGACCGCTGCGACGGCCGCCCGTTCGGCGGCCTGATCGGAGACCTCGGGCGTCGGCGTGGGTTCCGGTGCCGTGCGCTCCCGGTCCGGCGTAGGCGCGGGTGGTGGGGACGGGGCTGGCGTACGCCCCGGCCCAGGTGTCGGGCGCGGTGAGGGCGCGGCGGGCGGGGGAAGGACCGCTCCGCCGACCGGTGCGGCAGGAGGCGCTTCGGTTCCCACGCCGAGTACGCGGAAGGACGGGCGCGGCTCCGCAATCGGTGGAAGGCTCTCGACCTGGGACACCTCCGCGGCGGGTTTGGGCGTCTCTGGCCCGCGACTCCGGAGCGCGACACCGATCGCCACCGCCAGCATCGCCACGGTCGCCCAGGAGCGCCAGTCACGCCAGAACGCTCGGTCGGCCGCCGCTGCGGGCGCATCGGCCACGGCGGTGGCGATCGGGGCGGTGACGCCGAGCTCGGCAGGCATCGGATCGCGGCCGACCGGTGGGTGCTGCGGCGTTGCGGCGAGGCGTGTGGCCGGCGCCGGGCCGGGGGTGGCGTGCGCCTCGGTCACCACGCTCGCGGCGGCCTCCATCAACGCATTGCGCATGGCGGCAGCGGTGGCGAAGCGGTCGACCGGCCGCTTCGACATCGCGCGCAGGACCGTGCGATCGACCACCGTGGGGAGCGCCGGATTGCTCGCACTCGGTGGCATCGGCGGATCGTGCAACTGCTGCATCATCAGCTTGTAGTCGCTGTCGGCCTCGAAGGCGACCTTGCCGGTCACCAGTTCGTAGAAGACCGCACCGAGAGCGTACAGGTCGGTGCGGCCGTCACACTCCTCGCCGCGGAGTTGTTCCGGTGCCATGTACGCGGGTGTCCCGACCGAATGCCCGTGCCGGGTCTGCCGACTGCTGCCGGCCATCCGGGCGATGCCGAAATCCATGACCTTGGTGGCATCACCGGGCCCGATCATGATGTTGGCCGGCTTGATGTCGCGGTGGATCACCCCATGGTCGTGCGCATGGTCGAGGGCCTCGGCTACCTGGGCACAGATCTCGGCGGCCCGACGCCACGAAATGCGGCCCTCGCGGGCGACCAGTGCCTCGAGCGTCTCGCCACGGAGGAACTCCATCACCATGTACAACTCCTCGCGATCCTTCTCGAGCCCATAAAGCGTCGCGATCCGGGGATGCGCCAATCGCGCGAGGGCGATCGCCTCGGTACGGAACCGATCCACGAGCGCAGCTTGTTGCACGAGGTCGGGCCGCAAGAGCTTGATCGCCACGTCGCGATCGAGCATCTCGTCGCGGGCGCGGTACACGGTGCCCATGCCCCCCTCGCCCAGCCGCTCCAGCAGGCGATACTTGCCGAGCGTCGTGCCGCGTCGATCGCTCATGCAGGCACGCGCGAGGTCTGGGTGGTCGTGATCGTGCCGGTGTCGGGGACCGGCACGGCGAGAATGGCCACGCTCACGTTGTCGGGGGCACCGGCCGCGCGCGTGCGCAACACGAGCTCGTGGCAGGCGAGGTGTGGCGGCAGGGTGTCGACCACCTGGAGGATCTCGTCCTCGGGGAGCACGTCATGCAGGCCGTCGGACGACAGGAGGAAGCGGTCGCCCGGGCGGATCACGAAGGGGCGAGGCCACGTGGCCACCTCGACCTCGGCGTGACTACCGAGGGCGCGCGAGATCACGTTCTTGTCGGGGTGCGCACGCGCCTCGTCGCGCGAGATGCTTCCCTCGCGGACGAGTTCCATGACCGCACTGTGATCCTCGGTCATCACGAATATCTCGTGCGCTCGCACCAGATAGCATCGGGAGTCACCGACATGCGCACACCAGGCCAACCCGCCCCGCAGGACGAGCGCCGTGCAGGTGGTGCCCATCCCCTGCAGGGCGGCATCGGCGGTGGCGGCCGCATGGACGTCGCGGTTGGCACGGCGGACCGCCCGCGCGAGCACCGCGCCCGGATCGCCAGATTCCTGATAGCGATGGGTGATGACGTCGGCGGCGAGCCGACTGGCCTGCTCCCCGGCCGCGTGTCCCCCCATGCCGTCGCAGACGAGCGCCAGCAGGGCCCCCTGCTCATCGGGCGGTCGGATGACGCGCACCGTGTCCTCATTGTTGGTACGCTGGCATCCGGGATCGCTGGCGGTGCCGACCACCACCCGCGACTCGACACTCAGGCCATCACCCTGGAACGCGGGGCGGTCGACGGTCTCGGCGCGGTTGGTGTGGTGCGAGGGCTTGCGTCGCCACGGGAGACCGAACCAGGCCATCCCGAGCAGGAGAGCCGTGACGGGGTCCCGGTCCGAGCGGGATCGTCCTGCCGGTGCCGTCTGCAGCACGAACGAGTACTCCGAGCGTCCCTCGGTCACCGTGAACCGCACGTCTTCGTCCTGGAAGCCGGCACGGCGAAGCGTCACGTGCACCTCGTCACCGATCGCCATGCGCACGTGATAGGGTGTCTTGCCCACCTGCTCACCATCGCGCCACACCTCGGCCGTTCCGTTGATGGTGTTGACCGTGACGTCGCGGAGGGGCCCGGCCGGTGTGGTCACCACGCGGATGGCAGAATCACGCTCCCTCG
>JBBQQJ010000103.1:0-9556 GCA_038216165.1 Gemmatimonadales bacterium | reverse complement strand
ACCACCACCAGCTCGCGCACGCCGCTCAGCACCATTGGGGGGCCGTCATTCCAGACGATGCAGTCAGAGCAGTCCACCAGGGTGACCGCACCGTGCAGGACATTGCCCCGACGGTCCCGGGGACGCACCCGCGCCAACGCCTCCCAGGTGCCGATGTCGTCCCACGGGAAATCGCCGCGAACCACCGCCACGGTCCCGCTCCGCTCGAAGATCCCAACGTCGATCGAGATCGGCTTCACCGCGCCGAAGAAGCCGGCGACATCTCCGGCATCGAGCAGCCCGAGGGCCGGGGCGATCTCGGGGGCGTGCAGCATCACTTCCCGCCGCAGGTCCGTGGCCCGCCATGCGAAGAGGCCACTGTTCCAGAGGGCGCCATCAGCCATCAGGTCGAGCGCCCGTGCCGCATCGGGCTTCTCCACGAAGTGCGCCACTGCCCGCGAGGCCCCGTCGAGCCGCTCACCCCCGATGATGTACCCGAAGCCAGTGTCCGGGCGTGATGGCACGATACCGACCGTCACCAGCCGCTCGTGCCGCGAGGCCGTGTCCAGCGCCGTCGCCGCGGAGGCGATGAATGCTGCCGGGTCGCGGACCGCCCAATCGGCGTGCATCGAGAGCACTGCCGCTTCGGGGTCGCGCCGGGCGGCCTCCATGGTGGCCCACACCAGTGCCGGTGCCGTCCCCGCCGCCCGTGGCTCGATCAGGTAGTTCTCGCCCGGAATTGGCAACCGCTCGCGCAGCGGGACAGCGAGGGCCGCCCCAGTGACGACCAGGATCCGCTCTGGGGGAATGAACCCGGCGAGCCGGTCGACGGCCTCCTCGGCGCTCGAGCGGGGACCGGCGAGGGGCAGCAGCTGCTTCGGGTGTGCCGGCGAGGACAAGGGCCAGAATCGCGTACCGGAGCCCCCGGCGAGCAGGACGCCCCACAGCATCAGGTGCTCGCCATCAGGGCGGGCGCATGCCGCCGCAGGTCATGGAGCAGGCGGCCAAGGTCTGGGGCGTCCCCAGCGGCCAGAATAAACAGGGTGGCGCCGGGCGCGAGCTGACGCAGGATGGTGACACCCGCGCTGCCTTCCATCACGAGCTCCTCGGGCGTGCCGGTGCCGGTGGTCTCCCCCAAGGTGGCCACCCCGCGCCAGATAGTGGCAGCATGCGCGGCGGTCGCCTCCGGATCGAGGCCGGGGGGCAGGGCGGCGGCGATGGTCAGCCCCTCGTCACCGAGCACCAGGGCACCCGCCACATCGGGGCGGTCCACGAGGGCGAGAAGGATCTGGTGGAGCGCGGACATGGGCGGGGCTCCCGGGGTCGAGGACAGGCGGCAATCGTAGGCCCGCCCGGCATCCGAAGTCAAGCAACGACGGCGGGTTGCCGCGTCCGCTCGAGGGGTCTAACCTTCCGGTCTATGCGCCTCGTCCGCTCGCTGCTCCCGCTCTGCCTGCTCCTCGCCGCCGCGTGCGGCGATCAGCTCTTCCCGGCCTCGTTCGAGAACTTCGAGGACGAAGTCGTCCTGGGCGCTCTGATCGGGACGCCGCCCACCATCCCGTCGGGGTACTCCATCACCGAGGCGCGCGCGGTGCGCACTGACCTCACGGCGAGCTTCGATTTCGCCTATGTGATCGACCAGGCGGGCCGCCACCTCTTCGTCCCGATCGAGGCGCTCGGCCTGGGCGGGTCGTCCTCGAACCCGGGGCTGCTCAAGAGCGCAACCGCCTTCGGGGCGATCGCGGACGCCCCCAGCAACGGCTACGTCACCGCCGACTCGCTGGAGATCGCCGTCGGAGACGTGCTGGTCGGGCGCTCCCGCGTCACCTGCTTCCTGGGGGTGCCCCAGTACGCGAAGTTCGAGGTGATGGAGTTCATCGCGACGAACCAGACGGTGCGCCTGAAGGTCCTCGCCAACACCAACTGCGGATACCGGTCGCTGGCTCCCGGCATTCCGCGCGCCTGACCCGACCATGATCGATCTCCGCGCGGTGCGCCACGATCCCGCGACGGCGCGCGCCGCGTTGGCGCGTCGCCTCGACGACGCGGCACTCGGCCAGTTTGATCGGGTCCTGGAGCTCGACGCCCGGCGGTTGGCTGTCCTGGGCGAAGTGGAGCGTCTGCGCGCGGAACACAACGAGGCGAGTCGCGAGTTCGGTCGGCGCAAGCAGGCGGGCGAGGCCGTCGAGGGGCTGCAGCGGGACCTGGCCGATCGGGCCACGCACCTGAAGTCGCTCGAGGAGGATCTCCGCGAGTTCGAGGCGCTCCTGGAGGAACACCTCCTCGCCATTCCGAACCTGCCCCATCCGGGCGCGCCCGACGGCGACGCCAGCGCGAATCGCGTGGTGCGCACCTGGGGTACCGCGCCGACCTTCGCGTTCACGCCCCGCCCCCACTGGGAACTGGGCGAGGCGCTGGGGCTCTTCGACCTCGCGCGTGGCACCAAGATCAGCGGTAGCGGCTTCCCGCTTTTCACCGGGGCCGGGGCGCGCCTGGTGCGGGGGCTGGCCAACTTCATGCTCGATCTGCACACACGCGAGCACGGCTACCTCGAAGTGCAGCCTCCCCTCCTGGTGAACCAGGCGAGCGCGCGCGGCACGGGGCAGCTGCCGAAGTTCCGGGAGGATCTGTACCTGACCGAGCGGGACGACCTCTACCTCATCCCGACGGCGGAAGTCCCGGTCACCAACATCCATCGCGATGAGATTCTCGATGGCGCCGATCTCCCGATCGCGATGACCGCCTTCACGCCATGCTTCCGGCGCGAGGCGGGTTCCCACGGCAAGGACACCCGCGGGCTGATCCGGGTCCACCAGTTCGACAAGGTGGAACTCGTCCGCTTCTGCCGTCCCGAGGAGGCCGAGGCGGAGCATGCCGCGATCACGGCGCATGCGGAGGCGGTGCTCCAGCGGCTGGAGCTCCCCTACCGCGTGCTCGAGCTCGCCGCGGGCGACACGGGATTCGCGAGCACCCACACCTACGATCTGGAGCTGTGGGCCCCTGGAGTCGGGACCTGGTTGGAGGCGAGCAGCGCGTCGTGGTTCACGGACTTTCAGGCCCGTCGTGCCAACATCCGCTACCGTCCCGCACATGGGGCGAAGCCTGAGTTCGTCCACACGCTGAACGCCTCGGGGGTGGCCTTTCCGCGCACCATCATCGCCATCCTGGAGAACGGCCAGGACGCTGATGGGTCGGTGCGCCTCCCGGCCGCGCTGGTGCCGTATGTCGGGACCGACCGTCTCGCCCAGTCGGCGTAGCGGGGGACTGCGCCGCTACGCCCCCGGCGCGGCGGTCGCGCTCGTGGCGCTGCTCGCGGGGCTGAGCCTCGGCACCAGCTGGCTCGTCGCCCGTTACCTCAACGCGTCGGCGCTGACCGCCTCACGCCTCTACGCGGTGGTGTTTGAGGCCCTCAACGATCCGGCCCCCGACGCCGCCAGCTCGGCGCTGCTCGAACTCGGGGCCCAGGTGCGTGGGCTGGGGATTCCGCTGCTGGTGACCGACAGCGCGGGGCGCGTCACCGCCGTCGCGAATCTGCCGTTCGAGGCCAGTCCGGGCGACCCCCGTTTGGTCGCCTATGCGGCGGAGCTGGACGCGATCAACGTCCCGCTCGTCACGCCGGGCCTCGGGGCGGTGCACTACGGCCCGTTGCCCGCGAGCTCGTTGCTCAGGACCCTGGCCCTGCTGCAGGCCCTCACCTTGGTGGTGATGGTCGCGGTGGCGGTCGTGGCCTACCGCAACGCCACCGGCGCGCAGCGTGACCGCCTGTGGGTGGCGATGGCGCGCGAGGCGGCCCACCAGATGGGCACCCCGCTGACGTCCCTGCAGGGCTGGATCGAGCAGCTGCGTGGCGAGGGGCTGCCACCGGCGAAGCTGGCCGAGTTCCTCGACGCCGACGCGGAGCGGCTGCACCGCGTGGCCCAGCGCTTTGAACGGATCGGCAACCCCGCGCGCCGGGATCCGGTCGCGCTCGGCGCGCTGGCGGAACGGGTGGCCGGCTACTTTCGACCCCGCCTCCCGCGGCACGCCAACCGGATTGGCCTTGAAGTCCTGGCGCCGAGCGCCGGCCCGGTGATCCTGGGCGATCCCGTCCTGCTCGAGTGGGCGCTGGAAGCGATGGTCAAGAACGCCATCGACGCCCTGCAGGGACGCGGTGGAAAGATCGTCCTCGCAGTGCGGAGCGACGGCGCTGATGCCGTCCTGCGCGTCATTGACAATGGCCCCGGGGTACCGCGCGAGCTGCGGCGCACGCTGTTCGAACCGGGGATCACCTCCAAGCGCGGGGGCTGGGGCATCGGCCTCGCCCTCGCCCGACGCGTCGTGGCGGATGCCCACGGCGGCGACCTGGTGCTTGAACCGAGCGAGAAGGGAACCACCTTCCTGATGCGATTCCCCCTGGCCCAGCCAGCGACATGACCGATCTCCTCCATGGCCTCAATCCGGCCCAGCGCGACGCTGCAGCGCATGTCGAGGGCCCCATTCTGGTGCTCGCCGGCGCCGGCTCGGGGAAGACCAAGGTGCTCATCAGCCGGATCGCGCACCTGATCGAGACCCACGGTGTCCCGCCCCAGCGGATCTTCGCGGTGACCTTCACCAACAAGGCCGCGGGCGAGATGAAGGAGCGCATCGGGCACCTGCTCGCCCGCGACCCCGCAGGGCTCTGGATCGGCACCTTCCACTCGCTCTCGGCCCGCCTCCTGCGGCGCGAGGCCGAGCGGATCGGCTTCGCCCGCGGGTTCACGATCTACGACCAGGACGACACCCTCGCCGTGGTGCGCCGCCTGCTCGAGGAACGGAACCATCCGGTGAAACTCTATCCGCCCAAGGTGATCCAGGGGATCATTTCCGGGGCGAAGAACCGGATGCAGACCGCGCAGGACCTCGAACGTTCCGCGCCCCACGATCCGGCGGTGCGCGTCGCGGCCGATGTCTATGTCGCTCTCCAGCGCGCGCTCAAGACGGCCAACGCGATGGACTTCGACGACCTGATGCTGCACCCGCTCGCCCTCTTCCGGGATCACCCCGATGTGCTCGCGCGCTGGCGGGATCGGTTCGACTTCCTGCTGGTGGACGAATTCCAGGACACCAACCGTGCACAGTACGACCTGATCCGCCATCTCGGGGGGGGGCACCGCAACGTCTTTGCCGTCGGCGATGATGACCAGGCGATTTATGGCTGGCGCGGGGCCGACGTGGGCAACATGAAGGCGCTCCAGGCCGACTTCGGCCCCTCCCGGCTGGTCAAGCTCGAGGAGAACTACCGGTCGACCCGGCCGATCCTCGACGCGGCCAACGCCGTCATCGCCCGGAACCGTGATCGCCTCGGCAAGACGCTCCGGACCTCGCGGCCCGGCGGCGATTCGCTTGTGGTGCTCGCCGCCGCCGACGAGCGCGACGAGGCCGAGTGGGTGGCGCGCGAACTGCAGCGCCGCGAGCGCGGCGGCATCGCGTTCATCGGCATGGCGGTGCTGTACCGCACCAATGCCCAGTCCCGGGCCCTCGAAGAGGCCCTCCGGCGGGCCGGGGTGCCGTACCGCATCGTGGGGGCGATCTCCTTCTACGATCGGCGCGAGGTGAAGGATTTGCTCGCCTACCTGCGGCTGGTCGCCAATCCCGGTGACGACCAGGCATTCCTGCGCGCCATCGCGGTGCCGCGGCGCGGCATCGGGGACGTCGCCCTCGTCCAGCTCGGCGAGCAGGCCCGCCAGTGGAATCTCCCGCTCCTGGCCGCCGCGGAGCGCGCCGAAATGGCGACGGCGCTCCGGCCCAACGTGCGCGCCGCCCTGGCCGCGTTCGCCACGCTCGTCACCGAGGTCCGGCACCGCGTCGGCGAGTCCGCGCCGGTGGTCGTGATGGAGGAACTGGTCCGGGTGCTTGACTACGAGTCGCTGCTCCTCGCCGAGGGGCCAGAGGGCGCCGATCGCTGGGAGAACGTCCGCGAACTGATCGCGGGCGCGGCCGAATGGTCGGAGGTCATCTCGGAAGACGAGGAGCCGGGGACGCCGCTGCAGCGCTTCCTCGCCGAGGCGGCGCTGCTGTCGGCGATCGACACCAGTGCGGGGCACGAGGACGGCGTCACCCTGATGACGCTCCACACCGCGAAAGGGCTGGAGTGGCCGCTGGTCGTGCTCACCGGGGTGGAAGACGGCCTCTTCCCGCTGGGGCGCGCCCTGGAGAGTCCGGAGGGCCTCGACGAGGAACGGCGACTCTGCTATGTCGGCATTACGCGCGCGCGTGATGTCCTGCTGCTGACCTGGGCACGCGCCCGGCGTCGGGGGGGGGAACTCCGGCCGGCGGCGCCCTCACGCTTCCTGCGCGAGCTCCCGCCCGAGCTCGTCGACGAACAGCGCACCTCGTTCGGCGCCGGCACCGGGGCGGGCCTCTTCGGGGCAGGCCCGACGGCCGGGAGATGGGGTGGCGGCGGTGGGGGGGGCGGGTGGAGCGGCCGCAGCGGTCGTACCGGCACCGGGTCGTCTCGACCCGCGGTCACCGTACCGGCGTCGGCGGTGCAGGACGAAAACCAGGACGCCCCCAGATTCGTGAAGGGCGAGCGGGTGCGCCACCGACGCTTTGGCGGCGGGGCCATCCTCGGCCTGAACGGGGCAGGGAAGGACCTCAAGGTGTCCGTCGCCTTCGATGATCCGGAGGTGGGGACCAAGCAACTGCTGGTGGCCTTTGCGGGCCTCGAAAGGGACTGGGACAGCGCATGACGATCGATCGTGGCACCGTGCAGCACATCGCGACACTGGCCGAGTTGGCAGTCAGCGATGCCGAGGCAGAGGTCCTGGCAGGGCAGCTCGAGCGAATCGTGGCGTTCGTGGCGCAGCTCCAGGCGGTGGAAGTCACGTCGGCGGAGATGACGGCCACCGCGGTGGTGGGTCCCTCGCGTACCCCGCTGCGCGAGGATGTCGTGGCGCCGATTCCGATGGTCCGTGGACCGGACGCGATGGCCCCCGCCATGCAGGAGGGGCTCTTCGTCGTACCGCGCCTGGGCGGGATGGTCGACCCATGAGCGCCCGGGACCTCGCCGCGCGCACCGGGGCGGCGTTTGCCGCGAGCGACGCCGCCGGCCACAACGCCTTGCTGCACTGGTCACAGGAGCTCCTCGATCGCGACGCGGCGGGTCTCGATGGGGCCGCACCCGGACCGCTGTCTGGGATGGCGGTGGCCATCAAGGACAACATCGTCACCACGGACCAGCCCACCACCTGCGCCTCCCGCCTGCTGGAGGGCTACGTCTCCCCCTTCGAGGCGACCGCCGTGACGCGGCTGCGCGCCGCGGGGGCGCTGCTGGCCGGCAAGACCAACCTTGACGAGTTCGCGATGGGCTCCTCGACGGAGCACTCCGCGTACGGGCGGGTGCACCACCCGATGGATGCCGAACGCGTCCCGGGGGGGTCGAGCGGTGGCTCCGCCGCGATTGTCGCGGCAGGTGCCGTGCCGGCAGCCCTCGGCAGCGAGACCGGCGGCTCGGTGCGCCAGCCCGCGGCCTTCTGCGGGATCGTCGGCGTGAAGCCAAGCTACGGTCGGGTCTCGCGGTTCGGGCTGGTCGCGTTCGGCTCGTCGCTTGATTGCATCTCGACCTTCGGCCGCACCGTGGAGGACGCCGCGCGCGTGCTCGCCGCGATCTCCGGCCCCGACCCGCGCGATGCGACGACCGTGACGGCGGCACCGCTGGTGGTCCCCCCCCCACGCACTGACCTCCGGGGCCTCGTGGTCGGCCTCCCGTCGGAATATTTTCCGCCCGACCTGCATCCCGGGGTGCGCGCGGCATGCGACCGGGCCATCGCGGCCCTCCGGGCGCTGGGGGCCGAGGTCCGGGAGGTGTCGCTCCCGCACACCCGGCACGCGGTGCCGGCGTATTACGTGGTCAATCCGGCCGAGGCGGCGGCGAACCTGGCCCGGTTCGACGGCGTGCGCTACGGGCAGCGGCGCGTCGGGCCGGAGGGCGACGTGCGTGCCCTCTACCGCGCCACACGGGGGCAGGGATTCGGGCGCGAGGTGCAGCGCCGGATTCTCGTGGGCACCTTCGTGCTGAGCAGCGGCTATGCCGACCAGTACTACAACCATGCGCAGGCGGTGCGCCGGCGGATCACCGCCGACTTCGAGGCGGTCTTCGCGTCGGGCGTCGACCTCCTCTTCACCCCGACCACGCCCACCCCGGCCTTCCGGGCGGGCGAGAAGGTGGACGACCCGGTGACGATGTACCTGGCGGACGTCTTCGTCTGCCCCGCCTCGCTCGCAGGGATTCCGGCGATGTCGCTGCCGATCGGGCGGGACGACGGCCTGCCGCTCGGTGGCCAGCTGATGGCGAGGCACATGGACGAGACGACGATGCTCGCCGCGGCAGGGGCCCTCGAGGCCGCCCTCGACGCGACCGCGGAGGTGCGCGCATGACCTGGGAAACCGTCATCGGGCTGGAGGTGCACGTGCAGCTCGCCACCCGCACGAAGATGTTCTGCGGCTGCCCCACCACCTACGGCCAGGCGCCCAACACCGCGGTCTGCCCGGTGTGTCTCGGCCTGCCGGGCGCGCTCCCGGTGCCCAACGCCGAGGCAATCCGCCTCGGGACGCTTGGCGCGCTCGCCTTCGGCTGCACCGTGCATCCGGTGAGCGTGTTCGCCCGGAAGAACTACTTCTACCCGGACCTCCCCAAGGGCTACCAGATCTCGCAGTTCGACCAGCCGCTCGCCACCGGTGGTACGCTCACCTTCGAGTCCCCGGAACGGGGAATGCTGACCGTGGGGATCACCCGGTTGCACCTCGAGGAGGACGCCGGGAAGTCGCTGCACGATCGGATCCCCGGTCAGACCGGCGTGGATCTCAATCGCGCTGGCACCCCGCTGGCGGAAATCGTCGGCGAGCCCGACCTGCGCTCGCCGGCCGAGGCGCGCGCCTACCTCGTCGCGCTGCGCCAGTTGCTGGTCTACGCCGGTGTCAGCGAGTGCTCGATGGAGGAGGGATCGCTGCGCGTCGATGCGAACCTCTCCATCCGCCGGCCGGGTGACCCCCTCGGGACCAAGACCGAGGTGAAGAACATGAATTCCTTCGCCAACGTCGAGCGGGCCCTGGAGGCGGAGCGGGCCCGCCAGGTGGCCCTGCTGGAGGGGGGGGGACGCGTGACGCAGGTCACCCTCACCTTCAACGCCGGGACCGGGGAGGTCAAGCCCCTCCGGACCAAGGAGGACAGCCACGACTACCGCTACTTCCCCGATCCGGACCTCCCACCGCTCGTCCTCGATCCGTCGTGGCTCGAGGCGCGCGCCGCCGAATTGCCAGAATTGCCGCCTGCCCGGCGGGCCCGGTTCGAGGCCGCCCTCGGCCTGCCCGCCTACGATGTCGGGGTGCTCACGGCCGAACCGGCGATCGCGGACTACGTCGAGGCGATCATCGCCGCGGGGACGGAGGCCAAGACGGCCGCCAACTGGGTGATGGGCGAGGGGCTGGCCTCCTTCAGCGAGACCGGACGCTTTGCCGTGGCCCCGGCGCGCATTGCGGCCCTGGCAGCGATGGTGGCCGACGGAACCGTCTCGCTGCAGGTCGCCAAGCGGGTCTACCTCGAGGTGGCAGCGGCGGATGC
>JBBQQJ010000102.1:0-9682 GCA_038216165.1 Gemmatimonadales bacterium | reverse complement strand
GTGTGTGGCCCCGGCCCGTGGGCCCCAACCGTGTTCACCCGCGCGGTGGGGGGGGGGGGGGGGGGGTGGGGGGTGTGGGGTGAGGGGGAACGGCTACTTCCCCCCGCACCGCCTGCACAGCCGTCTTGAGGTCGTCATAGGCGGTCGGGTCGATCTCCCGGAACGGCCGCATGACCGTGGCCACCCGCCCCTCCGCGTCAATCACGAAGAGCACCCGGCTCTCGGCGGTCCTGCCCTCGGCCAGCGTGCCGTAGGCCCGGCCCGCGACTCCCTCCTGGTCAGCCACGAAGCGGAACGGGAATGCCTCGTCCTTGGCCCACGAGGCCAACGCCTCGGCCGGATCGGTCGAGATCGCCAGCAGGTGCACGTCCTTCCCGAACAGCTCGTCGAACCGGTCGCGATAGGCCTTCATCTGGATGGTGCAGCCGCTGGTCCGGGCCCGCGGAAAGAAGGCGATCACCACCGGCCTGCCCCGGAGCGAGGAGAGCGTGAGCGGCGCGGTTGCGACGCCCGCCTGCGAGGCCACCGGCAAGGTGAAGTCAGGGGCAAGGTCGCCCACGGTTGGGCCCTGGGCCGCCAGGAGCGTGGGGGTGGCGAGGAGAGCGAACAGCAGGGTGCGCATGCGGGAGGCCTTGGCGACGGTGAACGGTGAACAGCGATCGGAGAGCAGCGATCGGAGAACCCTACTCCTCGGTCAGGTCGCCGGGAAGTCGGGGCGTGGAGAGCAATTGGACGAAGGCGCGCCAGCGCCGGGCCTCGGTGGTGCCGCCCTGCCGCGCGACCCAGTCGGCCACCAGCGCAGCCCCGACGTTGTAGTTGATGACATAGCTCCGGTTCTGCTGGATGAAGCGCAACGTTTTGGCGGCCTGGTCCGGCGGCTGGAGCCAGTAACGCTCCATCGCGGCGATGGCGGCGGTGCTGTCGATGGCGCCATCGAGGTAGCGCCGGGCCACCTCGTTGCGGGCAAAGTTGAGTCCGGTCATGACCTCGCGCACGGCGGCGTTGGGAGCCGCCAGTGCGGTGTCGAGGCCGGCCAACGGGAAGAGCGAGTCGCGCTCGAACGCGGTCCGCGCCGCCCCCGGGAAGGCCATCGCGATCCCGAAGTTGGCGCTCCCCTCGGCGATGAGCGATTGCGGCGAGAAGAGCGGATAGACGCTCAGCTCCACCCAGCCGCGCTCGCGCACCAGCCGCTGCTCCAATGCCGCGTTGTAAACGTGGTGCCCCGGGTACCCCTCGTGGCAGGCGAGGTCGATCGCGCGGTCCACCGCGATCGGGAAGTCAAGGTTCACCTGGATCAGCGACCGGGCATCGCCCTTGTACCAGTTGTAGGCGTTCCACGAGGTGCCGGTGACGTACTCCAGCTCGAAGCGCTCGTTGTCAGGCAGGACCATTCGCGCCTTGGTGCGGGCGCGACAGGCGTTGATCGCCGTCTTGAACACGGTGTCGACCAGCTCGGCCGGAATCTCCACCCGCTGGCGGAACGCCTGGTACCGCTCGGCCAGCGGCTCCGGCCCGGGGAGGAGAGTGTCGAGGCGTGCCAGCAGCGAGTCGAAATGCGCATCGGCATGCCTCGGCGGCGTGACACCGTAGAGGGCGCGGGCCTCCTCGTCGAAGGAAAACGTCTCCCCCCCGAGCATCCGGGCCTTGGCGACCATCGCGCCGAGTTGCGTGTGGAGGTAGCGATGCCGCATCTGGTCGAGCGAATCGGGATATGCTGGCACGCTGTCGCCGAGCGCGGCGAGGAGGGAGTCGGCCGAGGCACGGATGGCGGCCAGCGGGAGCGAGTCACGGTCGGCCGCCGCCTGGAGTGAGTCCGGCCCATAGTACGCGTCCACGTACGCCGGATCGTGGTGTCCCATCGAGAGCGCCAGCACCACGTAGCGCGTCGCCACCGGGTCGAGGGCCGTCGGATCGGGCGGGGCCGGCGGGGCGCAGGCACCAATGGCGGCAGCGAGGGCGGCGACGATCCAACGGTACGGCGGGCGCATCATGGGCTCCTGAACGGGACGGGCTCCTGCATTCTAGCACACCAGCGCGCCCACCGCCGAATGGGCGTCCCGCCACACGCAGGGGCGCCGCGGTGGGGTTCCGGGAGCTCTCACCCACGGGCCCCCCTCGCGCAACCCCGCCCACAGGGCGATACTTCGGCCTTCCCACGCTAGCGAGCGCTGGACGATGACCGGTGTCTATCTGCTCAGCGCCATCCTCGGGATCGGCCTCCTGATCTTCTCCTCCCTCGGGGGTGGCGACGGCGGTGATGGCACGGATCTGCTCGATGTCGAGTCAGGCAACGCGGGACAGATCCTGCTCGGCCTCTTCAGCACCCGGAACCTCACCTTCTTCCTGGCGGCCTTCGGTGCCGCTGGGCTGATGCTGACCTGGCTGGGCACCCCGCCCTTCACGACGAGCGTCATCGCGACCCTGCTCGGCGCAGCTTCGATGGCGTTGGCCCACAGCATTTTTTCCTGGCTCAAGCGCACCGATTCCGCCGTGGATGTGCTGGGGGACCGGGATTTTGAAGGGACGCTCGCGCGCGTTGTGCTGCCGGTCAGTGCCACCGAACGTGGCCAGGTCGCGTGCATCATCGCCGGACGCGAGGTGTACCTCACGGCACGACTCGTCGAGAACAGCACGGCCCCACTGCTGCCCGGTGAAGAGGCAATCATCCTCCACGCCGATGGTGGAGTGGTGACGGTGATGCCTGCAACGCAGATCGACCTTCTCCCTCCTTCCTGAGGCCCATCCATGGATCTCGCCATCGTCGGCACGACCGGCGCCATCATCCTCGCCGTCATCCTCGCCATCTTCATCGCGATCAAGACGCTCATTGTCATCTGCCTGCCGAACGAGATGGTGGTGATCACCGGACGGCGACGGATTGCGGCAGACGGCCGGGAGATCGGCTACCGGATCCTGCGCGGTGGTCGCACGCTGCGCATTCCGCTCATCGAGCGGGTCTCACGCATAGATCTGCGGACGATCCCGATCGAGGTCGCTGTGCGGAATGCCTACTCGATGGGCGGTATTCCCCTGCTCGTGCAGGGCATCGCGAACGTGAAGGTCAGTGGCCGGGATCCGACGTCACACAACGCTGTCGAACGCTTGCTCGACAAGCCGTTCGAAGAGGTGATGCAGATCGCCAAGGACACCCTCGAGGGCAACCTTCGCGGCGTGCTGGCCACGCTCACGCCGGAAGAGGTCAACGAAGATCGCCTCAAATTCGCGCAGCGCCTGATCGAGGAGGCCGACGAGGACCTCCGCAAGCTCGGTCTCGAGCTCGACACGCTGAAGATCCAGAACGTCACCGACGAGGTGAACTATCTCGGCTCGATCGGGCGACAGAAGACGGCCGAGATCCTCAAGATTTCGCGTGTTGCGGAGGCGCAGCGCGATGCCGAGGCGGAGCAGACCGAGGCCGCCTCGCGTCAGGCTGCCCAGGTTGCGTCACTTCAGGCCGATCTCCGCATTGCCGAAGAGAGCAATCGGCTGCGCGTCCGGAGGGCCGAGCTCGAGGGCGAAGCGATGGCACGGGAATCCGAGGCCAAGGTCGCCGGTGAAAAGGCGCGCGTCGTCGCCGAGCAATCGCTGCAGCACGAGCGCATCCAGCTCGAGCAGCGGCGCCTCGAGGCCGACGTCCTCCTCCCGGCCCGTGCCGAACAGGAAGCAGCTGAGGCGCGCGCGCGCGGGGTAGCAGCCACCATCGCGGAGGACGGCAAGGCGAAGCTTTTCGTCCTGGAGCAGACCATCAAGCTCTACCAGTCGGCGGGGACCGAGGCCGAGCGGATCTTCATCCTCAACATGCTGCCGGACATCATCGCCCAGATCAGCAGTTCGGTCGGCGAGATGCAGATCGACAAGGTGACCGTCTTCGACTCCGGCAACGGAGCGACGGGCGTTGCCAATGCTGCCGGACAGTTGCCCACGGCGATCATCCAACTGACCAAGCAGATCGAAGCCGCGACCGGGGTGAACATCCTCAGCCGGTTGCAGCAGGTGGAGCAGAAGCCGGTGGAGTAGGGCGAGGGGGCCGGCTCCAGCCCCCGGGGCCGTCGTGCGCCCCGGGAGATGATTCTGCCTCGACCGTTTTCCTAGGGACGGCCGGATGCGTCGCGCAACTCCGGCCGGACGAGCAGAATCAGTACCCCATCGCCCACCCCTTCGGTTCCGCTCCCGAGGACGGCGAGGTTGCCGAGCGGAAGGGTGATCTCGGTGGAAATCATCGACCCGAACGGCATCAGGGTGGCGAGCATGCCGGCGGCCTTCGCCGAGTCGGACGTGGACGGTGCAGCAGCGGTCATGTTGATGCTCATTCGCGTCGACGGGGCGTCGCCGCGGCTGATCGGACCGATATCGCCGCGAATCGTGAAGAGACGCCCATCGCCAGCGACGGTGAGCTGGTAGCCCCCCTGCTCGCCGACCACCGCGGTGCCCTCGCCCACCAAGCGGTACCCCGCGAACGAGAAGAGCTTGCGCAGGTTCGGCTCGAGGTCCCGCATCCTGGCGTCAGTGGTCGCCGTGGAGGTGCTTGCCACGACATGAAACCGCAATGTCACCGACTGCGGCGGGAGGTCGTAGCGCGCGAGGATGCTGTCGATCCGCGCGAGGACGGTCGGCGTGTCCCGCACGGTGATCGCCTGGACGGTCGCACCAGCATCAAACACCATTCCGGGGAGTGCATACGGGGCGATCAGCATCGCGGCATCCTTGGACCGCAAATGCCGCAAGGGAAACGTGCGGACCTCCGTCTCCACCACCGCGGACGGCGATGGCTTGGTGTTCTGGGCCGGCAACGGCAGGACGATGACGAAAGCGGCGAGCAGCAGCAGGGTGTGGTTGCGCATGAGGGCGCTCCTTTGGCGGTAGGGTCAGTGGAACCAGAGTGCGGTGACGCCCGGGTCGGGCGAGGCAATCACGGTGGCATGGGTATTGGGTGGCGGTCGCGTCCGCGCCTGGGGCGCAGGGCGTAGCGCGACCGCGAGGACCGGTGCGGCGTGGAGGGAGGTCGCCTCGATCGGCGCCGGAGCAGCGAAGGCCGTGGCGACCGCGGCTGTCGGGGCGACGTGTGGTACCGCCTCGAGAACGTGCGCAGCGGTGCCGACCGGGTCGACCACGCGTCCGGGCGCAGCGGCGCCGGCGGGTGTCGCCGCCGGCGCACCGCGCCGAGCAACGGCTGGTACCGGGTCATGGGCGTCGGGAGGGATCACGGCAACATCATTCCCCCCCCCAACAACGACGGTGACGGGTAGCGGCGGCGCCACCACGGCCTCGCGCGGGCCGAGCAGCGGGACGACGACCGCCACCGCCGCGGCGGCGCCGACCAACCACGGGGCAAGGCGCCATGGTGCTGGCACCGCCGCCGGACGAGGACGCGCCACCGCCATGGCAAGTTGGGCTGTATCCTCACGGAGGTGCGCAGCCACCCGCCCACAGCGGGCACATGTGGCGAGATGGCGGCCAAGCGGGCCAGGGTGCGTCGTCACCAGCTCGGCCAGGTCGGCCGAGAGCATGGTGGAGAGTGCGTCATCACACGTCATGGGGTGTAGTCCTCCAGCAGTTCGGGATGCTCGGCGAGCATCCGCAAGCGAATCGTCCGACGCGCGCGAGCGAGATGGACCCGGACGGTCGAGGCTGCGACGCCGACCTCTCCGGCGACCTCGTCCGCAGACCGTCCCTCGAGGTCGACCAACGTGAACACCTCGCGCTGCCGAGCGGTGAGGACCTCGCGGCAGTCGGCCACCAACCGGACCAACCCCTCCGCCGAGATCGACGGGACCCCCTCCGGCGAGGCCACGGCGCCCGGATCGCTGAATTCCGCCAGCAATTCGGCGCGTCGTCGAGCAAGCGCCCGCCGGTCGTGGGCCACGTTGTGGGTCACCCGATAGAGCCACCCCACCATCCGCCGCGGATCGTCGACGGCGTGCCCTCGTGCGTGCAGCCGCAGCAGGACGTCCTGGGCGATGTCCTCGGCTTCGTCATGGTCGCCCGTCAGACGGCGTGCCCAGCCGCGAATCTGGTCGCGAAACCGGCCAGCAAGTCTGGTGAAGGCGTCCGGTCCGGCCGTGGTGCGGCGGGGCGGGTCGTCGAGGTCGGGTATCTCGTTCTCCAAGGCGGTCACATGAAGAAGACGGGGTGAGGTAGTGCGATGCTTACTGCGGCACGGATGTGGATGTTGGATGTTGGATCTTGGATGAGGGACCTCAGCCGGCGCCCCCACCCCGACCACCCAACATCCAACATCCAGCATCCCCATTCGGCGATTATCTTCCCTGAATGGCCGGAGAATACATTTTCACGATGCGGGACCTGCGCAAGGTGGTCCCCCCCCAGAAGGAGATCCTCAAGGGGATCTACCTCTCGTTCTTCCCGGGCGCCAAGATCGGCGTGATCGGGTCCAACGGTAGCGGCAAGTCCACCCTGCTCCGCATCATGGCGGGAGTCGACACCGACTTCCTCGGCGAGGCGAAGCCGCTGGCAGGCACTCGGATCGGATACCTCCCGCAGGAGCCCGATCTCGACCCGACCAAGGACGTGCGCGGCAACGTGGAGGAGGGGCTCGCCGATATCCGCGCGCTGCTCACCGCGTTCGAAGCAATCTCGATGAAATTCGCCGAGCCGATGTCCGATGACGAGATGCAGACGCTGCTCGACAAGCAGGCCGCGCTGCAGGATCGGATCGAGGCCGCGAACGCCTGGGACATTGACCGCACCCTCGACATCGCGATGGACGCGCTGCGGCTCCCGCCCGGCGACGCCGACGTGGCGACGCTGTCGGGTGGTGAGAAGCGCCGCGTGGCGCTCTGCCGTCTGTTGCTCAGCAAGCCCGACATGCTCCTCCTCGACGAGCCGACCAACCACCTCGATGCCGAATCGGTGGCGTGGCTGGAGCGTTTCCTGAAGGAGTTCACGGGCACCGTGGTCGCGATCACCCACGATCGCTACTTCCTCGACAACGCCGCGGAGTGGATTCTCGAGCTCGATCGCGGTGAGGGCGTGCCGTGGAAGGGGAACTACTCCTCCTGGCTCGACCAGAAGGAGAAGAAGCTCGCCGTGGAGGAGAAGCAGGCCTCGGCCCGGCGCCGCACGCTCGAGCGCGAACTCGAGTGGGTGCGGATGAGCCCCAAGGCGCGGCAGGCCAAGAGCAAGGCCCGACTCGGCGCGTACGAAGCGCTGGTGGCCGAGGAGGAGAAGGCCGACAGCACCGGGCACGAGATCCTCATCCCGCCCGCGCCGCGCCTGGGCGATGAGGTGGTCGTGGCCAAGGCCCTCACCAAGGCGTTCGGCGACAAGCTGCTATTTGAGAACCTCGACTTCTCGCTGCCGCGCTCCGGAATCGTCGGGATCATCGGCCCGAACGGCGCCGGCAAGACCACCCTCTTCCGGATGATCACCGGCCAGGAACAGGTCGACGATGGTGAGCTGGTGATCGGCAAGACGGTCGTGGCCTCCTACGTGGATCAGTCGCGCGAGGCGCTCGACCCCGACAAGACGGTCTACCAGGAGATCGCCGGCGACTACGACAACCTGCAGTTCGGCACGCGGACCGTGAACTCGCGCGCCTACTGCGGCTGGTTCGGCTTCAAGGGGTCCGACCAGCAGAAGAAGGTTGGCGTGATGTCGGGGGGCGAGCGCAATCGTCTCCACCTGGCCAAGCTGCTCAAGAGTGGCGGCAACGTGCTGCTGCTCGACGAGCCGACCAACGACCTTGACGTCGACACCTTGCGTGCGCTCGAAGATGCGCTGCTCACCTTCTCGGGGTGTGCCGTGGTGATCTCGCACGATCGCTGGTTCCTTGACCGCATCGCGACGCACATCCTCGCGTTTGAGGGCGACTCCGAGGTGGTCTGGTTCGAGGGCAACTATCAGGACTACGAAGCCGACCTGAAGAAGCGGAAGGGCATCTCCGCCGATCAGCCGCAGCGGATCAAGTACCGCAAGCTCACGCACTAGGAGGCACCCGATGACCACTGCCATTCGCCGTACCATGCTCGCGGCCAGCGTGGCCGCCCTGGCCCTCGCCACGGCCCCGCGGTCGAGCGAGGGCGCCGCGATGCACCTCCGCCTCACTGGCTCGGTGCCGGCCAAGGACAGCGTGGTGGTGGCGGCGCCCGCAGTGCTCCGGCTCAGCTACTCGCAGGTGCCCAACCTGAAGCTCTCGCGGGTGACACTCACCGGTAGCGCCGGGGCCGTCACCACCGGCACCATGACACTCGGGACCGGGGCCGACTCCACCACGCTGCTGGTGCCGGTCACTGGCGCCATGCCCACGGGCAGCTACACCGTGAGCTGGCTCACGGCCAGCAGTGACGGCCACGCCATCAAGGGGACGTTCGGGTTTCGGGTCGGGGCAGGCGAGTAGCTGCCCCCACCGAGGGCCATCCCCTCGAGGAGCCTGTCGCAGCACACCACGCCTACCGCGTCGCCTCCAGCTCCCTGATCAGCGCCATATAGGCCCGGGTCTCGCTGAAGTAGACATGGTCGAGTGCATAATTGTTCAGGTACATCGCGACGAACATCACGACGGTGGCGGTCACGATCATGACGCCGAACTTGAGATACTTGTCCATCACATCACCTCACAGATTGAGCGTGCATGGCGGGCGCGGCGTGGTGTGGGGTGGTTTGGGAATACTCCTTGGAGCGTGATCTGCGGGGGCATGCGGCGGTCGAGCGGTGTGGTGGAGCCTGCCCCGCCCTGCGGGCCGCAGGTGAGCCGGAGCTTGCCCACCGCCCCGCCACAACCTAGGGTTCACCTGTTGGCCCACACGCGACGGAACGGGGGCGCCAGATGACACCAGACCAGGACACCGCCTTTGCCTTTGCGGCAGCTCGAGATCAGACCCTCCTCGAGGGGCTCGCCCTGACGCCTGCCGAGCGACTCCAGCTCGCGGAATCGCTCTGGCGGGCTGTCGCCGACGTCGTGCCGGCACGAGCGCCATTTACGGTGGCATTCGCCAGCTTCGACGCCTATCGGCGATGGCAGGACGAGGGCCACGACGTCCCGTGAGCTCCACGCCGACGAACCGCCTCGTGGCTGTCTGTCGCCTGCTCAATGCCACGGATGCAAAGTACGTTGTGGTGGGAGGGTTCGCGGTGGCCTTGCACGGCGTCGTTCGTGCCACGAAGGACATCGACATCCTGATCGAGCCCACCACGACCAATGCGGACCGCGTACTCGAGGCGCTGTCCGGCCTACCTTGGCGGCTGGCTGAGGAGCATGACAGTGCAACGATCGTCGGCAGCCCGATCACGATCATCGGCGATGATCCGCGTGTCGACGTCCTCACGATGGCCTGGAACGTTCGCTTCGACGAGGCAGCGCCGACAATGCTGCGTGTCACGCTCGATGACGTCGTCATCCCGTATGCCGACCTCGACACATTGATCCGGAGCAAGGGAACAGGTCGGCTGCAGGATCGCGCCGACATCGAGCAACTCGAACGCATCCGGGAGCTCAGGAAGCGGTCATCATCCTCGTGACACTGAATCAGCCCGGGTTCTTCGGAGCCTCGGTTAGTTGAGTCCGACCGGTGCCAGCGGCACCGATCGGTCCTGATAATACTGTGCTTCGTACTCCGCTGGCGGGATGTCGCCGAGCGGTTCCATCAAGCGCTGGCTGTTGTACCAGGCCACCCATGCGAGCGTGGCGTACTCGACGTCCTCCAGTCCCTTCCATGGCCCGAGA
>JBBQQJ010000101.1:0-9874 GCA_038216165.1 Gemmatimonadales bacterium | reverse complement strand
CAAGGATGTAGAAGCCTCACCCTATATCAACCACCCGATCGCTGCCGCGGAGATGCTCGCCCGGATTGGTGGGGTCACCGACATCACCGTGCTCCTCGCGGCCGTGCTCCACGACACGGTGGAGGACACCGAGACCTCCTTCGAGGAACTCGAGGCACGCTTCGGAGAGGCGGTACGCGGGATCGTGGCCGAAGTGACCGATGACAAGACGTTGGACAAGGACGAGAGAAAACGTCGCCAGATTGCGCATGCCCTGGATGGCTCACACGCAGCAAAGCTCATCAAGCTGGCGGACAAGATCTGCAATGTCACGGATGTGCTCGAGCATCCGGCCGAGGGCTGGTCGGTGGAGCGGCGACTGGAGTACATCACCTGGGCGGAGAAGGTCATCTCCTGGTGTCGCGGTACCAATCCCGCCCTTGAGCAGCATTTCGACGAGTTGGTGGCGCGGGGCCGGGCGGTGTTGGGGGGCTGACAGACCTGATATCGCCCCACTGTCACACCCTCTCCTGATCTTGGAATCGTGGCCGCACGTGGCGGTCGCGCAATTCCTTCTTCAGGAGAGCCTGATGCGCCTCGCGCCATGCGTGATGTTGGTCTCGTTGCTCACCGCCTGTGGTGGTGATTCCACCACGACACCGACTCCGCCCCCCCCACCGGTGACCGCGGTCGTCGTCACCGGGCCGGTACGCCTCAAGGTCGGGGACACCTACCAGATGACGGTCGAAGCACGCACCGGCGACGGCATGGTGGTCCAACGTCCGGTCACCTGGTCCATGGACGAGGCCGGTGCCGCGCTGGTCTCCGCTGCGGGGGTGGTGACCCCTCAGCGCACCGGCGCGATGACCGTCCGGGCCACCGTAGGTGGCGTGGCAGCAAGCCTCACACTGAATGGCTACGACTGGCTCGTGGTGTCCCAAGGCAACGTCGTCGGGGTTGGCATCGACGCGGACATAGCAGTCACCAACAAGTTCGGCACGTCGGACTACCCGAGTCTGGTCATCGGCTGCACCAATGGTTCCTTCGTTCTCGGCGTCGGGACGAGTCACATTGTCACGGCAAGTGGGGCGGTCTCCTATGCCTTCGATGGCGGTGCCCCGATCTCCGCTGTCTGGCTGGAGACATCCGATTTCAAGACGCTCGGCTTTCCTGGCTTGACCAACCAGAGCCAGAAGGCATTCGCTACTACCATCGCGAACTCGTCGCGCATGCAGTTCAGCTTCGGGGAATTTCAAGCCGGCGTGAAGTCGACGATGTTCCGTGTCTCTGGGCTCGCCGCCCGACTGGGCCCCGCACTCGCAGCGTGCCCCAGCAACGCGCTTCGAGCGGCCAGCGAATCAGACGAGGCCGTGGCTGCGCTCCTCCAGCTCAGCGGGGCGCTCGTGGCAGGATCCCCCCGGTAGGAGCGGGACCGGGCCCCCACTGTCACACCCCCAGGCGATATAGGAAGACTCCCCCGCATCAGCAGATCGACAGCGGGGGCCTCTTCCCATCTCTCTGGAGGTCACATGTCGTCACGCCTGTTCCGCCTGCGCACTCTCGCCATCCTGGGCCTGATCATCGGCACCACCGGATGCGCCACCATTCTCGGCGGTGGTGCGTCGCAACCGGTGTCGATTCGGTCGAACCCGGCATCGGCGACGTTCACCGTCAAGGCCTCCAACGGCCTCACGATGGCGCAGGGGCAGACGCCACAGACGATTCGCCTGCCGCGCAAGAACGAGTATCAGATCGAGTTCACCGCGCCCGGCTTCCAGCCGCAGTCCATTGCCCTCACCAAGGGGACCAACGGCTGGATCTGGGGCAACCTCGTCGTCGGCTGGATCGTCGGCTTCGCAGTGGACTTCGCTACCGGCTCCGCGCACAAGCTCGAGCCCGCACTCGTGGACATCAGCCTCGTGCAGGTGCGCGCCAGCACCGGTGAGCTTCGCACCGATGCCCTCGTCAAGCTCCATGACAAGGACGGCAAGTTGATTCGTGAACTCACCGTACCGATGGTGCCGGTGGAGGCGGGGCGGTAGACGGCGAACGGCGAGTGTCCCCGCCGCCCTTCGGGGGCGGGGCACGTATCGCATTTCCGCGACCCCCGCCGCATGCGAATGCCCACCATCCGAGCACCCGGCGCAGCGACTCTTCCCCGCGTCCACGCGCACAAGAGCCCCGCCCCCCTGAACCACTCGCGGCACCCCGACATCCACGACGGGTTATACTATGGGTATGAAAACCGCTGTCTCCATTCCCGACCCGGTCTTCGAGGCCGCCGAACGACTGGCGCGGCGCACGCGCACCTCGCGGAGCCGGCTCTATGCCGACGCGCTGCGGGAATACCTCCTGCGCCACGCGCCGGACGAAGTTGCCGACGCGATGGACCGTGTCGTCGAGCAACTGGATGAGGCGATACCGGACCCGTTCACGCGGCGTGCATCGGCCGTTGTCCTCGCGCGGACGGAGTGGTGACGCCGCAGCAGGGTGACGTGTGGTGGGCGGAGCTTCCCGATCCGGTGGGCTCAGGACCTGGGTTTCGGCGCCCGGTCATCGTCGTGCAGGGCAACCCACTCAACCGCAGCAAACTCGCGACGGTGCTCTGCGTCCCGCTCACCAGCAATCTCGTCTGGGCCGATGCGCCCGGGAACGTCCGCCTCACCGCACGGGCGACGGGACTCCCCAAGGATTCGGTCGCCAACGTCTCGCAACTCACCGCGATAGATCGTGGCGCACTCGCCGCGCGCACCGGCCACCTCTCACGTCGGCGCGTCGAGGAGATTCTCGGCGGGATTGATATCGTGCTGGGGCGGTAGACGGCGAACGGTGAGTGTCCCCGCCCCCTGACAGGGCGGCGGGGCCTCCTCGCTCACCCGTGCGCAGACATCCTCGTCCCGAGCGGCAATTCCTCGCCCCCCTCCGCGCGATCTGAATCCCCGCTCAATTACTTCCCCTGGTGACCTTGGTTGCATGCCAACCCTCGCCGCCGCCGACTACACGCACCAGAACGCCATGCAAGACAACCACTTGGCGAGCGTTCTTGATATGGGTATGTTCATTCCCATTATGGGAATACACGGTTCATCTGGTCACACCGACCCGCTCTTCTCGCCGATCCAGCAGCGGATCCTGGCCATCCTCTTCGGGACGCCGGACCGCCCAGTCCAGAGCGCCGAACTGATTCGCGTGGTCGGCGGCGGCACCGGGGCGACGCATCGTCAGCTCCTGCGTCTCGCCGATGCGGGACTGATTTCGATGCAACCGATCGGTCGCCAGAAGTTCTACCAGGCCAACCGGGCCTCTCCGATCTTCACCGAGCTACGGGCGATTGTCCGCAAAACGTTCGGACTCGTCGAACCCTTGCGAGAAGCGCTCGCACCCGCGGTTTCTGAAATCGATGCGGCGTTCGTCTACGGCTCCCTCGCCGATGGCACCGACACCGACCAGAGCGACATCGATCTGATGGTGCTCTCCGCAACACTCTCATACGCCGACATCTTCGATCTGCTGCAGCCAGCCGAACGCGAACTCGGCAGGACCATCCATCCGACGGTGGTGGATCCGGCGCGGTGGCGCACCGAATCCCTCGATCCCGAGACGTTCCTCGGACGCGTCGCACACGGGGTGAGGTTGCCGGTGGTGTAATGCAGTGAACAGAGAACAGCGAACGGCGAACCGAGAACATCCCCGCCCTCGCACGCAGTGCGAGCGGCGGGGTCTCCTCGCTCACCCGTACGCAGACATCCTCGTCCCGAGCGTAGCGCTTGCCCTGAGCGCAGCCGAAGGGAGGAACCTCGTGCGGTCCAACGATGAGGTCCCTTCCCTCGCCATGCTCGGGACAGGCGCGTTACTCGGGACGAGGGTCCTATGCATCAGGCGGTCTGCAGATCCCTCGCGTTGCTCGGGACGAGGGGGTGAAGAGACTACGGCGCCTTGCGCCGTCGCACCGGCTGCGTCTTCCGCACCGGCACCACCTTGAGCGTGAGCCCCAGTGCGGTGATCACGCGAACGACCGTCGCGAACTCCGGATTGCCATCGCGCGAGAGTGCCTTGTAGAGCGATTCGCGACCCAATCCGGTCGCCTGCGCCACCTCAGTCATCCCCTTGGCGCGCGCAATGTCTCCGAGCACCTCACCGATCAGCTTCGGATCGCCGTCCTCGAGCGCGGCCTCGAGGTAGCCGGCCATCGCGGCCGGTGAGTCGAGGTAATTGACTGGGTCGAACGGACGCAGGGCGGAGGAGGTCGGCATGATGGCTCCGTTGAGGGTGGCCCGCCGAGTATATCCTATGGGATACAGGTTAACAATGCGTGTGGTGCGGACGCTCCCCGTACGACCATTTGTCCTTCTCAAAATGACAAATCTGCAACTCGTTCTGCGTCCTGTATTTGGAATGCTAATGATACGGCCCAACCTCCATCTCGCATTTTTTTGCTCCAAGCTCTGCTCGATACGTTCTCGCTCGAGGTAATCTTCATGGCCTCCCTTGCTGACTAATGGAGCGTGCCATGAGCGACAAGAGGAAGGACACCGTTCCCCACGCTGCTGGTCGGGTTTGAATGCCACGCACCTGGAAAGACCTCAAGGCGGCGATGCCGGCTCACACCAGGGCACGCTTGGCGCGTCGTGCCGATCTCATGGACGTGATGCTCTCGTTGCAGGAACTCCTGCGTGCGCGTGACACGACGCAACAGGAAGTCGCCGATCGACTCGAGCAGGCACAGGGCAATGTCTCTCGCACCCTCCGCCGGGCCGACCCGCACCTCTCCACCCTACGCGAGCTGATCGCGGCGCTCGGCGGTGAACTCGAGCTCGTCGCCCGCTTCCCCGATCGCAGCTACGCGATCTGGATGGTGGAGGAGGAGTAGGACTGTCACCCCGAGCGCATGTCACCCTGAGCGAAGCGAAGGGGAAGGGGAAGGGGCCAGCATACTAGATTCACCCTCGAACACTCCACCCCACTCCCTCTGCCCGCCGAGTCTGATGCAACTCTCGAACGCCATGCGCGCCGAACTGGAGCGCCGCCTCGAACGCACCGCCATCGAGCAGCCGGACGATCCGGCTTTCCGCGACTTGCCGACCAGCGACCACCTCTGGCTGCTCGTGCTGGCGGCGGCGGCGATCGTGGGCACCATTCTGCTGCAGGCGGGCTGAATGACCGCGGTACCGTCGGCACAGGCGATCATCGTGGACGAGGCGCTGGCCGAAACGCTGCCGCTCACGCGCGCGGAACGGCGGTGGAGCTTCATCGACGTCGTCAGCGTCAAGTCCGGACTCGCCATCGCGACCTGGGCCTTTCTGTTCGGTGGGGCCACCGCGCAATACGTCGGCGTCCGCGACGGCATCCTGACAATGCTCGCCGGCAACACGATCGGTGTGGTCATCCTCGTCCTGGCGCTGGTGCTGCCGTCGAGCAAGTGGGGGACGGAATTCTTCGTGCATCAGCGCTCAGTGTACGGGCCGATCGGCGCCCTGATGATCGTGCTGGTCGCGGTGGTGCTGATGGTCTTCGCGTGGGCAGCCATTCTGGCGACGATGATCGGGAAGTCGGTGGTGGAAATGCTCCGCACGGCGGGACCAACGCTGCCACTCCCAGACTCGGTGCTGGAGAGCGTGGTGGCCATCGGCATGCTGGCGGTGGCATGGGCGATTCTGGTGCGGGGGAGCGAGGGCGTGCGGCTCCTCAACCGGATCGCGGCACCAGGGCTGATGCTGCTCTGCGTCTGGCTGATGGTGGCGCTCTTCTCGCGGACGTCGCCCGCGGAACTGGCGGCCCTCGCACCTCTCGCGCCGCGTTCCGATCGCGCCACCAGCATCATGCTCGCGGTAGAGTTGAACATCGCGAGCGGGCTCAGCTGGAACTGGCTCGCCGCCAACCTCGGCCGCTACGCCGTCACGCAGCGCGCGGCGGTGTGGGGCAGCATGGTGGCGTACGTGCCGATCTACGTCGTCGCGGCCACCGTCGGCCTCATCTCGGCCCTTGCCCTCGGGAGCGCGGACCCGGTCACCTGGATGGTGCCGATGGTGGGGCCGGTCGGGGGCGTGTAGCTGCTCCTGCTCTTTGTGGCCGCCAACCTCAGCAGTCTTGTCAGCATGGTGCAGGGCAACTGTCAGACGCTCATCCAGCACGGCGGCGCATGGCTCCAGCAGCTGGGCTGGCCGCGCTTCACGATGATCTTTTTTGGTGGCGTCGCAGCGATGGTGCTGCTCGTGTCGAGTGCACTCTACGACCGCTTCTACACCCTCATCGCCTTCAGCGAAGCGATCATCGCGCCGATGTGCGGCATCGCGCTCGCTGACCGTATCGTGCTCCGGCGCAACCTGGTCAACGTCCGCGCGCTCTATGCCGTCGGGCCGGACGGCGCGTACGCCTACTGGGGCGGCGTCAATTACGCCGCCTTCGTCGCGATGCTCGCCGGCGCGGTGATCTATCTCCGCCTGCTCGATCCGCTGGCAATGGTCGGCACGCCGCTCTTTACGCGCATCTCGGCGACACTGCCGTCAGTCGTGACGGCGTTCGTGGTGCACGTGGTACTGACGCGGGTCGTGGTGATGCGCGTGGGGAACGGCGCGTATCCCGCGGATGTCGCCGCCCCCTGACAGGGCGGCGGGTCCTCTACGCCCCTCACCCCTCCGGCGCGATCCGCTTTCCCCGCAGCGGTCGCGGCGCATCGGTCGGGCTCGGGAATCCCTCGACCCCGCGCGACACGGTGCCGCCCAGCGTGTTGCCATCGACCGTGAACTCCCAGCGACTGATGGCGGTGCGCTCCTCGTCGCGGCCATTGATCGTGAGCGTCGCAGGCGACCGCTGCGCAAAGCGCACCGGCCACGCGCTCACGCGCAGCGACGTGAAGCGCGACGGGGGCCGAGTGGGGAGTCCCTCCACCGGCGGCGTCTCGAGCACCGCGATCAGGGAGTCCTCGGTGGCCGTGATGGTCAGTGTGCCGGTCGCCTCGATCGCCCGCGCCCGCTGGCTCGGGCCGTCGATCTCGAAGCCGGCGGGGTAGGTCACTTCCCAGGTGCCGACCAGCGGGTGCGCCTGGGCACCGGCAGCCACGGGAAGGAGCGCGAGCAGAAGGGCGGGGAATAGAACGTGGCGCATTGGATTGCCTCCAGAGCAGGAGATGATCTCCCAAGGTAACGCGCCTGCGCTCGGGATGACGGTCCCCCTGAGCGCAGCGAAGGGCCCCTTGCTCGCCGGCAAGCGAGGAGGCCCCGCCGCCCTTCGGGGGCGGGGAAATGACCGGTGCTTGCTCATTCCGTCAGCGAGGAGGCCCCGCCGCCCTTCGGGGGCGGGGTAAACCCCTCACAACACCGTCCGCTCGCACGACAACCATCCGCCAAGCTTCGGTGGCGACGGATCGAGCGCATCCGGATAGACCTGCGCCAACCCCGCACGCGCTGCGTCCACCTCCTCCTCAGCACACCACCATCCGCCACCATTCCCTGCGCAGTGCGGGCAGTTCCCCGGCGCCTCCGGCGGCGCGCCGACGATCCCGCTGCCGCGGCACGGTACGCACCCGGTACGGAGCTGCTGCAGCAGCACATCGGTGAGATTGCGGTGCGGACCGTTCGGCTCCACGTGATAGATCGCCCGGTAGATCCGTCGCTTCGCAATATCTCCGAACGGCACCCACCGCACGAAGAGGGTCGGCGCCGCGCAGGTACGGCATGTGGTGCCGCTCCCCGGATAGTCGCACTCGCAGGTGGCACGCCGCTGTTCGGCCACCGGGATGGCACCCTTGGACTCGGGCGGCCAGACTTGGTCGAGAATCCGCTCCAACTGATACTTCCGCAGCAACCCCTCGCCGATGATCTCGTCGGGGCGGGAGAGGTAATAGAGATCCCGTTCTTGCTTCCACACCTTGCGCACCAGCGTGATGGCGGCATCCACCGGCATCAGCCCGGTGGTCCGGACGCGCGCAACCGGGTGATCGGGGATCTCATACTCCGGGTAGCCGCCACGCCAAAGCACCCACCACGCACGATCCGGGGTGCGGGCCAGGAAGAAGCGTTCATCCAGTGATGACACCGGACTTAGTGACGCGAAGAGCCGACCGACGAACATCTTCTTCTTGGGGCGCGATTGTCTGGCGATGGCGTCGCCATCAAAACCCAGATTGTTGTGGTCGAGGTAGATCACTCGCGGCCTCATGACGCAGCTCCAGTGCACCACTGCACCGCGCGCGCGTCGCGCTCCGCCTCCGGCATCGCCAGCCACGACTCGAAGCCCACCAGAAAACCGATCTCTTCCAGGTTGGCGATGCCATCCTCGAGCGTGTCCGCGCGCATCAGCGCCATGCGCGTGAGTGTGGTGCGGCGACCCGAGAAGCCGCTGATCACCAGGATGCCGACGGGCGTGCCGTCCGGCATCTCGAAGCGCACGTGCTCCACCGCTTCGAAGGTGCGGCCATACTGACTGAACTGCGTGAGGGAGACGATGCTGTCCACGTACGTGCGTGAGACGGCTGCACTCTCAAGGTCGTCGTGTCCCAGCACGTCACGACACCAGCGCGCGGCGGTCGCTGCATCATGCTGAAGGGCCTGTGGCCGCAGGCCGCAGAGGAAGGTCCAATCACCCGCCGGGGTTCGTGCCGGCGAGTTCTGCAGGAGCCAGTCCGCCAACGCCTCGCACTCACTGAGCGGATGCACTCCTGGTTGCTCGGTGTGCATGATCCGCTCGAGGTCGGCCATCACCGCACTTTCTTCCACCGGGGCCGAGCGCGTTGTCTGCGCACCCGCCAGGCGGTTCGCCGCCTCGGCGTCACTGCTGGGTTTGATCATGTAGACCCGATCGCTGCCGGTGATCCCGGCGGCCGTGAGCGCGTCCTGGATCTTCCAGAGCCGCGGCAGCTCCGGCATCCCCCAGCGACTCCACAGCACCTCACGAATGCCGTCGCCAATTTGGGCCAGACGCTGCACCTCGCCGCGCGCGACCCACTGCTCGAGCATGCGCGTGGCCTGCGCGGGGTCTCTCGTGAACATCATGTGCAACAGTTCTCGCCCGATCTGCGGTGAACTGTCGGCCAGCCAAGCGAGGTCGCGAAAGGTGACCTGCGTGTCAAAGCTCAAGGCATGGCTGTCGCTGCCCGACGCGAAATCCAGGTCGGTCCGCTGAAAGGCCCGCGCGAACGCGCAGAGGAACTTCGGCCAGAAACTGCGTCGGTGCCGCTCGGCCGCGAGGCGCAGCCGCGGATCGCGGGGTAGTCGGCTGAGCGGTCGGAGGCCGTGCATCTCGCGGACCGACAGGTCCGAACGACGGGTGCTGTCCTCCATCACCTCGTGCACGGTGTGTGACACGATGTGGGCGCCGTTCAGCGAGCGCACCTCGAGATAGGCGCCACGATGGACGCGCACGCGCAGGCGCGTTCCGTCGCGCATTCGGTAGACACCCGCCAGACGGGCCATCCACTCAAGGAAGAAAACGTTGTCGAGGTCACGACGCGTCGGTGCCGCGACAGTGGTGTCGGGGCCGGACAGGGCAGTGCTGGGCACGTGGGGCCAACCTTTCGCTATCAAGGCCGTCTTGAGCGCGCATCCCCTTCGCTTTCGCTCAGGGAGCCACCGTGACCCGCTAGGCGCGGGGTCGGTTGGCAGGCAGCGTCGTGCTGCCTTCGTGATGCCCGAGCCGCCAAGACGGAAGCGACTCGTGAGTGGAGAATATGGTGTGGGGGTGGGGGCGTCAAGAGGAGAGCCGTCATCCTGAGCGAAGCACCCCGAAGGGGTGCGCAGTCGAAGGATCCCTCGCTGCGCTCAGGATGACGGTGTCCCGCAGCACGCTCCGCCACCTGACAGAGCGGCGCGACACCGCCTAACGCCGGAGCGGTCTGAATCCTCCAGCGCGTAACCCGTCGAGCAGGCGAGGGAAGGTGGCGGCATCCCGAATCCGTACC
>JBBQQJ010000100.1:0-9900 GCA_038216165.1 Gemmatimonadales bacterium | reverse complement strand
CTTGTTGATCTCTTCCTTGAGGGCGTCAAAGGAGCCAAAGGTCGAGTTGATCGCCTCGACCAGGGCGCCGCTCGGCGCGCCGCCGCCGTTCGGGCCCATGATCTCCCAGAAGAGCGTGTGGTTCGCGTGCCCGCCGGCGTTGTTGCGCACCGGACCCTGCTTGTCGGCCGGCAGCTGGTCGAGCTCGGCGAGCACCTGCTCGACGGGCTTGTCCGCCCACTGCGTCCCCTCGAGCGCGGCGTTCGCGTTCGTGACGTAGGCGGCGTGGTGCTTGTCGTGGTGGATCCGCATCGTCTGCTCGTCGATGTGCGGCTCCAGCGCCGTATAGTCATAGGGAAGGGGCGGAAGTGTGAAAGCCATCAGAAACGCTCCAAGTCAGGTCGTGGGTAAGTGCGGCCCGGGGGCGGCCGGAAACGGCCGGGATTGATCGGTCCATGCCGCGGCGAGGGCCAGCCCAACGGCCAGCAGGGTACCGAGGACGACCTCGTCGTCCAGCACCGTCATCACCACAAGGGCGGCACCCATCGCCGCCACCGAGACCCCGAGGCGCAACCCTAGGAAGGTAACCCGCTCGCCGGGGTGCGAGTTCCCTCGGTCATGGGGCCGGACCGCCAGCACGGTCGGCCACAGGACCACACCCAGCGCGGCCGCCAGCGCGACCGGCCCAGGGCGAATGGCAGCGAGCGCGGCCAGCGCCCCGGCAGCGCCCTCCCACTGCCGCCGCGCCACCGCGATCAGCGCGGAGGGGACCAGCAGCATCGTCAACAGCGGCCACCACCCGCGCATCGCATCGGGGACGACCATCGTGGCGGCGGCGTGCGTGAGCGCGATGGCCAGCGGCAGGGTCGGCCGGGCATCGCCCAGGCGGTGCAAGGGCCACGGCGCGAACGCCCCGAGCAGTCCGAGGACAAGGAAGGTGGCGAGGAGCCGCTCGCCTGCCGGAGAGAGGGGCGCGGTGGCAGCGTAGCCCCGCAGCGCGACGAACGGATCCCCCGCCACCGTGAGCGCAAGCCAGGTGAAGGCGACGAGGCCCAGCGCGCCCGCGAGTGCGGCCAGCGGCCAGCGCGCGCGACTCCCCCCCCTCGGCTCCGCCACCCCGCGAGCAGGAGGAGGCCCGCCAGGCCCAGGGCGCCGAGCGCCAGTGGTCCCGCCAGAATGGTGGCGACGAGGACCACCAGCCCTGCGCCGAGGGCGACCGGACCGAGCCCGCAGGGCGTTGGGGGGGGGACATCCGCGGCGTTCCGCGGCCAGCGCCGCGTGCGCAGCACGCCCACCAGCGCCGGCAGCGTGCCCAACGCGGCGCCCAGCGCCAGCGCCCCCCAGAGCGGCGTCGCTGCGAGCACGCCGAGCGCTCCCAGGAGGAGCGGCAGGCCGGGCACCCAGGTGCGCCACACGCCGGGTGACCGGAGTGGGAGGGCGCTCCCCGTGATCAGAAATCCCAGCGTGAGCGCAGCGAAGGGTCCGTTCCCCTCCCGCGCAGCCCACGAGGAGAGTTCCGGCACCTGCAGACTGCCGGTGGCGACGAGAAGCGCCCCGAGCCCGAGGCCCGCCACCACCAGGCGGGCTGCCGCCGAGCCGAGCCGCCCGAGCGGGGCGAGCCACAGGGCGACAACGAGCGGCACCGCCAGCATGGATAGCGCGAGGTCAGGCAGGAACGGCACGAGGGACTCCGGTGGAGGTGGACTCGCCCATGGGGCCACCGGCGGCGGCACCCTGTGCGTGGCAGATGCGGGGGACGATACTTCCCCTCGGGCGGCAGGGGAACGGCCGGAGGTTGGACACCACGAGGGTGAGGCCCCTGGGTGCTACGTTTCGCTCCCCGCATGCACGTGCCGCACGGCACCTCACTCATGGACCCCATGGCCTTCTCGCTCCGCTTTGCCCTCACCACGCCCGGTCGCGGCGTTCTTGCCCTCGAGGCGGACGACCTGCGCATCGCGATGCAGGCGACCGACGCCACCGACGCCCTGGGCGACCTGGCCCGCGCCGTGCTCACCCTGCTGGAGGGGGGGGAGCAGGCCTCGTTGGTGGTGGAGGATGCCCCCGGCGTGCACGAGTGGAGCTTCGACCGCGATGGGGAGGTGGTGCGGGTCCGGGTGCACAGCTGGGCCGACCGGAAGTCGGGCCATGCCGATCTCACGCTCTCGCAGGAACGGACCGTGGCGCTCGCCTGCCGGCTCCCCGCCCTGGCGCGCGAGCTGGTGCTGGTCCTCGACGTGCTGTGGGTGGGGCACGGGCCCGATGGCTGGGCCCGCATGTCGCCGCGTCATGCCTTCCCGACCCGGGAGCGACGGCGGTTGCAGCAACTCCTGGCCGTCGATGCCCGCCGCCTCGCCGAGCGGGGCGAGGCGGAGGACGCGTGACAATCACCTCGCCGGTGCGCTGGGAAGTGCTCCTGCTCGCCGGTGGGCTGGCGGCGTGGCTTGGCTGGGAGGCGGTCGTCGAGCGCCGCCGCACACGCCGCCGTGCCACCAGGTCGCGTCGCGCCGACCAGCCCGGCGCGAGCGACTGAGGGGGCGCCCTACGGCAAGGGCGTTGCGGAGTCGGCGGCCGGTGCCGCCACCGGCGCGGCCGGCACCGCCGGCGCGCCGGAGGTGCTGTCTGCCGCGCGCCGCTCCAGCCAGGTCGGCCGCGCCGCGGCAATGATCGCCTCGATGGCATCGTGCTTCACCGTGACCTCGGCACGCGCGCGCAGAGCGCCCGCGAGGCCGCCCGGCAGGGGACGGTACCGCTGGCCCCCGGTGGTGACGCCGAGGACGTAGGCCTTGGCCGCCGCGGACGGATCCCCATCGGCGAGCATCGGGCGCATCTCCTCCCGAACGACCGCCAGGACCGTGCGGTACTGCGGCGCCAGCGCCTCCCACGCCCGGGTCGTGATTCCGGTGTCGCCCGTGATGACCTGATAGGCCAGATGGCGCTGGGCCAGTTCCCGCACGAACAACGAGGCGGCCGAGTCAGGCGCGTCCATCAAGGCAACGCGTTCAACCGGCGGGAGGAGCGCCACCCACCGTTCGACGTCTCGGGCCGACAAGTTGCCACCCTCCCAGGTGGCCAACGGCGCGTCACTGGACATTGCCACCGGCTCCTCTGCGGCGGCACGGGCGCGATCGGCCGCGTTCGCCGCCAGCATCAGCTGCCGAGCCTGACTGAGCGAGTCCACCCAGAGCGAATCTGCCCGTCGCGAGAAGCGTGGCGCGAGCCACGCCTTGAACTGGTCACGCACCTCCCGCACGGGAGGACGACGAAGGAGATGGATGCCCACCGGTGACGCCACGATCTCGCTCACCTCACCGGGTTGGAGCGCCCAAGCGACCGTGGCGAACCGACTGTCGGGCAAGTCGGAGCGCCGGATGGCGGGGAGATATCCGCCGCGAGCCGCGGTGGCGGTGTCCTCCGACACCGCCCTCGCCACCGCGGTGAAGTCCTCCCCCGCCTGGATCCGCTGCAGCAACGCCTGGGCAGCCAACCCCCGCGCCCGTTGTGCGTTGGAGTCCGCCCGCGGCCAGTCGATGGTGAGCAGAATGTGCTGGAAGACCCGGGTTCCGCCCAAGCCAGCCAGCGAGTCCGCGGCGGCATCGCTCGGTACGGGCCGCTGCCGGGCCCGGACCGCGAATTCATCGAGGATCGTGCCGCGGATGGCATCCGGAATGATCGCCTCGACGGTGGTCGCCGAGTCGTCGAGGCTCTGGCCCTGACGGAGGGCGTCGCCCACCAACGCCCCTTCGATGAAGGCTGAAACCAGCACGGCCGCCGTGGCCGGGGAAGGCATGGCCGGGGCGTCAAGCAGCCATCGTTCCAAGGTGGCGCCATCCAGGGTGGCACCGGCCACCTCGACGACAGCCGCCTCTCGTGCCTTGTCGGCGTCCGGGACGCCCGAGCAACCGGCAGCGAGCACGACGACGACGGAAAGGATGAGCGGACGACGGAGCAACAGCATACGCGGCAACCTCGCGAGGAGAGATGAAGCGGTGGTGCGGACCGAGTGGAGCGGAAGGGAATCGAACCCTTGACCCCCTGCTTGCAAAGCAGGTGCTCTCCCAACTGAGCTACCGCCCCGGCCGACGGAAAGGTAACCGGCCGGGGCGGCGGCCGACGAGCCCCCGCGGCCGCCTAGGCCCAGTCCTGCGGCTCCAGCATCGCGAGGAGCTCCGCCTCGGGGGTCCCGGGCAGGAACTCGGGGGCGTAGTCCCAGGCGGCGACCGGGGGCAGTGACATCAGCACGCTCTCGATGCGGGCTGCCGTCTGCAACCCGAAGATCGTGCCGCGATCGTGGACCAGGTTGAATTCGACGTAGCGCCCCCGGCGCAACAACTGGAAGTGCCGTTCGCGGTCCGTCCACGGCACGTCCCGGCGCCGCGCGACGATCGGCCCGTAGGCCGCCGGCAGCGCGGCCCCGATCGCATGGACGAAGGCCTGCAGTGCCTCGCGTGCCGGGAGCCCGTCGTGACCGGGCCGGAGATTGTCGAAGAACACCCCGCCGGCACCACGGCGCTCGCCGCCGCGGTGCGTGTTGACGAAGTAGTCGTCGCACCAGGTCTTGTAGCGCGGGTACCAGGCCGGATCCCACTGGTCGCAGATGCCCCGGAGGACCCCGTGGAAGTGGGCCGGATCCTCGCGGCGTGGTTGAAAGGGGGTGAGGTCGGTCCCCCCCCCGAACCAGCCATCGAGCACCGTGCCGTCAGGCTCCGCGAGCTCGAAGTAGCGCACGTTGAGGTGCACCGTCGGGACGTGCGGGTTGCGCGGGTGGAACACCAGCGAGACCCCCGTGGCGAAGAAGTCGGCGGTGGGGCCTGCGGGGAGGACGCCCCCGAGTCGCTGGACGGCCTCCCGCGGCAGCGTACCGTGCACCACGCTCCGGTTGACGCCGCCCTTCTCGAACACGGCGCCGTCGACCAGGATCCGGCTCACCCCGCCGCCCCCCCCCGGGCGATCCCAGCGATCCTCCCGGAAGGAGGCCCCGCCGTCCAGCTGCTCGAAGAACGCGCTGATCTCGTCGTGCAGCGCCGCGATCCACTGCTCGGCCTCCGCACGGAAGGAAGCGCTCACCGGGGTCGCCACTCCTGCACCGCCTCGATGAACGCGGCGGCATGCGCGACCGGCACGTCGGGGAGGATGCCGTGGCCAAGGTTCGCAACGTGACGCTGCCCGCCAAAGGCGTCGCACATGGCGTGGGCCCGGCGGCGGATCTCCTTGGGGGGGGCATACAGCCAGCACGGATCGAAGTTGCCCTGGCGGCTCAGCGGCAGCGCGGCGGTCCGCCGGTGCGCCGTCGCCGCATCCATCGTCCAGTCGAGTCCCAGCACCGCGGCCCCGGTGGCCTCGGCAATCTCCTCGAGCGCCCACGACGCCCCGGGCGCGAACGCGATCAGCGGCACCCCGGTCGGCGCCACGTGACGCGCGGCGCGCGCCAGATAGGGCAGCGCAAACTCGCGGAAGTCGGCCTGGCCCAGCGCCGCGGCCCAGGAATCGAAGAGCTGCACCGCCTGGGCCCCCGCCTCGACCTGGGCCACGAGAAACGCCCCCACGCTGTCGGCGAGTCGCGCGAGCAGCGCGTGCGCGAGATCCGGCCGCTCCACGAGGAGCCGCTTCGCCTTGGCAAACTGCTTGCTGCCCTGGCCCTCCACCATGTACGACATGAGCGTCCAGGGCGCGCCGGCGAACCCGATGAGTGGCACCCGCCCGTTGAGCTCCTGCCGCGCGAGGCGCAGGGCGTCGAGCATGTAGCCGAGTGCCTCGCGGGGCTCGAAGTCACGGACGAGGGCAAAGTCGGCCTCGTGGCGCAGCGGCGCGTGGAACACCGGGCCGCTGCCTTCCTCCACCGACAGCGCCATCCCCATGGCCTGCGGCACGATCAGGATGTCGCTGAAAATGATGGCCGCGTCGACGCCGAGGAGGTCGACGGGCTGGAGCGTCACCTCGACCGCGAGCTCGGGCGTGCGACACATGGTGAGGAAGTCGGTGCGCTCGCGGACGCGACGGTACTCGGGCAGGTAGCGTCCGGCCTGCCGCATCATCCAGACGGGCACCCGGTCCACGGTCTCGCCGCGGCATGCACGGAGGAAGAGGTCGTTCATCGGTCTCACGGGTCGAGGGAAAGGTCCCGGGCCGCGCGACGCACCGCGTCGGCGACACCCTGGGCGGAAGATGGCTCGGCCACCGCCCCCAGCGGGAGTCCCGCCGTTCGGCAGGCCTCCGCCGTCGTGGGGCCAAGCGCGACATAGACGACCTGACGCGCGTCGTCGCCTTGCGCGGCCAGCACCGTCACCAAGGCCGGGGATCCGATCACCACGAGGTCGGCCCGGGCCAGCGCGGCGACGAGTTCCACGTCAGCCACCGGCACGCTCCGGTAGACGATCACGGTCTCGGTGGCGACACCGGCATCCGCCAGACGTGCCGTCAGCTCCGGTCGATGGGGATCCCCGGCGACGAAGAGCACGGGCCCCGGCACCCCCGCCCCCAGCATCGCCGCGGCGAGCCCCTCGGCGGCGCTGGTCGCGTCGTCGCGGGCCGGGGCCACGTGAAGGCGAGGTCCCGCGGCCGCCAGGGCACGCGCGGTCCCCGGGCCGACGGCCCAGACCGGCGGCAACGTCAGACCATCGGCCAGGAGCGGGCCCAGCACCGCGGCCGCCCGCGGGGAGGTGCACGCGATGGCCGCCCAGCCGCCAGCGGCGAGGGCCCGCGGGAGCGCCCCCGCATCGGGGGGGGGCAGTGTCTCGAGCAGCGGCTGGCGACGCACGGCGTAGGGCGGTCTGGGCAACATGCCCTCGAGACCGGGCAGGCTATCGCCTGCCGTGGTCACGACCACGCGGATGCTCACCCGTCGGCGAGGGCGCGACGTGCCGCGTCGAGGATCGCGCCCGCACCCGCAGCCAACAACGCCTCCCCGAGGTCCTGGCCCACCGCCGCCGCCTCGGCGAGGGTCGCGACCCGCCCCTGGCGCCGGCCGGCCTGCACCTCACGCCCATCGAGCGCGACCACGCGCCCGTCGAGCATGAGCTGCCACGCTTCCCCCTCAGGGGCGACCGTCGCCAGCGCGGCGATGGGCACCTGACACCCGCCGTCGAGGGCGCGGAGGAATCCCCGCTCTGCCGCGGTGGCCAGACCGGTCGGCACGTGGTGGACCACCGCGGCGAAGGCCTCGGCGGTCGCCGCATCATCGGCCCGTGCGGTCACGGCGAGGGCGCCCTGGCCCGGCGCGGGGAGGAGGAGGTCCACCGGGAGCCGCTCGGTGATGTGGCCCTCGAGCTCGAGGCGCACCAGCCCGGCCACCGCCAGCATGGTGGCATCCCAGTCGTCGTGCTCGGCGAGGTGCCGGAGCCGGGTCTGGACATTGCCCCGCACGTCCACGATCCGGAGATCGGGCCGAGCGGCGAGCAGCTGCGCACGACGCCGGAGCGACGAGGTTGCGATGGTCGCGCCCTCGGGCAGGTCGGCGAATCGTGCTCCCCCCTTGGCAACGAGGGCGTCGCGCGGGTCCTCCCGCGCGCTCACTGCCACCAGCGCGACCCCGGGGGGGAGGCGCGAGGGGAGATCCTTGAGCGAGTGCACAGCGCAGTCAATCCGGCCGGCCAGGAGCGCCTCGTCGAGCTGGCGCGTGAAGAGCGCCACCGATCCGATCTGTGCGAGCGGGACGTCGAGCACGGCGTCGCCCGTGGTGGACATTTCCACCCGGTCGGTCGGGATACCATGCCGGGCGAGCTGTGCCCGGACGTGCTCGGTCTGCCAGAGGGCGAGGGCCGACGCACGGGTGCCGACCCGGAGCGCCCCGCTCACCGGCGCGCGGCCCCCGCAGCGGGTGCCGCGGGACGCGCCTCGTGGGGGGGGGAGACGGTCTCGGCAAACAGCCGGTGCAGGGCCGCGGCGAGGTCGTCAGGATCCCGGCCCTGCTCCGCTTCCGCCCGGAGGGCCGCCATCGGTCGGGCCAGCAGTTTTGCCACGATCCGTTCCGCGGCCTCGTCGCTGGCCACCCAGCCAACCTCGCGGCGACAGAGGGCCCCGAGGGCCTCAGAGAGCGGGTGGATCGCCTCGCGTGCCGTGCCTTCCGAGACCCACGCCCGCCCTTCCACCAGCTCATCATGCACGATCTGCTCGGCCGCGGGAACCGCCGCCCGGCGCGAGGCCTCCGCCGCGTGCACCGGTGCCTGCAGGGCATCGAGATCCACCAGCGACACCCCGGTGAGCCCCACCGTCTCCGGTTCGATGTTTCGCGGCATCGAGAGGTCCACGAGGAGCAGCGGCCGGCCGGCGGTGCCCGCCACGCGACGGTTGAGCTCCAGCCCCGCGCGGCGCACGGGCGGGGTCGGAGCCCCGGTTGCCACGATGGCGACGTCGGCCAGCGCGATCTCGCGGTGCAGCGCGTCCCACGGGGCAGAGCGCCCCCACAGCTCGGCGGCAAGCGCCTGACTGCGGTCGGGCGTGCGGTTGATGCAGACGATGTCGGCCGCGCCGTACTTGATCAGCTGGCGGGCCGCGCGCTGGCCGGTCTTGCCGCAGCCGACGATCACGCAGCGGACCGGGCCGAGCTGCCCGAGGCGGTGGGTCACCAGCGCCGCGGCCTCCGCGCCCACGCTGTGCCGCCCGGCGAGGAGTCCCGTTTCGTGCTTGATCTGCTTGCCCGTGTGCAGCGCGAGCCCGAGCAACCGATGCAGCACCGGACCGACGGTCCCCGCCTCGGTGGCGGTGCGGTAGGCCACCTTCACCTGGCCGAGGATCTGGGCATCGCCAAGCACCATCGACTCAAGGCCGGCAGCGACACGCAGCAGGTGCCGGGCCGCATGTTCGCCGACGCGATGGGTCGCGGTGGCGAGCAGTTCATCCACGCGCGGGTCGTTGCCCATCCAGCGACGGGCGAGGCAGGTCAGCGCCTCCACCACCCCGTCGGCCGAACCGGTCGAGGCCACGCCATACAGCTCGATCCGGTTGCAGGTCGAGAGCATGAGCAGCTCGGTGATCCCCGCATCGCGCGGGGCATGGTAGAGCGCACCGGTCCGCGTCGCGTCGAGGTGGAACCGCTCGCGCGTGCCAATGTCCGCGCAGTGATAGTCGAGGGCGAGGGAGATCAGCATGGCATCACGGTCCGAACGGCCCGTTCAGGCGCACGATGGCGGCATTCAGAATGGCGGCGAAGGCCACCCATGTCAGGTAGGGTGCGAGGTACCAGCCGGCCAACGGTGCGGTCCACACCGTGATGATGACCATCGCGAGGATGGAGAGCCACAGTGGTGCGATCTCGCGGAGCGACCAATCGGGCCGATGGACCCGAAAAAAGAGGAAACTCCACGACACGTTCAGGACGGCATTGAGGAACCATGCGCCCATCAGCAGCCGATGGGTGGCCGGTGTCGCGGCCGGGCTGCGCCACGCCTGCACGAAGGCCACTGCCGCGGCGATGAAGATCGTGCTCCACACCGGGCCGAAGAGCCAATCGGGCGGTTGCCAGGACGGCTTGACCAACGCGCGATACCAGGAACCGATATCGGTCACGGTCGCGCCTGTCAAGCCGAGGACGATCGTCCAGAGGGCGGCCAAGCCAACCGGGAGCAACAGTGGCGCTTCGGACATGAGCCTCCATCATCGGGCAGTGGCGAGCATGGAACCGACGACGCGGGCGGCGCAGTCACGCAGGCGCTCGGCGCCATGGCGCGACAGGCCGGTTGCCTCCGGGCGTCGCCCAGCCTGCCTCAGAAGATAGGCGGCTTGGCGGCGCGGCGCCGCCCCAGCGGTCGCCCGCCCGGCGGCGGCATCTTCCGCGGCATCGCAGGCATCGTCGGCGAGTTGGTAGGCCCACCCGATGTCACGGCCAAACCGGGCGAGCCCGGCGACCGTCGCCTCACTCGCCTCGGCCGCGCGCGCGCCACCTTCGCAGGCCAAGGCGGCGAGGGCAGTGGTCTTGTGCCGCAT
>JBBQQJ010000099.1:0-10019 GCA_038216165.1 Gemmatimonadales bacterium | reverse complement strand
CGCCCCGGCCGTGGCGGCGCTGGAAGCCGTCTTCACCATGAACGACGCGGGGTGGGCCCTCGAGCGTGCCGCGATGGCGGCGCTCGCCCAAGCGGACACCGCCGCCTTCGCTCGGCATGTCGGGACGTGGCTGGTGGCGACCGACCCGCTCTCCCGCGCTGCCGCGCTCCAGCTGCTGGCGAGCACGCGGCCGGCAGGGGATGCGGCCTTCCGTGTGGCCGTCACGGATCGGGATCCACGCGTCCGTGCTGCCGCCCTGGGGGCCTGGGCGAGTGCCGGTCCCTCCCATCGGGAGGCGGCTGCCAGCGGCGCCCGCGCGGCGCTCCGTGACACCGATCCGCTCGTGCGCGTCGCCGCCGTGGGCGCGCTGGATCCGGTCACGACCGCGTCGGACCTGGATCTCCTCGCCACCGTCTGGCGGGGGGGGGATCTCGAGGCGCGCGAGGCCGTGCTCCAGCAACTCGGCCGACTGGCTCGTGCCACCCCCGACCTGCTGCCGCTCCTCATCGAGCCCGCCCGGCGTCCCCTCCTTGAACGCCCCGCCGAGGCGTCGTTGCGGGCCCTCGCGGTGCGTGTCGTACCCACGCTGGGCACGCGGTGGGGCGCCCTCACCCCGGTCGAGACCGGACGCACCCTCGAGGACTACCGCGGTGTCGTCCGCACCCTCGTGCTTGCGCGGGAGAATCCGCGGGTGGTCATCGAGGTCGAGGGCCGCGGCAGCATCGAGGTCGAATTGCTCGCCCGTGAGGCCCCCCTGACCGTGGCCAACTTTCTCCAGCTGGTCGATCGACGGTACTTCGACGGGAATCGCTGGCATCGGGTGGTCCCGAACTTCGTGGTGCAGGACGGCGATCGCACCGGACTCGGCAACGGCGGGCCGGGATGGAGCATCCGCGACGAGGTGAACCGCCGCCAATATGACGTCCCGATGCTCGGCATGGCGCTCTCGGGCCCGAACACCGGCGGAAGCCAATGGTTCATCAATCTGTCGCCCCAGCCCCACCTGAATGGGCAATACACAATCTTCGGCAAGGTCACCGGGAGCTACGGACCACTCAAGCGCGTGCTCCAGGGCGACGTCATCCGCACCATCGCGCGGCAGGGCCGGCCTTGAGGTCCCCCCTCTGCAGGGCGACCTTTCGCCCCATGCAATCTCTTCCGGTCCTCCTTGCGGCCGTTACCCTTGTCGGTTGCGCCGGGGGCGGCTTTCCCGGCCCCGTGGTCCCGAAGGGCCACGCCGCCATGGCCATGGACGCCGTGACGCCGTGGGTGGCGGGCACGGAACGGGATGGGACTGTCCAGCTCCGGTTTTCCTGGCAGTTCCTCGACGAGAAGGGCGCCGCCAAGGGCCGCGGCGCCGCCCAGATCGCCGCGCCGGACTCCCTGCGCTTCGATTTTCGCGGTCCGCTCGGGGCTGGGGCCGGCGCGGCGGCGGTCATCGGTGACTCGGCCCTCTGGGCCGAGCCGGAGGACCAGGTCCAGAAGCTGGTTCCCAGCTATCCGATCCTCTGGGCCCTGCTCGGTCGTGCGCGCTACCCCGACACCGGCGATGTCGTCAGCGGACTCGAGGACCCACGCGTGCGGGCGTGGCGCTATGTCCACGGGGTCGATACGGTCGACTATGTGCTGACCCTGACCGGTACCCGCCAACTGGTGGCGGACGTCCGCCAGGGTGGCAAGCGCATCGGCAGGGTGCTCACCACCTTCGGCGCCGACGGCTGGCCAGCCAAGGCCCGTCTGGATGTCCCCAGCGGCCCGGCCCGCCTCGACCTCACCTTCACCGAGCGGACGGCGCTGGACTCGATCCCGGCCGACCGCTGGATTGCCCCGGCCGATGCGCCGTAGACGACGACTCGCGGCGGCCGCGGCAATGTTGCTGATGGGCTGCGCCTACGGCTTCGCGGGGGGGGGATTTCCGCCCGAGATCCGGACCGCAGCGGTTCTCCCCTTCGAGAACGACACCGCTGATCCGACCCTGGTCCAGCAGGTGGCCCTGTCCGTGCGCGAAGCCGTCGAGCGGCGCCTCGGGCTGCGCTCGGCGAGCGAGGCCCGCGCCGATGCCGTGGTGCGGGGCCGGATCACACGCTACGAGCCGGATGTGCCGATCGCCTTCACCGGCGGCGCGGGGGGGACTACCGGAGGACGCGCCAATCCGGTAGCCGTGACGCGCCGCCTGGTGCAGCTCACGGTCGATATCGAGATCATCGAGCAGGCCAGCGGCAAGGTGCTGTATGAGCGTCGCGGCTTGAACGTCGAGGGCCAGTACGATCCCGGCCGCGAGGCCGACGGTCGACGCATCGCCCTGGAGAACCTCATCAACCAGATCGTCACGGGAGCACAGAGCCAATGGTGAAGCCCCATGCACGGCGCGGTGGCAGTACGTTCGGCTGCCTCATCACGGTGGCCCTGCTCGCGGCCGGGCTCTACGTCTTCCTCCTCTTCGCCCGCCCGTGGTTCCGCAATGCCCAGTACGAGGACGAGATGCGGAACGCCGGCAAATTCGCCTCCACCACCTCGGATTCGCTCATTCGCGTCCGCTTGCGAGCTCGGGCCGATTCCCTTGGTCTCCCGCGCGAGGCCAGGCGCCTGACGATCAAGCGCACCGCGCCCGATGGCATCATCACGATCTCGACCAAGTACGACGTGACGGTGACCATCCCCCTGCTGGGATCGAAGGTGCTCACCTTCGAGCCGCAGGCCGTGGAGCAGCTCTGAGCACCGGCACCAGCGGGAAGGTCCGCCCGCTCGCCGAGGCGATCGCCTGGCGTCGCGAGGCGCCGGGGCCGGTCGTGTTCACCAATGGTGTGTTCGACCTGATCCATCCCGGCCATGTGGCGGTCCTCGAGGCGGCCCGTGCGGTGGGCGGCTCGCTCATCGTGGCTGTCAACAGCGACGCCTCGGCCCGGGGCCTCGCGAAGGGGCCGGAGCGTCCGGTGGCTGACCAAGCCTCGCGGGCCCGCGTGCTGGCGGCCTTCGCGTGCGTGGACTGCATCGTGATCTTTGACGAACCCACGCCGCTGGTCGTGATCACGGCGCTGGAGCCCGACGTGCTCGTGAAGGGGGGCGACTATCGCCCCGACACCGTCGTGGGCGCAGATGTCGTGCGCGCCCGCGGCGGACGGGTGGAACTGATTCCCCTCGTCCCCGATCAATCAACCACTCGTCTCGTGGAGCGTCTTCGTGCCCCGTCCTGATGGCCGCCAGAACAACCAGCTGCGTCCCACCGTCCTCGAACGCCAAGCCAATCCGTTTGCGGAAGGGTCGTGCCTCGTCCGTGTGGGGGCCACGCTGGTGCACTGCACCGCCAGCGTCGAGGAGGGGGTGCCCCGCTTCAAGAAGGGGAGCGGTGAGGGATGGGTGACGGCCGAGTACGCCATGCTTCCCCGCGCGACCTCCGAGCGCAGCCCCCGCGAGCGCAACGGTCCCGGTGGACGGACCTACGAAATCCAGCGCCTGATCGGGCGCTCGCTGCGTGCTGCCATGGGCACCTTCGCCTTTGGCGAGTACACCATTCGTGTGGATTGCGACGTGCTGACGGCGGACGGTGGTACCCGCTGCGCGAGCATCACGGGGGCCGCTGTGGCGCTGCATGACGCGTGCGCGTGGCTGGCCGAGCGCACGGGCCAGCCCAGCGCGTTCGGGCAGCTTGTAGCCGCGGTGAGCGTCGGCAAGGTGGAGGGGGAACCGCGCCTCGATCTGGCGTACCTCGAGGATCGCGATGCGCACGTGGACGCCAACATCGTGATGCTCGCCAATGGGGAGTTCGTGGAGGTGCAGGGCACCGGTGAGGCAGGCACCTTCAGCCGCAATGAATTGACCGGGCTGCTGGATCTCGCGGAGGGCGGACTGCGCGAGCTCTTCGCCCTGCAGCGGACCGCCATCAGCACGTGAGCCGGCTGCTCCTCGCCACCCGGAGCCGCGGCAAACTCGCCGAGTTCCGGACGCTGCTCGCCGCCCCCGGGCTCGCGGTGCTCAGCCCTGAGGACCTCGCGCTCGGGGAACGCGCGGAGGAGGCGGATCTCGAGGCGTTCGACACCTTCGAGGCCAACGCGCGTGCCAAGGCGACGTACTTCGCCGAGCGGTCAGGTGTGCCGGTCCTCGCCGACGACAGCGGGCTCGAAGTGGACGCGCTCCAGGGGGCCCCTGGGGTGTGGAGCAAGCGCTTCGCCGGCGTGGACGGGCCCGATCACGAGGTCACCGCGGCGAACAATGCCGAGCTGCTGCGCCGGCTCGCCGTCGTGCCCGAGACCGAGCGCGGGGCGGGGTACCGGTGTGTGCTCATCCTGCGCTGGCCGGATGGGCACGAGCTGGTGGCCGCCGGGGTCACGCGGGGGCGCATCCTGGAGGCACCGCGTGGTGCGGGCGGCTTCGGGTACGATCCGCTGTTCCGGAGCGACGACCTCGGCTGTTCATTCGCCGAGGCGGGTCCGGAGCGGAAGCATGCCGTCTCCCACCGTGGTCGGGCGGTGTCCGCGCTCCGCACTCGGTGGTCATGGGGGTGACCTGCTAGATTGGTGGCGTTCGGGGCGTAGCGCAGTCCGGTAGCGCGTCCGCTTTGGGAGCGGAAGGTCCCGGGTTCGAATCCCGGCGCCCCGATGGACACGACAGGTCCGAGGAAGCGAGGAGCTTGGCAGCGGATGCCGAGCTCCTCCTTCCGCTTCCCATCCGCGGTACGCGCCGAACGCGCCTGTCGCACCAGGTTTCTCTCACCCGGAGCTGCTGCATGAGCATGATGGCCGAGTTCAAGGAATTCGCGGTCAAGGGCAACGTGATGGACCTCGCCGTCGGCGTGATCATCGGCGCGGCATTCGGCAAGATCGTGGCGTCACTCACCGACGACATCATCATGCCGGTGGTGGGGAAGATCTTTGGCGGCCTCAACTACACCGACTACTACCTGCCACTGGCCGACGTCCCTGCCGACACCGCCCCGACCTTGGCGGCCGTCCGCGAGGCCGGGGTCCCGGTACTCGCCTGGGGCAATTTCCTGACGGTGGCCCTCAACTTCGCGATCCTGGCCTTCATCATCTTCCAGATGGTGCGGACCATGAACCGGCTGAATCGCAAAGAAGCGGCTGCACCGGCTGCGCTCGCGGCGCCGCCCGAGGACGTGTTGCTCCTTCGAGAAATTCGCGACGCCGTGCAGAAAGCGTAGCAGGCGGGGCAGATGGGGGGGGCATGCTGTCCGTGCGCTCCCCCCACTCCGCGTCAGGCGGCAGCGTCGCCCATTAATGTCGGGGCGGTGCCGGCATCGCTATCGCTCATGAGGTGCCCGAGCCAGCGCGTCTCCGCGTGGCTGTCCAGCAACAGCCGCAGCGCGATCGAGAATGGCACCGCCAGCAGGGCGCCCACCGGCCCGAGCAACCACCCCCACAACACCAGCGAGAGCACCACCACCGCCGGCGATAGGTCAAGGGACTCACCGACATAGCGCGGCTTGATCACGTTGTCGACGATGAGGTTGATCACGAAGAATCCCCCCACAACCAGCAGCGCGCGCCCGATTCCGAACTGGAGCAGGGCCAGCAGCGCGGGGGGCGCCAGCGCGAGCAGGAAGCCGATGTTGGGCAGGAAGCTCATCAGGAAGGAGACCACGCCCCAGAGCAGGGCGAGGTCCACGCCCAGCGCGAGCAGCAGCAGGGTGTTCGCCACACCCGCGATCAGGCCGAAGATCGTGTTGATCACCACGTAGCTGCGCATGCTCACCACAAACCCGTCAAGCCGGTCCATCGCGGTGTCCGAGGACTGGAACGCGTCACGCAGCTTCTGCGGATAGCGCTCGGCCTCGATCATCATGAACACCATGATGAGCAGCAGGATCGCCAGGTTGCCGGCCGTGCTGGTCAGCCCTCCGATGAAGCCGAGGACGTACCCCACAATCGCTTCCGGTTGCAGCGCTTCGGCCGACGCGAGCCGGGAAGTGTCGACGTCGAACGGCAGGCTGGCGGCGAACGCGGTCAGCGAGTCCCGGAGTGCCCCGATCCGCTCCTCGTAGGCCGGCAGCTCGGACTGGAGTTGCAGCAGCGATGACCAGATCAGCAACCCGAGCAGCGCCACCACGGTGACGCCCACCACGATCCCCGTCAGCGCCGCCACGATGGGATGCCATCCACGTCGCTGCAACCAGCGGGAGGCGGGGCTCCACGCAATCGTGATCAGGAGCGCAATCGCGACTGGACCGACCACGGAGGTGGCCGCGCGGAGCCCAGCCAAGACCAAAACCGCCGCGGCCAGGGTCACCAGCAGCCGGGTCAGGGAACCGCGTGAGGTGTCAGTGATGGGTGTGGTCCTGGCTGGGGTGAGCGCTGCCGCGGTGCTTCGATCATCGCCCGTCCGCAGGCCGCGCGCAAGAGCGGGTGGCCCATCTGGTCACGCCGCTCGAGGCTGTGGTTCTGCTGTGCGAGATTCGGGACGTCGTCCGGAAGTAACTGCGCCGGGTGGAGAGATGTCGGGCCTCGGGGTCATCGGCGGCGCCGGATCGGGCAAGTCCGCTGCCGCCTTCGCGCGCGCCCCCCGCGTTGCGGAGGAACGACTTCCGTCTGCGAGAGGCCCGGTGCCCTGCGTCACCGAGATCGCGGAAGCACGAGCGGAAACATCGTCAGCATCCCGTGACGGCAGACCAGTGGCGAGGCCGCGCAGCGTCGTCAATCCACTCTCTTGAGTCCCCAAGGCCGGATGCGACGGCCGACATCACGTCGACTGGCGGGGGTTGACATAGTTAGAAGGTTAGCTAAATATCAAATAATACCAGATTGTCTCTCACCGCGTCTCGCGAGGAACCCGCATGAAGTCCGCCATTCGCCGCCTCAGCTGGAGCCTTCTGCTTCTCGGCATAGCTGTCGCGGATACGCAGGCCCAGGCGACCGCAGTCGGCGCGTGGCATGGCGCCATCCTGACGCCGCGGGGTCCGCTCACTCTTGTCGTCACGATCGAGACCGACGGCGGCAGCCTGAAGGGCGAACTGGAAAGTATCGACCAAGCCCCTGGCCAGAAGCTCCCGCTAGCGGAGATCGCTGCCACCGATTCATCGCTGGCGTTCCGGATTCCCGTCATCGGCGCATCGTATATCGCCACGTGGCATGCCAGCGCATCCCGTTGGAATGGGGTATTCCGCCAAGGGGCCGCGATGCCGCTGTTGCTCGAGCGCGGATTGCCGCTGACCGCTCCCGCCATTGCGGGTCTGGACGGCACGTGGCAAGGCTCGCTCAACCGGAACGGTGTCGCGCTCCGGTTGATCCTGCGCGTCGCGAGCGGAAGCGGGGGGACGCAAGTGCGTCTCGATTCGCCTGACCTGGCGGCCACCGACCTCGTGGTCGAGGGTTTTCGGCGCACGGCAGACAGCGTTCGCTTCCGCGTCCCGGCCGGCGACGCCGGCTTTCAGGGGGTAGTGAGTGCCGACGGGCAGAGCATGGACGGCTCCTGGAGCCGCGCCAGCCAGCCGGACGTGCAGATCGCGTTCCGTCGCGCGCAACGCGTCACGCCCAGTGAGCCACTCCGGACGCAGTGGCCGCTTCAGTCGCGCGAGTACCACTCAGTGGATGTCGCGTTCGCCAACTCGCGCGCGCCGGCTGTGACGCTCGAGGGAACGTTGTCGCTGCCCGCCGGTGCAGGGCCGTTTCCGGCCCTCGTGCTGATCTCGGGCTCGGGACCACAGGACCGCGACGGGACGATGTTCGGACACAAGTCGTTTGCGGTGCTGGCCGATCATCTTGTGCGCGTGGGTATCGCGGTGCTGCGGTACGACGATCGCGGATCCGGCCGATCCTCCGGCGACCACGCGAGCGCGACGTCTGCCGACTTTGCGACAGACGCTGCTGCCGCCGTGGATTACCTCCGCACGCGCACGGAGATCGATCAGGGCGCCATCGGCCTCGCCGGGCACAGTGAGGGCGGGATGATCGCGCCGCTCGCCGCCGCAGGCAATCCGGCCGTCTCGTTCCTCGTGCTGTTGGCGGGGCCCGCCACCGGCATCCCGCAGATGCTGCTGGCGCAGCGCAGGCTGATCGGTCCGTCGACCGGACTCTCGGCGGAGTACATCGAAGCCACCGAGCCGCTCATGATGCGCGTCTTCGAGGCGGCGATCGCTGGCGACGGCCCAGCCGACGCGGAGGTGCGCGTTCGCGCCGTCCTCACCCCTGCCGTTCTCGACGCCCTGGGCATGACCGACGTGCAACGGGACGCCTTCGTCGCGCAAGTCTCCGGGTCGTGGTTCACACACTTCTTGCGATACGACGCGCACCAGGTTCTCTCGCGCATCGACGTGCCCGTGCTCGCCCTCGGTGGCACACTCGACCTGCAGGTGCCATCGGTGTCAAACCTCCCGGCGATGAGATCGGCCCTTGCGCACATCGGCGACGTCACGGTCGTGGAACTGCCGGGACTGAACCACTTCTTCCAAACGGCGCGGACCGGCGTCCCGAGCGAGTACGCCGAGCTTCCCGAGACGTTTGCGCCAGCGGCGATGGATCGCATCGCGCGGTGGATCACGGACCGATTCTGTCACGTACGTGCCGCCTCGGATGGTCAGCGGGCTACTCGATCGTGCGGCCGATGAGCAGCGTCTTCAAAGCGCTTGCGGATCCAACTCGCCGCCGGGTGCTACAGCTGCTCCGGCGCGGGCCGATGACCGCCGGGGAGCTGGCGGAGCAGTTCGACCTGGCCAAGCCGACCATGTCCGTGCATTTCGCCGTGCTGCGGGAAGCGTCGCTCATCGACAGCGAGAAGCAGGGGCGGACGATCGTGTATCGGCTCAGGATGTCCGTGCTCGAAGAGGCACTGCTGGGATTCGCTCAGACGTTTGGAATACAGGTAACGAAGGATGCTGCCGGCGCGCCCGCCGTCACGCCTGACACGGAGCACTCATGACACGCAGCTTTGCGACATCCCCGATCACCCGCGCCCTCTTCGCCGCCGCGCTCATTATCGCCGCCTCCGCGACGCTCGCCTACGCGTCGCCCGCTTACGTCAGCGTCGAGCTCGCGCGGCGACTGTTCGGCGCGATGCTCGGCGTGGTGGTCGTCATCTACGCCAATGCGGCTCCGAAGGCGCTGACCCCGCTGACCCGCATGCGGTGCGACCCGGAGGTCGAGCAGATCCTGCGTCGATTCGCTGGGTGGATGCTCGTGCTGGGGGGACTCGGATACACTGCGGCCTCGCTGCTGGCCCCGATCGGGAGCGCCCAGCTGCTCGCCATCGCTTTCCTCGGCAGCGCGCTGTTGGCGGTGGCGATTCGATATGGCATCGCCGTCGGCGTCGGCCGACGAGCACGCTGATGGACCTCTCCGCACCGGCCGCGGGCCGAAACACTTCACGTCGACAAGGAGCACTGATGATTGCACGACTCATGGGACTCGACACGATCGCGCCGATCCACCTGCGCCAGCTGATCGGCCAACGGCAGGTGACGGTCATTGATGTCAATGCCCCTGCGAGCTGGGCCGAGGCGCATGTGCCCGGCGCGGTGCATCTCGATCCCACAGGCTACGCCGCCGAGCAACTCCCGCAGGACAAGGACGCCAGCCTCGTGTTCTACTGCTCCGGCCCCATGTGCAGCAAGGCACCGCGTGCGGCGCGGCGCGCCGCGAAGATGGGCTACCGCAACGTGAAGGTCATGTCGGCCGGGATCAGTGGGTGGCGCTCCGGCAAGTTGCCGACGGAGGGTGGATGACGAGCGGAAGCGAGCAACGCACGACCCGAGGGAGGCTCTCGCCGCGATGGAACGCAGGTGGCAACATGTTCACGCAAGCTGCGGTGATCGCAGCCGCCCGGCCGTTCCCGTCTTGCCACCCGTCGTGACAGTGACACCCTATGGAGGCCCCATGTACCGTGTCGTGTCACTGCTCGCAGCTGCACGGCAATCTTCCCCGGCTCCCAGACGATCAAATCGAGATCGAGGTGCGCCAAGCCCTGGACGGCAGCCAACGCGCGAGCGTAGCTGGTTGTCCATGAGCCCGAGTGGCCGGAGACCAACAGCATCATCCCTGAACCGCTCGTGGTGGCATGCGTTGTCACGAGCGGGC
>JBBQQJ010000098.1:0-10114 GCA_038216165.1 Gemmatimonadales bacterium | reverse complement strand
GTGTGGTGGTTGGTGCGGTCACGCTCCACGGCTGGGCCCACGCGTTCGCCTCCCGTTCGGCCGTGGAGGCACCGCTCTCGCGATAGTAGCGATCGTACCACTCGGTGAAGAGCACCGCACCACGGGCCGTCGCACTCGCCGTCCGGTCCCAGCCCTCGAGCACCGCGACCGCGCGCGCCAGTTCCCCGTTGGGTCGGGTGGCCTTCGCCGCCGCAATCAGCTCATCCGTGAATCTCTCCGCCGCCATCATGCGCGGGGAGTGCTTGAGGCGCACCACGTCGTCCACGCTCACCTTCGCCTGCGAGGTCGCGAGTGCCACGCCGAGCTGGCTCCGGAAGCGCAACTCCGGGGGGGGGAAGTCTGGCGGCGGGAACCGTGCCGGGTCGAAGGCGCTCTCCAGGTTGGTGAAGTGGAACGGATCGTTCTCGTTGTGCAGGTAGCCGCTGGGCGGGTTCATCAGTTGCGGCAGGGCGTCAAGCGGGTAGAGTGACGTCCAGAGATCATCAGTACGAGCGGCGGGGACCGCGGCGGTATCCGCCAGCGCGGCGTGCGGACGCTGCGGCAGTGCCGCATTCCAGATGTAGAAAATGTTGCCGGCGCGATCGGCATAGGTCAGGTTCGACTCGGTGTGCGCGCGCATCGCCACCGCGTCCATCCACTCGTCGTGCGTCCGGGCGCGCATCATCGCGAGGAACTGCTCCGCCTTCCGGTACTCTTCCCACCCCGGTGACTTGAGCACGTATACCTCGCCGTCGCCACGCCCGATGACCGGGCCGATCGCGGTGCGCCACACGGTGCGGCTCGCGGTGCCGAGTGACTCGTTGAGCCGTACCTGCACGGTGAACGTCTTCTCGGTGAGCGGGATCGATCCACCGTCGAACAGCACATGGTCGGGGCGGGACGGATCGAGCTGGAGGGCATAGACCTCCTCCAGGTCGGGGGAATTGTTGGTGGTGGCCCAGCCAAGCGACTCGTTGAAGCCGCCATTGAAATAGAACGGGAAGCCGACGCGAAAGTCGCCATAGAAGTTGATCACGCCGGGCACGGTGATCTGCGCTTCGTAGTAGGTGCTGTACCAGTCGCCGCGCCAGCCGATGTGCGGATTGCGCAGCAGGATCGGGTTGCCTGTGGTGGTGCGGCTCGGGCCGAACGCCCACGCGTTGGAGCCGATGTTGTCGCGATTGACCGAATCGGCGGCCTGACGACGGGCGAGGGCGCGCTGGAAGCGGCGCATGGCCGGCTCCACCTGTTCGTCCACCCAGAGGGCCGCCACGTCGTGCGGGGTGAACTGCGGCAGGTCGTAGCGCGCGTATTCGTCGGGGTGGAGTGCGACCCAGCGGTTCACCGCAGCAGCCCATCCCTCCTGCACCCGACGCAGCTCCGGGCTCAGTTGGGAGTAGGTCGCCACTGCGAGCGCATGCGTCTCCTTGTGGGTGAAGTCGCTTTCGAGCGAGTCGGCGCCGAAGATGTTGGAGAGTTCACCGCGCCCGCGCACCAGATTGAGCACCACCATCGCGCCGTGGTCCTCAAGCTGGGCCCACGCGAGGCCATACCCCATCGCCCCCATGTCTTCGGCGAGGATGTGCGGGACGCCGTGCGTGGTCCGACGTATCTCCACCCGCGACGGATAGTCGGGGGTGGGGAGCTGGAGGGCGGCGAGGAGAGCGAGAGCAAGCATCATATGGGACGTCGTCCCCGTCATTGAGGTTGATCGCAATGGTGGGCAGCTGGGCAAGGGGAGGATAAGCGGTACGCCCTCGGTGGGATGGGCGGCTGCGCTACCGCACTGGGCCCGTCCCGACATCAATGAGGCAGGGAATGAGCCGGACCCCGTCGAGTCCGCGAAACCCTGAGGAGATGAGCGTCTGGTGCCGATGCGACGGCGCCAGCTCGACCTCGACCGTCAACCGTAGCCCGTCGTCGGACAGCCCGATGAATTGCCTGATCGGCAGGACGTGGTCGGCGCCCAGCGGGCCATAATCGAACCCCCGGAACTGCGGATCGACAGGACGGGAAAACTCGATGGTCAGGAGACGCAGGCCTGGTGCGAGGTCGCGGGCGCCATTGGCCATCCCCTCGATCGCCACGACACGGGGGGTATCCTCTCGCAGCGCCTTCAGCGGGGCGGCGAAGTACCCCGAGGCATCGACGAGCGCATCGACGGCTGCTGGATCCTGGTAGGCGAGCTCGATGAGCTGCGCGACGGCCTCCGTCGTGTCCGCCGCCCGCGCATGGAACCGTTCCGCGATGGCGTAGCCAACGTAGTACCCGAGGTCGCGGGTGCCAAAGGCGTTGTCGGCATTGCTCCAGAGCCAAAACCCCGTGTAGGACCCGAACATGTCGCGGCGAAACGCCTCGCGGACCGCTGCATCGTTGGCGCGCCCATAGGCAATGGCCGGGGCCGGCGAGGCCGCCCCGGTGGCGAGCGTCGCGATGAACTCCGCCACGCCCTCCTGCAACGCCATCGCAAGGAGGTCGGCCCCGAACGGGCCCTGCTGTGTGTGCACGTATTCGTGGACGTTGAGGAACGCGACAGATGCGGAGGGATTCGACGCCAGGAATCCCGGGAGATGCCCCAACCGCTCCGGGAACTCATCGGTCACGACGGAACTGTCAGCCAGGGCGAGTTCCGATCCGATGAACACCACGTCGTCGAGCGTCATACCGTTGGTCATGAGAGCACCGACGGTGAAGAAGATCCGGGCGGGGCGCAGATCCGGGTAGAGCGCCCGCAGGCTGCTGATCCCGGCGGCAATCTCGGCGGCGTGCTCGGCAGCGTGTTGCATCCTCGGCCGAACCGAGGCCCAGAAGCGCGGATACCGACGTATGGCATCTACGTAGTCAGCTGGGGTCAGCCCCCGACGCTCGATCATCGCGCGGAGGCCGGGCGTACCCGGCTGAACGAACAGGCGATCCACCAGCCGCACCTGTTCCGCAGAATCCGCCGTCATGCCGACCTGATCGAAGGCGTCCCAGAAGCGGTCAATGTCGTCGGTGATCACGACCCGGGTGCGGGGTGCCGGGTTGTCGGCCTGCGCACCCACGCACCACGGCAGCAGGGCGATCAGCAGCATGGCAAAGGGGGGTCTCATGGGCACGCGGTTCCTTGTCCGGTTGGGGTGCAACGGAGCCCGGGACCTCACGGGAGGCTCGACCTTCGCGCCCTGCCGAGCGGATATGCTGGACGGGGAGATGGCATCCCCCTGCCACCTAGGGCACAGGGTGACCCTCGCCATGCCATCTGAGCATGATACTACGTGGCTGCGTTGATTCGGATTCGGACCTGGTCAAGGAGGAGGAGACCGACCCGAACCCTCAACGGTGAGAGGGTCAAGACCCATCTCGCCCTCCTGACCGCCCAGCCCCCCCCCTCGCGCGCTACCGCAAGCCCACCGTCACGCCCGCGCGGAGCACGAAGTTCCTGCCGCTCCCGCTGGTTCCGTCGATGACCACGGTCTCGCCCTGGAAGGACACCGTGACATCATCGAAATCGATCGCGCCGTAGGTCAGCCCCAGATCGAGGTTCACCCGGGGCGTGAGGCGGATCAGCACACCACCACCGAGGTTGAGCTGGGTGCCGCTTGCGCTCGCTTCCAGTCCATCGAGGTTCACGGATTGTGACAAGGCGGCGAGGCGGGCCGCAATGTACGGCGCGTACGCCATGCTGCCCACATCGAGGACGTAGCGGGGCTCGAGGAACACGCCGCTGATCGTGGCCTGCTCATCGATCCCGTCGCCGAGGTCGATGTCGTGCGACGAGCGCTGGTAGCCGATCCCGAGCGAAAACGCACTCGGCGTGTAGCGGAGCTGGGCCTCGAAGCCCGCGCCGGCGCTGAGGCCTTCGTAGGCCTCGCCGGAGGGGGAGACATAGAGCAGTGACCCCTGGGCGGAGAAGCGCTGGGCCGACTGGGCCTCCAACGGAGCTGCCAAGGGCATCATCAGGGAGAGCGCGGTGACGGCGAGGGCGAAACGCATGCGAGAGGACTCCTGGTTCGGGTTCTTCTCACACGCGTGAGTCCGACCCGCTCCGGCTCATCCCCCTCGTGTCCCCGTCCATTTCGGCGTACCTTGGGTGAGGGGGCAGCACCCGCCGACCCCCAACTACCAATCCGCCAATCTCATGTGAAACCGTGACCGACACCTCTGACCACCAGGTGACCCGTCTGCTCGACGAGCTGAACCGGGGCCGCCCCGAGGCAGCCGATCAGCTCGCCCCGCTTGTGTATGCGGAGCTGCACCGTCTCGCGACGTTCGCGATGCAGCGCGAATCGGAGGGTCACACGCTGCAGCCGACCGAATTGGTGCACGAGGCGTTCATCCGGACCGTGGGGCAGCGGCACGCGAATTGGCAGAATCGCTCCCAATTCTATGGCATCGCGTCGCAGGCCATCCGCCGCATCCTGATTGACCATGCCCGCAGGCGCCGCGCCGCGAAACGGGATCACGGGATCCGCGTTACCCTCGACGAATCGATCGGGGAGGTGGGTGACCACGGCCTCGACCTCCTCACGCTCAACGATGCGCTCGATCGGCTCGAGGCCCTTGACCCTCGCCAGGCGCGCGTGGTCGAGCTGCGCTACTTCGGTGGCCTCTCGATCGAGGAGACCGCGCTGGCGCTCGCCATCTCGCCCGCGACCGTCAAGCGGGACTGGACCTTCGCACGCGCCTTCCTCCTCCGCGCTCTGGGGGGCACCCCCCCCCCAACCACATCATGAGCCTGCACCGCACCATCGCACGCGTGTGCTGACATGACGTCTCCCGACGATTGGACGCCGGCACGGCTGGCCGAGATTCGTGCGCTCTTCGAGCGCGCGATCGACGAGGCGCCCGCCGACCTCGCACGCTTCCTCGCGCAGGCGGCGCCCGACGACCCACAGCTGCGGCAGGCCGTGCACGACCTCCTCGAGGCCCATCGACAGACCGGGGCGACCCTGCAGGCGCCGATCTCTCACGAGTCGCTGCCCCGGACCGGCGCGCAGAGCGACCGGACCGGGACCCGCGTCGGCCCCTACGAGGTCACCCGACAGATCGGCGTCGGCGGCATGGGGGCGGTCTATGCGGGCATGCGCGCTGACGAGGCCTTCGAAAAGCAGGTCGCCATCAAGTTCCTGCGCCGGGGTGTCGAGAGCGACCTCGCGATGCGCCGCTTCCGATACGAACGCCAGATCCTGGCCAACCTGAGCCACCCCAACATCGCGGCGCTGCTCGATGGCGGCGTGACCGACGACGGGCAGCCGTGGTTCGCGATGGAGTACATCGCCGGCCTCCCGATCACGCGGTGGTGCACGGAACGACAACTCGACATCCGGGCCCGCCTGGTGCTCTTTCATCAGGTCTGCGCGGCGGTGCAGCACGCCCACCAGAACCTCGTGGTGCATCGCGATCTCAAGCCCGGCAACATCCTCGTCACCGACGATGGCACGGTCAAGCTGCTCGACTTCGGCATCGCCAAGCTCCTGCGCGAGGAGGAGGGGATCGATCAGCTCCCCGCCACGCAGGGGGGGGCACGTGTCTTCACCCCGGAGTACGCCTCCCCCGAGCAGGTGCGCGGTCTCCCCGTCGGCACGGCGTCGGACGTGTATGCCCTCGGTGTGGTGCTCGCCGAGTTGCTCACCGGACGACGGCCATTCGACCTGCAGGGCAAGCTCCTCATCGAGATCGAGGAAATCGTCTGCTCGACGCCGCCACCAGCACCGAGCAGCCTGCTGACCCCGGACACGGCGCGCACATTGGGGGGCCGATCGCTCGCGTCGGCACGCCACCGGCTCGAGGGCGACCTCGATGCGATCATCCTCACGGCGCTGCGGAAGGAGCCGGACCGCCGCTACGGTTCGGCCGACCAGTTGCTGCGCGACGTGGACGCCCACCTCGACGGCATGCCGGTGGGGGCCCGGCCCGAACGGCTGTCGTATCGTGTGGGTAAATTCCTGGGGCGTCGTCGGGTCGAGGTGAGCGCCGCCGTGCTGCTGCTCCTCTCCCTCGTCGGCGGGATCGTGGCCACATCGCGCCAGGCGAGTGCCGCCAACGCCGAGCGGCAGCGGGCCGAGGCGATTCGGGACTTCCTCACCACCATGCTCGGCGCCGCCGACCCGGGGGCACTGGGGCGGGACGTCACCGTGCGTGAGGTGCTCGACTCGGCGACCGTGCGCACCGAGAACAGCACGGGCAGCCCCGACCTGCTGGCCGACATTCAGGAAGTCATCGGGGAGACGTACCTCGCCCTCGGGGAGTACGAGACCGCGCGCGAGCGATTCATCCGGGCAGTGGATCTCCGGCACAGCATTCACCCGGACGGCGACCGACGGTCGGCGCTCGCCCTCACCAAACTCAGCGGGGCGTATGTCGCCCTCGGCGACTATCCCCTCGCCGACTCCCTCCTCCGGCAGGCCGATGCCATGCTCCAGCGCACCACATCGGCGGATGATCCGGCGCGTGCCGACGTCCTGTCGGCACGGTCCGCACTCCTGCAGGAGCTGGACGATCTGGGCACGGCCGAGACGGTCCAGCGCGCGGCACTCGCATTCCGGCTGCGGGTCTCGCCGGGCAACGATTCCATGTTGGCCAATGAGTACAACGACCTGGCGATCATCCTGGGGCAGCAGGGACAGGTCGTCGCGGCGGAGTCCTTGCACGTGCTCGCGGTCGCTCACGCACGGCGAGCGTATGGCGAGGAACATCCCGCGGTGGCGGCGGTGCTGAGCCAGCACGCCTTCGCTCTCGAGATGGCGGGCCGCAATCCGGAATCGGACTCCCTCTACCGGGTGGCGATCGCGTTGCGGCGGAAGGTGCTCGGCCCCGAGCATCCCGACTATGCCTGGAGCCTGTTCCAGTACGCCCAGTTCCTGCAGCGCCGCGAGGACTGGGGGGGGGCGTTGGCGCGCGGCCGCGAGGTGCTGGCCCTCCGCGGGCGCACCCTCCCGGAGACGCACCCAGCCGTCTCGACAGCGCTCCAGGTGGTCGGGCTGGCACTCAGCCAGCTCGATTCGCTCGAGGCCGCCGAGCGCTACCTCCGCGAGAGCCTCGCGCTCCGACGCACCACCTTTGGTCCCGACCACTGGCTCAGTGCCAGCGGCGAAGCGGTCCTGGGCGAGTATCTCACCACGGTCGGCCGATTCGCGGAAGCCGAACCGCTGCTCCTGCGTGCCGAGGCGCGCCTCACCGAGGTACGGGGCGACCGGTCTCCGCAGGCCCTCGACACGCGCCGCCGACTCGTCACGCTCTACGACGCCTGGCGGCGTCCGACCGCCGCCGCCCGCTGGCAGGCTACGCTGGAGGACACGGCCGGGACACCGTGAGCAGATGAGCCGTTCCCCGGGAAGATGACGCGTGTGGGGGGAAGCCGCCGAAGTCCGGCACATCCCACCCACTGGAGGTTCGTCATCATGGAACGTGTGATCCTGCGACACCTGAAGGGATCGAAGGCCGGCTCGGCCGAAGAATTTCCGCTGGCCGACGTCTCGGAACTCACCCTGGGCCGGGACCCCATTGCACAGGTGCGCTTCGATGCCGACAAGGACGACCTGGTCGGTCGCCAGCACGCCCGCATCCTCCGCGACCCGAACGACCCCGTCCGCTTTGCCCTCACCGACCTGAACAGCCGCAACGGCACCTTTCTCAACAAGGTCCGGATCGTGGGCAGCGTCCCGCTGGCACCGGGCGACGTCATCCAACTCGGCGCCGGCGGTCCCGAGATCCAGTTCGAGATCGATCCGCTCCCGGCGGCCTACGTCAAGGCGACCCGCCTCGGTGGCCTCGCGGCCCCGCCCGCCGAGGCCCTCGGCGAGACGCGGGTGGGTGAAGGCGCCATCGCGACCTCGGCCGCAGCGTCGCGCCCTGCGGGCAGCGTGGGCAAGGCCACCGTCGAACGGATGATCGGCGAGACCCGCAACGAGGGCAAGCGCACCACCATGGTGGCCGTGGCGGCGGTGGTGTTGGTCGCCGTCGCCGGCGGCGCGTGGCTCAAGGCGAACGCCAACAGCGACACCCGGGCAGCCCGCCAGCAGGCGGATCTCGCCGCGGCGCGCGCCGACTCGATCGGCAAGGCCGGCGAGCGGGCCCAAGCGCTCGGCACCATGCTGACCCCGGCCGAGGTGGCAGAACAGAGTGCCGCGGCGGTGGTGCAGGTCGACTTTTCATGGAACCTGATCTACGCCCCGAGCGGGGCCCAGGTGTATCACCGCTACGTGCCGAACCAGGTGGAAGTCCAGGAGAATGGCAAGAAGCGGGTGATCACCCTGATGCAGGGGGGGGGCGACATGGTCCCGGCCTATGTCCAGCTCGACAACGGCATGGTGGAACCCGCCCTCACCCTGGATGCCAACAGCGGGGCACCGATCGCCGTCACGGGGAGTGGCTCGGGGTTCGTGGTCACCAACGACGGCTTCATCCTGACCAATCGGCACGTCGCTGCCAACTGGCGGGCACCGTACAGCTTCGACCCGGGTGCGGTCGGCGTGGTGCTCCACCAGGGCCAGGTCGCGCTTGACCAGCAGGGCGAGCCGATCCTGACCCGCCCGCCGGCACGCTGGATCCCGTCCGAGACCAAGCAGACCGGCCCCAAGAACGAGTTCGATGTCTTCCGCGGTCGCCAGGAGTACATGATGGTGCGGTTCCGGAAGAACACCACTCCACTGGAAGCCCAGACACAGCGCGTCAGCGATCAGCATGACGTGGCCCTGATCAAGGTCTCGGCGCCCTCGACCCTCCCCAAGGTCGACCTCTACGACTCGTACGACGAGACCAAGGTGGGCGATCAGGTGATCGTGATGGGTTACCCGTCGGTGTCCGATTACGTCGTGGCGGTGCTCCGGTCGCGGGACATGTTCAACCGCGACGCACAGCAGCGTGTCGTCCCCGACCCGACGGTCTCGGTCGGCAACATCGGCAAGATCCTCCGCGCGGCCGACGGTCCGGTCTCCCAGTCCATGATGGAGTACTCGAGTGGGGACACGTACCAGCTCACCATCAATTCCACCGGTGGGGGCAACAGCGGCGGCCCGATGTTCGACGCCTTCGGCCGCGTGATCGGGATCTACTTCGCGGGGAAGACCGGCGACGTGCAGATCTCGTTCTCCCTGCCGATCCGGTACGGTATGGAGCTGATGTCCGTCGCCCCGAACTCCAACTGAGGACGGGGCCACTCCATGACCACCGGCACCTGGGTGCACGCGCAGTTCGGAACCTGGCGACTCGTCGAGTTCCTCGGCGCCGGTGGGATGGGGGAGGTCTATCGCGGCGTCGACACGCGGACCGGCGGCGAGGTCGCGGTGAAGGTGCTCACCGCGGTGCGCGCATCCGAGGCGCTCCGTGCCCGGTTCGCCAATGAGGCCCGCATCCACTCGAGCCTCCGGCACCCGGCCATCACGCGGATGATCGCGGTTGTCGCCCACGAGGGCACGCCCGCGATCGTGATGGAGTACGTCGATGGCGAGACCATCGAAAGCTGGCTGGCGACACATGGCCCGATGCCGTTGCCGCGCGCACTCGACTGCATGAACCAACTGCTCGCTGCCATCGCGTACCTGCACGGCCGCGGCACCGTCCATCGGGACATCAAGTCAAGCAACGTCAAGATCACCCGCTCCGGTGACATCAAGCTGCTCGACTTCGGCATTGCGAAGGGGCCCGATTCGCCGGCGCTCACGGCTGATGGCAGCGTGATCGGCACGCTGCAGTCCCTCGCGCCGGAACAGCTCGCCGGCGCCCCGGCCGATCTCCAGAGCGAGATCTGGGCGCTCGGTGTCCTGCTCTACGAAATGCTCACCGCGCGGCATCCCTTCGCGGCGGCGGGCGTCGACGGCATCACAGCGCGGATCCGCACGGCGCGCTATCCGGCGCCGAGCACGAGCCACCCCGGCCTCCCGCACGCCGTCGATGCCGTCATCGCCCGGTGCCTCCGCGTCGACCCGCGCGCGCGCCATGCGAGTTGTGCTGCGCTCCGTGCCGACCTGGACCGGCTGCGCACGGGGCATGTGCTGCGCACTCGATCCGACCTGCCGGCGACGCTCCGCCGGCAGGCCCCCCTCGTGGCGGCGGTGGGGTTGGCGGGTGTCGCCATCCTCTTCGCACTCGGTGGCCTGGGTGCCCCGCACGCGGCATCACCCGACCGCCCAGT
>JBBQQJ010000097.1:0-10206 GCA_038216165.1 Gemmatimonadales bacterium | reverse complement strand
GGGCGTGGCGCCGGTCGGTGCGCGCGATGGCCCCGTGCTGGAGCAGCGCACCGTGTCGGACCAATTGGGCCGAGCCGATCACCTTGCGGTCCTCCACGAGCACCTCCCCGCCAACCGGCGCATCGAAACAGGCGCCCGGGGCGAGCCCCGGCAGGCGCATCGGCGGAGGGGCGAGGGTGGCGCGCACGTGCAATGGGGCGAGCGCCGCCGCCAGGCGCCGATGCAGGAGGGCGTAGGCCGGCTGCACACCACCGAGCGAGGCCACGGGGCCGGTCCAGGCGTAGGTCAGGTCATCCGCGGCATGCCAGACCGCCCGCCCGCCCGTGGGCCGCCGCACGCAGGGCACCGCATCGCGTGCCAGCGCCTCGCGATCCCAGGTGCGCCGCGCCGCTTCGTTGGCCCCCAGCGAGACCGTGTCCTCCTGCCACCGATAGAGCCGCAGGCACTGCGTGCCCGACGCCGCCAGCGTGAGCATGGCCTCGTCGAGCGCCATCTGCTCTGCGGCGCTGCGTGGGGTGGCGTCCACCCAGACGGCGGTCAGGTGGAGATCGTCGTCCACAACCGGTCGGTGCGCTCGAGCAGGGTGGCGAGGTCAGCGTCGTTGTCGATGATCCAGGTGGCACGGGCGCGCTTGGCGGCGGCGGGCCATTGGGCCGCGAGCAGGCGATCGGCCTCCTCCGCGGAGAGCCCACGCTCGCGGATCAGGCGGTCGCGGCGGATCGGCGTCGGGGCGTCCACGAGGATGACGCCGTCGTAGGCCGCCGGATCGGCTGCCTCGTAGAGGAGGGGCATGTCGGTGATGACGATCGTGGCGCCCGCGTCGGCCGCCTGCGACAGGCGGCGTCGGCGTGCCTGCTCCACGGCGGGGTGCACGATGGCCTCGAGGTCGTGGCGCTCGGCGGGATCGGCCAAGACCCGCTGCCGCAGCGCCGCACGATCGAGCGCGCCATCAGCCGCCACGATCGTCGGACCGAAGCGCGCGACAATCTGCGCGAAGACCGGCGTGCCGGGGCGCTGCAACTCGCGCACGATGGCGTCCGCGTCGATCAGCACCGCGCCCCGCTCGACCAGTCGCCGGGCAACGGTCGACTTGCCGGCGGCCACATTCCCGGTGAGCGCAAGCACGCGCATCAGAGGAGGGGTACCTGGTCTTCGTCCTGCCGCGGCACCTGGAAACAGCGCCGGCAGCGCGCCTCGTAGTGCTCGCTGCCGCCGACGAGGACCACCGGCATGTTCCAGCGGGCCGGTTGACCATCGACCAGCCGCTGGTTGCGGCACGCGAGGTCGCCACAGCGCACGCAGATCGCCTGCAGTTTGGTGACCTCCTCCGCGATCGCCATCAGGTGACCCATCATCCCGAAGGGTTCGCCGCGGAAGTCGGTGTCCGTGCCGGCACAGATCACCCGCACCCCGCGCTCGGCGAGATGCGTGGCCACCTCGAGCACCCCGGCATCGAGAAACTGGGTCTCGTCCACGGCCACCACGTCGACGCCGTCCGGGTCGCCGACCAGTCGAAGAATCTCCTCCGCCCGATCGACCGGCGCGGCCTCGAGGGCGACACCGGTGTGGCTGGAGACGTGGTGGAGCCCTTCATACCGGGCGTCGAGGTGCGACTTGAAAACGCGCACCCGCCGGCGCGCGATGAGCGCACGCCGCACCCGCCGGATGAGCTCCTCGCTCTTCCCGCTGAACATGACACCCGCCACGATTTCGATGCGACCGGTTCGCTGATGGATCATCTTGGACAATTCCGACGAAAGGTATCGGCCGGGAGGCCAGTCTTGACAAGGGGTCGGGATTGGTGGTGGCCCGGAAACCGCATCCCTTGCGGACTTCCGCGCCCGACCCCCATATTCTCGCCCGAGCGGGCCATCCGGGCCCGTGCTCGGTTCCCACACAATCACACCCAGGAGCACCCCGTGAACAAGATGGAGCTCATCGAAGCGGTCGCGAAGGCCCTCGACACCTCGAAGGCGCATGCCGGCGAGATCGTGGATCTCTTCTTCTCGACCGAAGGCATCCTCGCGAAGGAACTGAAGAAGGGTGGCAGCATCGCCCTCACCGGCTTCGGCAGCTTTGAGGTCCGCAAGCGGGCCGCGCGCGAAGGCCGCAATCCGCAGACTGGCGCCACGATCAAGATCAAGGCGTCGAAGGTGCCGGCCTTCCGTCCGGGCAAGGGCCTCAAGGATCTCGTCAACAAGGCGAAGTAACGCCCGCCCCGCCAACGCAGGTGAACCATGGGCCGCCCCGCTGGGCGGCCCTCGGCGTTTCTGCCCCGGCCGTGCCTAGCGTCGCGAGGGTTACCGCGAGCCCCCGCGTGCCGGTATGCCACGATCGACCCGGGCGATGAGTTTCCGTCGCCGGATGGTGATCCCGGTGAGCGACGTGGCCAGACGATCCGCCTCGCTCGCCGGCACCTCCACCAGCGTGAAGGTGTCGCGGAGTTCGATGCGCCCGATCAGCGTGCGGTCGAGACCGGCTTCCTTCACCAGCACCGCCACGAGGTCGCCCGGGGTGGCCTCATCCTTCTTGCCCACGCCGACCCACAACTTGGCCATCGCGGCCCCGGCGCCGACTTGGGTGGCAGACCGCACCGGGGCGGCCTCGCGGATCGGGGCCGCTGCCGGCACGAGCGCGGCCTGCCAGAGGGTGTAGAGTGCGGCGGCGACCCGTTGCGGCTCGTGGCGCTCGAAGAGCGGGGCGATCGCATAGAGCGCGGCATCGAGCGTTGGCGCGTCGATGGCGCCGGTGATGGTCGCCCGCCGACCGGCGTCGCGCTCGAGGAGTGCCGACGTGGTGCTCGGTAGGTGGATCGGGCGGCGCTCCGGGGCGATGCGGGCGACGTACGCCTCGGTGCCCGGGGGCACCACAAGGGTGACCGTGGTGGCCGGGCCCATCGCGGCCAGCGTCGCGAGATCCGGGAGGTCGTGACAGATCACCTGCGCCGCCTCGGGCGGGGTGCGGGTGACCAGCGGGAGCGCGCCGCCGAGCGCCGCATCGAGGGCGGCGTGCTCGCTCGCATCGGCGGTCCAGACCACAGCCCCTTCCGGATCGGTGGCCTCGAGCAGTGCCGCAATCGTGGCGGCACGACCGGACCAGGTCGTGGGCACAGTGCGCAGGGCGGTGGGCGCCTGGGCGTCGGCCGGCACCGGGGCCTCCGGCAGGATCGCCGCTCGGCGTGCGTGGCGTTCGACCAGCACATCGACCTGATCCGGCGCGGCGGTGAAGATGATCCGCTGCGCGTCGCGTGGCAGGTCGCTGAGCAGGAGGGTCAACGCCTCGTCGGCGTCCCAGCCGTCGGGCCAGGCGAGAACGAGCGCGGTCACGCGCTCGGGCGCCAGGGACGACCGGCCTTGCAGGGTGAGGGCCGTGGCGGGAGAGCAGACGAGGACATCCACCTGATCCGCGCGCAGGCGGCGCGCGGCGCGGGCTGGGCCGAGGGCGGTCTCGTGTCGGAGGCCGGTCGCGTGGGCGAGGCGGGCCACGAGGGCGCCCAGCACGGGCACCATCGCCGGGGCGGCGAGGCAGAGGGTTCGGCCACCTCGCTCGGCGGCGCCCTCCAGCACGCCGGCCAGCGCCGGACCGACCCACGCCGGGGAAGGGGGCCGGACGAGGACCAGGCTGGTCCCCCGGCGCGCGGGCTGCAACCCGCCCGCGGTCACCGCCGCCTCGCGCGTCCAGCCCATCGTCGTCAATGCCGACACCACCGTGGGGGCCACGCCCCAGTCACCCTGTTCCGTCACCGTACCCTCGATTGTCAAAGGGCGCCCGCCCCGTGCGGGGCGCCACGCCTCAATTCTAGTCCCGTGCGTCGACCCCGAAAAGTGCGCCAACGTTGACACGGCCCCCGTGGCCGGGGATTTTTCCGGATTGCTCGCCCCTCTGCCGAACGGATCATCCCGATGTCGCCGTTTCGTCCGTCGTCCAATCTCGCGCACCTCAAAGCCTCCGAGACGGTCGCCATCAGCAATGAGGCCAAGCGCCGCAAGGCCGCGGGAGAGGATGTCCTCGATCTGGGCGTCGGCGAGCCCGACTTCGATACGCCCGCGCTCGCCGCCGAGGCGGGGATCACGGCGATTCGCGAGGGCCGCACACGCTACGCGCCGAACACCGGCACCGTGGAACTGCGTCGCGCGATGGCGGGTGCGATGTCGCGCATGAGCGGCGGCCGCTCTGTCGATCCCGATCGCCTGATCGTGAGCAACGGCTCCAAGCAGTCGCTCTTCAACGCCTGCTTCGCGCTCTTTGGGCCTGGCGACAAGGTGCTCATCCCGTCGCCCGCGTGGGTCTCCTACCCGCAGATCATCCACCTCTGCCGCGCCGAGCCGGTGATGGTGGCCGGCGACCCAGAGTGGGGCCTCAAGGTGAGCGTGGCCGACCTGGAACGCCATCGGGACCCGGCAGTGCGCGGCCTCATCCTGTGCACGCCGTGCAACCCCACCGGCGCGGTCTACACCGCCAAGGAGATCGCCGCGATCAGCGCCTGGGCCTGCGAGCACGGGATCTGGTTGATCAGCGACGAGATCTATCGCCGCATCCACTACGGCGCCGGACCGGCACCCTCGCTCCTCGATCTCGGTGATGCCGCCCTCGAGCAGGCGGTGGTGATCTACGGCGCGTCCAAGGCGTATGCAATGACGGGATGGCGGATCGGTGCGGCGTACGCCCCGGGCGAACTGGTGCGGGCGATGGCTGCGCTGCAGAGCCACACCACCACCGGGGCGAACCAGCCGGCGATGTGGGCCGCGACCACCGCCTTCGCCGATCCCGCCGTCGACGAGGAGGTCGAGCGGATGGTCGCGGCGTTCCGCCGGCGCCGGGACTATCTCGTGGCGCGCTTCCAGGATCAGGCGCCGGGCGTCGAGTTCGTCGAGCCGCATGGTGCGTTCTACCTGTTCTTCCGGGTGGACGCCCTCGTGCCGGGCGGGGGACCCGGCGGCACGGCCTTCGCCGAGGGGCTGATGCGCGAGGAGGGGCTGGCGACCGTGCCCGGTGCGGCCTTCGGCGATGACCGCTGGGTGCGCCTCTCGTACAGCGTCTCGGACCTCGAGCTCGAGGCCGCGACGGACCGCCTGATGCGTCACATCCAGCGGCTCGGGGCCGGGGTGGGCACCTGATGGCCGTCGAGATCCATGTCGTCACTGGTGGGGGGGGGACGCTGCCCGACCTCGCCTGGCAGTGGGATCCCGAGACCGGGATCCTCTCCGGCGGGTTCATGCCTGGGGTCATGCAGACGGGCTATACCGGCACCGTCGAGATGACGGATGAGGAGGGGTCCACCGTGCTCCTGGAGATCGGCGGTGGGATCCTCTGCGGTGTCGACATGGTGGTGTGGCCCGAGGTCACCCCGGTGCCCGGGCTGGCCGCCCCGGTGGAGTCGCGTATCGCGCAGGTGGTGGTGCCCTCCCGCACGCCCCGCCGCGGCGCGGCGGCGATCGAATTCGACACCACCATTTCCCTCGCCGCCAGCCCGGACGGCCGGACCTATCACCTGCGTGTCGGGACGCGCCGGCCAGTTGAACCGATCCGCGTGGCCAACCGGTTGACCGTGGAGGTGGATGCTGCCAACCGCCTTGCCGGCCTCTGGCTCGACGACGTCCCACCGCGTCCGACCCCGTCCTGACCGCCCCCCGCGTGTCGCGCTCGGCCTTTCATCGCCTGCGCCGCCGGCTCACCCTCGCCGGCGGGCATGCCGCTGCCGCCCCAGCCGACGCTGCCGCCGGGCGTCGCGATACCGCAGGCTACCGTCTCGCGACGCTGGTGGAGGGTGACCTCCGCGCGATCCCGCTGGGCACACCGATGCCCTGGGAAGAGCCGGTGGCGTTTCTCGACGGCACCCAGCATGTCGAGTTGCTGGGCTACTTCGGCACGCATCCCGTGCTGGCTGCTGAACTCGGGGCCGCGGTGCGCCTCCGCACGGCCCGCCGGATCGGGTCTGCCGTCGAGGAACGCCAACGCCTCGTGGTCGCCCGCCCCGAGGCGCTCGCCGCGTTTGTCGCTGGCCTGCCGCCCGAGGTCATCGCGGTGCCGCTCGATGACGAGGAGCCGCCGCATCCGCTCGGCGACGCCGACCGCGCCCACGCCGCGGTGGACCGCGCCCGGTCGGCCCTGGAGATCGCCGTCGCAGCCGCCTTCCGCGCCACCGCCCCCGACACCTGGGTGCTGGTCGACGGCTCGCTGGCCGCGAGCCCGGACTGGGCCCGTGACCCCCGGATGCTCGGCATCGTGAAGAGCCACGCCACGCTGCCATTCGAGGGCGACGCGCTCCAGACCTACCTCACCCTCCCGGCCGGGCACCGCACCAGCGTGTTTGCCCCCGCCACCCGCCAGGTGGCTCCCGTCCATGCCTGGGGGCTCCGGTTGCACCCGTGGGGGGGGCACGACCTGTTTCACGGTCTGTTGCGCATCGAGGCCCGCGCCGATGCCGCCACGGTGGCGGCTGCCGACCTCCTCTCCCGGTACCTCCTGGCGGAACGCGCCCCGCTCGCCGCCGATCCGCGTGCCGACCGGCTCCTCTACGGTATCCACGATGTGGAGCGCTACCTCCGCGCCCGGGCAGGACGGGGATGAGCCTCCTCGGCCGGGTGGTTGCCACCGAGATGCGGCCGAGCACGCCGCACCAGTTCCATTTCTGGACCGCGACCGACGCGAGTCTCGGCATCGGCACGATCGTGCGGGTGGATGCCGATCGTCGCACCGTGTTCGGCGTGGTCACCGAGGCGGTGGCCTACGCCGATCTCGCCCGCCCGCTCGCTGCCGTCATCGGTGCCGATGGCGATCCCGGCCGCGCCGCGGACGACCCCACGCTGCGTCCGGAGATCCGCCTCTGGACCGCCGCGGTGCTCCGCCAGCTCCCCGAGGAACCGATGCAGCCGGTGCCGTTCGGTGCGGTGACGGCCGCCTCCGATGCCGACGTCGCCGTGGCACTCCGGATGGACGCCTATGTGCGGGAGGATGCCTCCACGGGAGTCCCGATCGGCCTCTACGCCGCGGGCGGGATGTCGGCCCCGGTCTACCTCGACGCCGACTTCCTCCTCGGCCCCGAGGCCGCGCACCTCAACATCACCGGGGTCTCTGGCCTGGCCACCAAGACCAGTGCGGTGACCTTCCTGCTCACGTCGCTCTTCCAGACGTTCCCGGCGGGGAAGGGCAGCGTGGCCGCGGTGTGCCTCAACGTGAAGGGGCCCGACCTCTGCTTCCTGGACCAGCCCGCGCCGCTTGGGAGCGAGGATCTCGAGCTGTGGCGGCGCCTGGGGCTCACCGCCACACCGTTCGCCGACGTCACCGTCTACGCGCCCTTCAAGGCCGACGGCGTCAACCTCAACACCCTGCGCTCCCATCCCGCCCTTGTGGACCAGGTCGAGCCGCTGGTGTGGGGCCTGCGCGAGATTCTCGACTACGCCGAGGTGGTGCTGAACCGTGACGATGTCGATGCCAAGGCCGATGCCGTGCTCGACTTCCTTGCCGACCGGGTGGTGGGGAAGCGCTTCGAGGCGCCCGAACTGCGGGAGGCGCCGTTCGAGGTGGAGACGTTCGCCGATCTGGAGGCGCTCTTCCGTGCCGTGTTCGACGTCCTCGAGACCCAATCCAGGGGGGGGGAGATCTGGCGGACCCACCACGTCGCCACGCTGCGCAAGGTCCGGAATCGCCTGGGCAACATCGCCACCCGCGCCCGCGGACTTGTCACCGACGACGGCGTCGCCAACGACCTCCCCTGGGGAGCCTTCCGCGATCGGTCGGTGACGGTGGTGGACGTCGCGGGGGTCGACCCGTTGGCCCAGGATCTCGTCTTCGCCCGGATCATCTCCAAGCTGCGTGAACACCTCGAGCGCCGCGACCTCGGGGTGGACCATGTGGTGGTCTTTGTGGACGAACTCAACAAATACGCGCCCGCTGACGGGCCCGAGACCCACGTCAAGAAGATGCTGCTCGACCTGAGCGAGCGCGGTCGCTACCTCGGCCTGGTGCTCTTCTCGGCCCAGCAGTTTCGTTCCCAGGTGCTCCGACGCGTGGTCGGCAACGCGGGGACCACCGCCTACGGGCGCATGGATAGCGATGAACTGGCGATGCCGGGCTACGCCACGCTGCCCCCCGCGATCAAGGCCAAGCTGGCCGCGCTCCCGAAGGGTGAACTGCTGGTGCGCCACCCGCACTTCACGCAACCGGTGTTCGTGCGCTTCCCGCGCCCCGCCTCACTCTCCGGCCGGGAGGGGGTCGAGCGGTTCCCGCCGGCGGCCGACCTGCCCTTCGCCGATGCGATCATCCGGCGCCTCAAAATGCTGGATCCCGGGGTGAGCGCCGACGCGGTGCGCGAGGTGCTCGAGGGTCGGCCGGAGGTCGAGGTGCGCTCGGCCCTCTCGGCCACCACCCGGCGCCGCCCCGACGCCCCGTTCGCGTTCTTCCGGGCGCTGCTCCGGCGCACCATCGCCGCGCACGCGCCGGAACCGCCGCGCGGCATCGCGCCGCTCGCGCACGATGACGCTGACCCCTTCGCGCCGTACTGAACGATGCGCATCGCCCATCTCGCCGATCCGCACCTCGGTTTCCGCCAGCATGCGCGGCTCACCGCCCGGGGCCACAACCAGCGCGAGGCCGACGTCGGACTTGCTTTCACCCGCGCCATCGATGGCGTGCTCGCCGAGCGCCCGGATGCGGTGATCGTGGCGGGCGACCTCTTCCATGCGGTCCGGCCGACCAACTCCGCGATCCTCCAGGCGTTCCGGGAGTTCGCGCGTCTCCGTGCCGCGCTGCCCGACGCACCGATCATCCTCATCGCCGGCAACCATGACACGCCCCGCTCGACCGACACCGTGTCGATCTTCGGCCTCTTCCACGACCTCGGCGTGCATGTCGCCCACCAGGAGGCGCGCCGATTCACCTTTCCCGCACTCGACCTCTCGGTGCTGGCCGTGCCACACCAGGCGCTGTTCGAGCAACCGCGACCCGGGCTCGAGCCCGCCGGACCGGAGCGGCATCAGGTGCTCGTGCTGCATGGCGAGACCCCGGGGCTCTTCGGACATGACCGGTCGCTCGCCGAGCCGGGCGGGGCCTTCCTGTCCGAAGCGGATCTCGCCGGGGCCTGGAGCCACGTGGCCCTCGGGCACTACCACGTGCAGCACGAGGTCCAACCGCGCATCTGGTACGCCGGCGCCCTCGAGTACGTGAGCCCCGATCCGTGGAGTGAACTGCGGGAAGAGCGCCGACGGGGCCTGGACGGCAAGGGGTGGCTGCTGGTGGACCTGGACGCAGGCACGGTCGGACGCCGCACCTTTGCGGCACCGCGCCGCGTGCTCGACCTGCCGCCACTCGATGCCAGCGACCTCGCCGCGCCGGAGCTTGATCGTCTGCTGGCCGAGGCGGTGGCGGCCGCACCCAGCGGCATCGCCGACGCCGTGGTCCGTCAGGTGGTGCGCCACGTCCCGCGGGCGGTGGCGCGCGAACTCGACCACACCGCGATCCGCCAGTGGAAGGCGCGCGCGCTCCATTTCCACCTCGACCTGCGCCGGCCCGACAAGGCTGCCCGCGAGGTCGGCATGGGGGCGCCCGGGGAGCGGCGCACCCTCGCCGAGGCCCTCGAAGGGTTCCTGCGCGGGCGCGCCCTCCCGGCGGGGGTCGATCGGGCGCTGTTCGTGACCGAGGGGGTCGCCTGCCTGGCCGAGGTGGAACGCGACGCCGCTGAGGGGGGGGGATGAGATGCTGCTCCTCCGCCTGAAGCTGGTGAACTTCCGCCAGCACGAGCGCACCGAGATCGACCTCGGCCCCGGGCTCCTGGCGATCATCGGGCCCAATGGTTCGGGCAAGACGACGCTGCTCGAGGCGATCGCCTACGCGCTGTATGGCGTGGCCGCCGCGCGGGGTACGCGCGACACGCTGCGCCGTCGGGGTGCGCCCCCGCGTTCGCGCTGCGAAGTAGAGCTGGACTTCACGCTCGGGGCGCACACCTACCGGGTGGTGCGCAGCCTCACGGGCGCGGAGCTCTTCCAGGATGGCGCCGCGATCGCCAACAGTACCGGCACCGTCACGGAGCGCACCACCGCCCTCCTCGGCATGAGTCGCGAGGAGTTCTTCAACACGTACTTCACCGGCCAGAAGGAACTCGCCGTGATGGCGGCGATGACGCCGACCGAACGCGGCAGGTTCCTCTCGCGTGTCCTCGGCTACGAGCGGCTGCGTGATGCCCAGGACCGCCTTCGCGAGCGACGCAGC
>JBBQQJ010000096.1:0-10210 GCA_038216165.1 Gemmatimonadales bacterium | reverse complement strand
CGGGAAGTTCCACGGGATGATCTGGCCCGCCACCCCCAACGGCTGAGGGATCCGATGATGAGATCCGGCGAGCGCGGCGTACTGGAGCTTGTCCGCCCAGCCGGCGTAATAGAAGAAGTGGGCGGCGACGAGTGGTATGTCGGTGTCCCGCGACTCACGGATCGGCTTGCCGTTGTCGAGCGACTCGACCACGGCGAAGAGCCGGGACCGACGCTGGATCCCGCGGGCGATGGCATAGAGCCACCGGGCCCGCCCGTGCCCGCCCAGCGCCTGCCATGCGGGCAGCGCGGCGCGCGCGGCACGCACCGCCGCATCCACGTCGGCATCGGTGCCCTGCGTGGCGAGCGCCAGTTCGGTGCCGGTGGCCGGATCACTCACGATGAAGGTCTCACCGGGGGCGGTCCACACCCCGGCGATCGCGTGCCCGAAGCGCCGGCCATGGTGGTCGAGCCACTCGCGGGCCTGCGCGGCGGACTCCGGGGCGGAGCCCCAGGCGAGGGTGTCGAAGGCATCGCGAACAGTCGTCATGGTGATGTCCTCACGCCATCGGGTGGCGATGGACGGCACTGTACCGTCCGGTGACATGATGTTCCAGTTGCCGCTCGATGTCGGTCAACAACCCGCTGGCGCCGTAGCGGAAGAGATCGGGCTGGGTCCATCGGTCGCCGAGTTCATCCTTCATCATCGCAAGCCAGTCGAGCGATTCCTTCGCCTTGCGGATACCGCCCGCCGGCTTGAAGCCCACCCAATGCCCGGTCCGCTCGTGGTAGCCGCGGATCGCGCGCGCCATCGTGATCCCCACGGGCAGCGTGGCGTTGACGGGTTCCTTGCCGGTACTCGTCTTGATGAAGTCGGCGCCCGCCATCATCGCCACCATCGACGCACGCCCCACATCCTTGAGCGTGGCGAGCTCACCCGTGGCGAGAATCGCCTTGAGGTGCGCGTGCCCGCAGGCGGCCCGGAACGCCTGCACCTCATCGTAGAGCGCTTGCCAGTTCCCGGTGAGCACGTGCGCCCGCGTGATGACGATGTCGATTTCCTCGGCGCCGTCGGCCACCGACGCCTCGATCTCCGCGAGGCGCGTGCGCATCGGCGAGAGGCCGGCCGGGAAGCCGGTCGAGACCGCGGCCACCGGGATGCCGCTCCCCTCCAGCGCCTCGACGGCGGTCTGCACGAAGGCGTGGTAGACGCACACGGCGCCGACCTGCAGCCGCACGTCGCGCATGCCGAGCGCCTCGAGAAGGTCGGCCCGCACCGGGCGGCGCGCCTTGGCACAGAGCCGGCGCACCCGGCCGGGGGTATCGTCGCCCATGAGGGTGGTGAGGTCCATCAGCGTGACCACACGGAGCAACCATCCTGCCTGCCAGGCCTGCTTGATGCTGCGCCGCGTCGGGATGGTGGCCGCGCGGCGTTCGACGGCGCTGCGGTTGACCCGCACCTCGCGCACCCAGCCGAGGTCGAGGGGGATCCCCGGATTGCGCGGAAGGCGGCCCACCGGGGGGGGGGCATCCGCGGACACGTAGCCCGGTTCGCCGTGCACCACGCGCGAGGCGGTGGTCGTCACCATTCAACTCCTCCCAGCCAGGGTGGCCCACGCGTCGCGGGCCACGACATCGCGATGCCGGGCAAGCAGCACCGGGTCGCGGAACGGAAAAATCAGCAGGGCGCCCGCCAGAAAGCCGCCGGCATGTGCCCAGAACGCCACCCCACCCACCTGGTCGACGGTGGTCCCGGCGAGCTGGAGCAGGAACCAGTAGCCCAGCATCACCCATGCCGGCACGCTCACCCGGAAGAACAAGATCACCAGCACCACCAGCGTGTGGATCCGCACGCGCGGGTAGAGGATGGCGTAGGCCCCCATCACCCCGCTGATCGCCCCGCTGGCCCCCACCATCGGGACCGCGCTGCCGGGATCCACCGCCACCTGGGCCAGCGCCGCCGCCACCCCGCAGAGCAGGTAGAAGACGATGAACCGGCCGTGCCCCATCGCATCCTCGACGTTGTTCCCGAACACCCACAGGAACCAGAGGTTGCCGAGGAGGTGCAGCCAGCCCCCGTGCAGGAACATCGAGGTCACCACGGTCCACCACGGCGTCCCCGGCTCGATGACGCAGGCCATGCCGTCGCCGATGGGGAACGAGGCGCCTGCCGGGAGACGCCCGGCCAGGTCGCCCGGCACCAGCCCAAGTTCGCAGACAGACTGGGCCAGCGTGGCCGGCGCCCCCAACCCCTGCACCCACACCCACATCGCCAGGTTGGCGGCGATCAGGGCCACCGTGACGACCGGGGTCAGGATCGACGGATTGTCGTCACGGTACGGGAACATGGTCCCCGAAAGATACCGTCAGGGCGCCCGGCTGCGGAGCCACTCCCGCCGGAAGAGCACCTGGGAGGGCGACGGCGTCCCCCCCCGCTCCTCCATCAGCACTGCCGCGAGCCGTGGGTCGGTGGCAAACCGCACGGTGGCATGTCGTTCAACGCCACGCTGCGTGAACACGATCGTGGCGGTATCGCCCGGCTGGTGGGCGGCCGTGAGGCGCCCCCACGCGGCGTCATCTTCCGGCAACACGCCCCCGATCGCGCGGATTCGGTCCCCCCGCTCCACGCCAGCCCGGTACAGTGGCGAGCCCACACTGGGCGCGCTCACCACCGTGATCCCGTCATCGCCGAACTCCAGGAACAGCGGCCCCAGCCACGCCGCCCCCGGGGCCGCCGGCCCGAGCAGGATGCCGGCCTGATCGAGCAGGGCCGCATAATCGACCACGTCGCGCCCGCGGATGAAGCGCGCAAAGAAATCGTCGGCGAAGCGACGGTCACCAACGTACTCGCCGAGCACCCGCTGGAGATCGTCCACGGTGTAGGGCTGCCGGATACCGTAGCGGCCCGCGGCCCCATGGCGCTGCCACATCTCGCGCATGAAGCCGTCGAGCGACTTGTCCGGAAAGCGGCCGCGGATCGTGAGGTCGAGGCCAAGCCCGATCGCCGCGCCCCAGGTGTAGTACGAGAGGAAGATGTTGCCGACGTTGGTCGGGTCGATCGCCGTGGCCGCATCGACGAACGGTGCCCGGATCGACATTTCCATCGGTGAGCCGTACTGCAGCGCCGTCGTGACCGCGACGGCGCTGACCAGCCCGCCGATCCCCGCCGCGTATTCGGCGTCGGTCAGCAGCCCGGCACGGCGGATGGTAAGGTCGTCGTAGTAGGAGGTGAAGCCCTCACCGAACCAGAGCGCGTCCGACGGATTGGTGGTGGTGAAGTCGAACGGCTCGATCATCTGCGCGCGGATCCGCTCCATGTTCCAGGAGTGGAAGAATTCGTGGGCGAGCGTCCCCAGAAGGCCCGCAGCGTTCTCCGCGAGAGTCGCGCTGCTGGAGAGGATCGTCGAGTTGCGGTGCTCCATCCCGTCCCCCGAGGCCCACGGGAGATAATCGGCGATGAAGGTGTAGGTCCCGTGATCGTAGCGCGAGGTCTCGCCGAAGATCGCCACCTGCTCGGCCACGACCTTCGCCGCCATGGCCGCGTAGGCATCCACCTCGGCGTCGGTCCCGGTATGGTGCACCGCCAGGCGCACGGTGTCGACGCGCCCGGCCGGGCCAGTGACAGTCCACTGACGCAGGGCGTGGTCGCTCAGTTCGGTCGGCGCGTCCATGAAGTACTGCAGGTCGGGCGCGGTGAACATCAGCGGCTGCGCCGTGGGCACCAATTGCGTGGCCGCGCGCCACCGGCTCCCCGCCGGGACCGCGAAGCGCACGTGGATCGGCAGGTGCTCCATGCCACGGGCAAACGCGAAGGTCGCCGGCATGTTCAGGTGCGCATGGGTGGCGTCCACTTGGGAGTAGGTGCCGTCAGCGCGATCAGCGAACAGGGTGTAGTGGAACCGCACGGGCGCGCCGCGGGCCACCACGAGCCAGCGGTAGGGATCGCGACGCACGATCGGCAGCTCCTGCCCGGTCGCGTCGGTGGCGCGCACGGCATACACATTCTTCGCGAATTCGTGCATGGCATACCGCCCCGGCGAGGAGCGACTCATCCAGACCTCGACGGTGTCCCGATCGCTGGCGGGGAACGCGACGGTCACCTCCGCCTCGTGATGGACCGCGTTCGGAAACGCGACCTCATAGCGGACCGTATCAGCGGGGGCGAGGGCGGCGAGCAGCAAGAGGGACAGCATCGGGACTCCAGTGGTGGAATCCCCAAAGGTAGCGCCGGTCCTGCCCCCCGGCTCAGCTCCCGGGCGACATCGGTGGTGGCGGATCGAGCACTTCGATCCGCTGGCGGGCGATCAGATTCCCGAACGCCGTCCGGAGCTCCAGCCAACCTGAGCTCTCTGGTCTCGGCACCCACTCCACGTCGACGGTCTCCCCGATCGACACGATGCGTGGTGCAGCCGAGCGGACCTGTTGCCAGACGGGCAGGTCGAAGCCGTCCTTCGCCAGGGAAGTCCAGACCGCCCCGCGTCGGTCGGCGATGAACTGGAAGCGTGCCCCCGCAAGGGCGAGGGTCATGTTCATGAACCGCAGCCGGTACCTCTCGCCGGCGTGCACCGTGTCCGCCGGCAGTTCCCTGGCCACGCGGTTGAGCACGGTGGGGATCACGAATCCCGCCGGGCCGATCGCCACCATGGTCTGAGCCAGATAGACCCGCTCATGCGACACATCATGGGTCTCAAGATCGTCCACCACCACGATCGCCCCCGCCAACCCCTTGCCCTGCTGGTTGATGTCCGCGAGGTGGGTGTGGTACATGAAGGAACCGCTGCGAGGGACCTGCACTCGCGCCACGAACGAATCGCCCGGCATGATGGGGGGCGTCGGCATGTGTGCATACCCGCCCACGCCCACCACCCCATCGGAATACGCGTCAATCTCGATGCCATGCCAATGCACCGAGGTGGCCTCGTCTGTCGTGTTCACGATCACGACGTCGGTCGGCTGGTTCCGCTGGAACAGCAGCACCGGCGACGGCCCGAGGGGCGCGGCAGGGTCCCACGGCGTACCATCATCGAGCTGGTAGCCATACTGCCGGGACACGACGTTCGTGTCAGCGGTGGCCCGCACCAGCAGGCGCACAGAGCGCGCCGCGGGCTGAGGGCTCGGGGAGGCGCCCCGGGGCACCACCCGGGTCAGCAGCATCAGTCCACCCATGTGATGCTCCACATGGTGCGCCGCGTCATCGTTCGGGGAGCCGAAGACCGCCGGCACGAGGAACGCCTCCTCGCCTTTCCACTCCGCCCCGAGCGGCGAGTTCATCATCGCATGGAACGAGAGGTGGCAGTGGAAGAGCCAGCCACCGGGCCGATCCGGCGACCAGACCATCGTCCGGGTCGTCCCCGGAGCCATGTCTTCGGTCACCGCCATCCGGCGCGCACGCACATCGAACACCGTATCGGCCTGCCAGTCGCCAGCCGCATCGACGCGGAAGTAGAACCCATGCAAGTGCATCGGGTGATCACGCTGCGAGGCATTGATGACCCGCCACCGGATGCTGTCGCCGACAGTGGCATCGATCCGTTCCGTGCGAGGCCAGGACCGGCCATTGATCGACAGAATATCCCCGGCGGGCGTGAGCCCACTGTCGCCCGGGAGCCGCTCCACCAGCGCATCGACCACGAGGATGCGGTCGTCCGGTACCGGCCCGGTCGCCGGATCCACCACGAACGCCCCGTTCAGCAGCGCATCGTCAAAGGCGCGATCCACGAGCGCGGTGCCGACCCGTGCGCCCCAGTAGAAGAAGGTCCCCTCCCGATCCGCGACGAACGACACCCGATGGCTGCTGCCGGGCAGCAGGAGGATGGAATCGAACACCGCGAAACCGACCCGGGCGCTGAAGCCATGGATCGCGAGGCTGTCAGCGGTGGGATTGGTGAGCGTGACGTTGATGCGGGTCCCCTGCCGCACCCGGAGGAGCGGCCCGGGCGTGGTCGGGGCCTGCCCAACCTCGGCGAACGCGAGGACACTGGTCCCGGCCCGCGCCGCCCCATTGGGATGCCACATGCCGCGCTGGATCTCAAGGTCGAGGTGCAGCCCATCTGCCGCCTGTCGGCCGGCCGGTCGCAGGTTGTCGTGCCAACCGACGGTCGGAGGTGCGGCCACGGAGCAGCACACGCCCAGGAACGACGCGACGAGCGCAACAAACATCGGGACCTTCTCTGGTGGTGGGAATTGGGGGAAGAGCATAACGTGCGGTACGCGGACCGGATAGGGGGCCAACTGGCGGTCGTGCCGGGTGACGGTACATTCCCCGCATGACTCCTGCCTGCTTTCGCCTCACCGCCCTGCTCGTGGTTGCGACCCCCCTCGCCGCGCAGGCACCACCCCGCCATGACTTCACCGGTCCCTCCCCGTGGCCCGCCATCCGGCAGGAACGGATCCGGTCCCTCCTCCCAGCCGCGATGGCCGCCGCAGCGGTCGATGCGTGGGTCCTCCTCGTGCGCGAGAACGCCAACGACCCGCTCGCGCTCCACGTGGGGGGCGAGAACGCCGGGGCGCCATCGGGGATCGTCTTCCTGCGCGAGGGTGACCGGGTCCGCTCGGTCATGCTCTCCGGTTTCGGTGAGGCGATTGCCCTCCGCGAGCTCGGCGTCCACGACTCCGTCGTGGTCTATGACGTCGAGAGCGGCGGGCTGCTGGGTGGGATCGCCGCGCGGGTGGCCGGTGCGGCGCGGATCGCCGTGAACAGCGGCACCCTCGCGATTGCCGACGGCCTCTCCCATACCCAGTACGAGGCCCTCGCACGGGCGCTGGGTCCGGAGCACTCCGCGCGCCTCGTGCCGAGTGCCGATCTCGTGTCGCGCTGGTTGGCCATCAAACTCCCGGCCGAGGTGGCCATCATGCGCCGCGCGGCGGAACTCACCGTGCAGCTCGAACACGAGGCGTACGCCACCGTGCAGCCCGGCGTCACCCGTGACAGCGACCTGGCGGCGTTCCTGAAGCGCCGCATGCGCGACCTCGGCGTGACCGACGGCTGGTCCCCGGCACAGAACCCGAGCGTCAACTCGGGCCCCGATCGCGGGCACTCACATGCCAGCGACCGCGTCATTCAGCATGGCGACGTGATCCAGATCGACTTCGGCATCAAGGTGCATGACGTGTGGGTCACCGACATCCAGCGCTTTGCCTATGTCCTGCGACCGGGCGAACGCGTCCCCCCCCCAGAAGTGGACGCCCGCTGGGTGGCGGCGCGCGAGGGCGGCGCCGCGGCCTTCCGCCAGATGCGGCCAGGCGCCACCGGCGGCGCGGTCGACTCCGCGCAGCGGGTGGTCATGCAGGCGGCCGGCTCGGCACAGGTCCCGTGGAGCACCGGCCACCCGGTCGGCTACTGGGCGCACGACGTCGGTCCCGGCCTCTCGCGCCGGAACCGCCGCCCGCTGGAGGTCGGCAACGTCTTCGCCTTCGACGGCTTCTTTGCCTGGACCCTCCCCGGCGGGAGCGGACGCTGGGGCGACGGCAGCAAGACCATCTCGGTCGAGGAAATGGCCGTCATCACCCCGACGGGGGCGGCGTACCTCGTGCCCCCGCAGCAGGCGCTGATCCTGATCCCGGCGGCCGGGCCGGGCCGTTGATCGCGGCCCGGCCGGCCTGACCCCGCGCTACTCCGGGGCCGGCCGGGTCGCGCGGATGGTCCCGAGCACCACTTCCTGCCCATCGGGCGAGGCGTAGGTGGCGATCACCTTCCCCTCCATCGCCCCGTCCACGAGCACCGCGGCGGTGCGCACCTGCACGGTCACCTTGGCGCGCAGCACGCTCTGGTAGGGCTCGGAGAGCAGGACCAGGGAATCGCCCAGCAGGCTCACCCGCATCGGGATCGAGTCGCGGCCCGCGAGCAGCATCCGCCAGCCGCCCCCCTCAGGGGTGCTCGTGAGCCGCAGGGGCACCGGCGTCTCGGTGCCAGTCATCGTGGCGGCCCCCTCCCAGGTACCGGCGTAGTCCATGTAGGTGGGGGGTGGCGGTGGGGGAGGCGGTGGCGGGGGCGCCTCCTTCGCACAGGCGAGCACCAGGACCAGGATGGGACAGCCTCGCAGGTACCGCATCGGCTCCTCCGGCGTGCATGGGCGGGGGTCCCGAGAAGCTATGGTCCGGTCCGGAGGGCCGCAAACCGGTGCCCGCGTGGGCGGGGGGGTGACTACTTTTGAGGATTGCCCCCGACTCCATGACAGGACCCCAGATGGCCGCCGTCGAGCACCCCGAGCCTCCCCACGCGACCGTGGACTGGAACGCCCTCCTCGCTCCGTACCGGAGCCCGATCCTTTGGAAGAGCGTCTGGCAACTCACCTCCACCGCCCTGCTCTTTGTGGTGGCGTGGGCAGCGACGGCAGCCGCGCTGTCGGTGGGCTCTTGGCTGGTGCTGTTACTGGCCGTCCCCACCGCGATGATGGTGGTCCGCCTCTTCATGATCCAGCATGACTGCGGGCATGCCTCGTTTTTCCGGAACCGCCGCGCCAACTCGGTCGTGGGCTCGCTGCTCGGGGTGATCACGCTGGTCCCCTACACCTACTGGCGCAAGACCCACGCGCTGCACCACGCCGGGTCGGGCGACCTCGACGGGCGCGAGCTCGGCGACATCGACACCCTCACGGTGCGTGAGTACCTCGGCCTGTCACGCCTCAAGCGCGCACTGTACCGCTGCTACCGTCATCCGCTCGTGCTGCTCGTGGTCGGCCCGGCGTGGCAATTCGTGCTCAAGCACCGCCTCCCGCTCGACATCCCGCGGAGCTGGACGCGGGAGTGGGCGAGCGTGCACTGGACCAACATCGGGATCGCCGTCGTAGCAGGGGTGATGTGCTGGCTGGTGGGGTGGCGCACCTTCCTCGCGGTGCAGGTGCCGGTGACCCTGATCGCCGGGGCGATCGGGGTCTACCTCTTCTATGTGCAGCACCAGTACGAGGACACCTACTGGCGCTATCGCGAGGCGTGGAACTACTACGCCGCCGGGCTCGAGGGCGCCTCGCACTTTGTGATGCCGAGGATCCTGCAGTGGTGCACCGCCAACATCGGGCTGCATCACATCCATCACATTGCGAGCCGGATCCCCAACTACCGCCTGCAACAGGCGTTCGATGCCATCCCCGCCTTGCGTGAGGCCACCGTCCTGACCCTCCCGGCGAGCGTGAAGACGCTCTGGCTCACGCTCTGGGACGAGGACGACAAGCGCCTCATCGGTTTCCGCGAGCTGCGGCGGATCCGCGATCGCGTCGCCGCCGAGCTGGAGGCGGGCGTGGCGATCCTTGCCACCAAGCCCGAGGCCGTTCCGCCCACGTGGCGCTGAGCGTCCCCCCCCCAACAACAGCCGCGTTGGGCCCGCCACGCCGGGGCACCGGTTGGAGTCGTGCCCTGGCGCGGCGCAGTCTCCAGCTCGTCGGGTGGCGGGTCGACGGGGACCTTCCGCCCCTCCCGCGCTTCGTCCTGATCGTGGCCCCCCACACCTCGAACTGGGACTTCCCCATCGGGGTCTTCGCGATGTTCGCGATCGGGATGCAGGCCACCTTCCTCGGCAAGCACACCCTCTTCCGCTTCCCTGTGAAGCGCCTGCTGCGCTGGCTCGGCGGGGAGCCGGTCAACCGCAGCGCCTCCCACGGGATGGTCGAGGCCGCGGTCGCCCGCTTCCGGGCCCGGGCGCAGTGGATCGTGGTGATCTCGCCGGAAGGGACGCGCCGGCGGGTGGCAGGCTGGAAGACCGGGTTCCATCGGATCGCGCGGGGTGCCGGGGTGCCGGTGGTGCCGGTCAGCTTCGATTGGAGCACCCGGACGGTCACGCTCCTGCGTCCGGTCACGATGACCGATGACCTCGAGGGGGACATCGCGCGGCTCCGGGTCCACTTCGATGCCGGGATGGCGCGGTATCCGGCGGACTTTGGCTGAGGCGGGGACGGGGCGCCGCTACGCTGCGGCGTCCCCTTGCTCCTCGCACGGCGGTTGACCCTTCGCTTGGCTCAGAGGGGACCACCGCCGGCTGACCTGCCAATCCGGCAGTGAATCGCGGTACGCCCGTTGCACCCTGCTCTCCCGAAAGCAGGGGCCCCGCCACCGTGGCGTGGCCCGACCGGACGCACGGACCGGGGAACACCATGGCTTCGAAAATCATCGGCATCGACCTCGGCACCACCAACTCGGTGGTGTCGGTGATGGAGGGCGGCGACCCCGTCGTCATCCCGAACGCGGAAGGCGGGCGCACCACGCCGTCCGTCGTCGCCTTCACCAAGGACGGCGAGCGA
>JBBQQJ010000095.1:0-10346 GCA_038216165.1 Gemmatimonadales bacterium | reverse complement strand
ATCTTCAAAGGAATTCTGCGTGTCTGACATGACGGACCGGCAAGTCGCGCCGGCGGATGGAAAGCTCGGGGTGCTCTGCGTCGGTCTTGGCGCGGTGGCGTCCACCTTCATCGCGGGTGTCGAGCTGGCGCGCCGCGGGCTCGCGAAGCCGACGGGGTCGCTCTCGCAGCTGGCCACCATCCGCCTCGGCAAGCGCACCGACAACCGCGCCCCGCTGATCAAGGACTTTGTCCCGATCACGCCGCTCGAGGACCTCGTCTTCGGCGCGTGGGACCCGGTCCCGGACAATGGCTACCAGTCGTGCCTGCACTGCGGGGTGTTCGACAAGCACGAGCACATCTATCCGATCAAGGACTTCCTCGAGGGCATCGTGCCGATGCCCGCGGTCTTCGACCAGGCGTATGTCAAGCGTCTCGAGGGGAAGAACGTCAAGACGGGCACGACCAAGCGCGAGCTCGCCGAGGCACTGCGCCAGGATATTCGCGACTTCAAGTCGACGCATGGCGTTGCGCGCTGCGTGATGGTGTGGTGTGCCTCGACCGAGGTGTTCATCGTGCCGGGGCCGACGCACCAGAGCCTCGCTGCCTTCGAGGCCGCGATGGAGGCGAACGATCCGTCGATCGCCCCGTCGATGCTCTACGTCTGGGCCGCCCTGATGGAGGGCGTGCCGTTCGCCAATGGCGCACCGAACCTCTGCTGCGACATCCCGGCCATCGAGGAACTCGCCAAGGCCAAGGGCGTGCCGATCGGCGGCAAGGACTTCAAGACCGGCCAGACAATGCTCAAGACGGTGCTGGCCCCGATGTTCAAGGCCCGCATGCTCGGCGTGGCCGGGTGGTACAGCACCAACATCCTCGGCAACCGCGATGGCGAGGTGCTCGACGACCCGGAGTCGTTCAAGACCAAGGAAGAGTCGAAGCTCGGTGTGCTCGAGTTCATCCTGCAGCCCAAGCTGTACCCGGAGCTGTACGGCGACATGTACCACAAGGTCCGGATCAACTACTACCCCCCGCGCGGCGACAACAAGGAGGGGTGGGACAACATCGACATCTTCGGGTGGTGCGGCTACCCGATGCAGATCAAGGTCGACTTTCTCTGCCGGGACTCGATCCTCGCGGCCCCGCTGGTCCTCGATCTGGCGCTGTTCTTCGATCTCTCGCACCGGGCGGGGATGAGCGGTGTGCAGGAGTGGCTGTCGTTCTACTTCAAGTCGCCGCAGGTCATTCCGGGGCTCTACCCGGAGCACGATCTCTTCATCCAGCAGACGAAGCTCAAGAACACGCTGCGGTGGATGATGGGCGAGGGGATGATCACCCACCTCGGGCAGGACTACGCCGAGGACCGATGAGGGCCGTGGCATGAAGTACTTCCATCGCACCGCCGTGAGCCCGGACGCGGCTGTCGCTCTGGCGACCGCGTACTTCGGGCCGCGGTTGGCTCCCACCGAGGAGGCGCCCCGTCGGCGCGCCTTCGCGGGCTCCCTCGGCCGGGTGACCGTGACCGTGGAGGCGGAGGGTGGGCACTACACCCGCGTGACGGTGGCGACCGACCAGCCCGGCGAGTCCGAGCTGGACAAGCTGGCCAAGCAGTATCTCGGCGAGGTGCACGTCCTCGCCGAACCGGCGCACGCGCTCCGCGGCGCCTACTGACCCCCTCCGGAGGCGATCGACCCGGCATGGCCGTACCCAGGACCTCCCCCGCCGAAGGGCCCGCCGGGCTCACCCCGGCACAGTTGCTGGAGCTCTACCGCTGGATGCGGCTCACCCGGACCCTCGAGGAGCGCCTCGTGGCCCTCTACCGCCAGACCAAGGTGGTGGGCGGGCTGTTCCGGTCGCTCGGGCAGGAGGGGTGCGCCGTTGGCTCCGCCTTTGCCCTTGAGCGCACCGATGTGCTCTCCCCGCTCATCCGCAACCTTGGCTCGATGCTCGTCAAGGGCGCCACGCCCCTCGAGGTGCTGCGCCAGTACATGGCCAAGGGCGACTCCCCCACCCGCGGTCGCGAATTGAACATCCACTTTGGCGACGTCACCGACCGCCACTTCGTCGGTCAGATCTCCCACCTCGGCGACATGGTTCCGGTGATGGCCGGCGTGACGCTGACGTTCAAGATGCGTGGCGAGCCGCGCGTGGGGTTGGTGTACATCGGCGATGGCGCCACCAGCACCGGGGCCTTCCACGAGGGCATCAACTTCGCCGCCGTGCAGCGCTGCCCGCTGGTGGTGGTGATCGAGAACAACGGCTACGCCTATTCCACGCCCACCGACCGCCAGACGGCGGCGCCGCGGCTGGTGGACAAGGCGCCGGGCTACGGGATCCCCGGCGTGCGCGCCGACGGCAACGATGTACTGGCCGTCTACGAGGCCACCAAGGCCGCCGTCGACCGGGCGCGTGCTGGGGGGGGGACACAGTTGCTGGAGTTCATGACCTACCGGCGGAAGGGACATGCCGAGCATGACAACCAGAGCTACGTGCCCCCTGGGGAGATCGAGCGGTGGGCGGCGGAGAACGATCCGCTCGACCGGTACGCCCGCCGCCTCCGGGAGGAGTTCGGCGTCATCGAGGCGACGCTGGCCGAGATCGACGCGGCTGTCTCCACCGAGGTGGACGCGGCCACCGACCTTGCGGAACAGTCGCCGCCGTGCGACGGCCCCGACGCCCTCACCGGCGTGTACGCCGACCCGCCCGTGATGCCGGCGCTGTGGTACCGCGAGGGGACACGCGCGGCGGTCGAAGACCACGAACGCCCGGCCTCGTGGGGGACGCACGATGGCTGAGATCACCTATCTCGAGGCGATTCGCGAGGGGATCCGCGAGGAGATGGAACGCGACCCGAGCGTCTTTTGCCTGGGCGAGGACATCGGGCGCTTCGGGGGCGCCTTCAAGGTCACCGAGGGGCTGCAGGCGATGTTCGGCGAGCACCGGGTGATCGACACCCCGATCAGCGAAGCGGCCATCGTCGGCGCGGCCAGTGGCGCCGCGCACTACGGGATGCGCCCCGTCTGCGAGATGCAGTTCATCGACTTCCTCTCCTGCGGGTACGACATGCTGACCAACTACGCGGCCACGGCGCGGTATCGGGCGTTCCTGCCGTGCCCGATCGTGGTGCGCGGGCCCTCGGGCGGCTACGTTCGAGGGGGGCCGTTCCACTCCCAGAACCCCGAGGCGGCGTTCCTGCACACCCCGGGGCTCAAGATCGCCTATCCGGCCACGGCGGAGGACGCCAAGGGGTTGATCAAGGCGGCGATCCGGGACGACGACCCGGTGCTCTTTTTCGAGCACAAGTATCTGTACCGGCGCATCAAGGGGACGATGCCGGCCGGCGATCACGTGGTCCCGCTGGGCGTCGCCCGCACGGCGCGGGAAGGGCGGGACGTCTCGATCATCACCTACGCCGCCACTGTCTGGAAGGCGCTCGAGGCGGCCGAGCAACTGGAGCGGGAGGACGGGCTGTCGGTCGAGGTGATCGACCTGCGTTCCCTGCTGCCGATGGATGATGCGGCGATCGTGGCTACGGTGAAGAAGACCAACCGCGTGCTGGTGCTGCACGAGGACACAGTGACCGGCGGGATCGCCGGGGAGATCACGGCCCGGATCAATGAGCTCTGCTTTGAGTGGCTCGACGCACCGGTCCGCCGCGTGGCGGCCCACGACGTACCGCTGCCTTATGCGCCACCCCTGGAGGACTTCGTCCTCCCGCAAACCTCGGATGTCGTGCGCGCGTGCCGCTGGCTCGCCGCCTACTGAACGCTTTTTTCGGAAGATGAAGGAGTGGGGATGGCCAAGATCGACGTGATCATGCCGCAGATGGGTGAATCGATCACCGAAGGGACGATGTCGCGCTGGATCAAGCAGCTCGGCGACGCCGTCAAGCGCGACGAGCCGATCTTCGAGATCTCCACCGACAAGGTTGACGCGGAGATTCCTGCCCCCAATGCGGGCGTGCTCGCCGAGGTGCTGGTCCAGGAGGGCGAGACCGTCGCGGTCGGCACCGTCGTCGCGCGGATCGAGACGGACGCCGGCGCGGTGGCGCCGGCGTCCGCCCCGAGCGAGGCGAAGGGGCCGCCAGCCGCCCCCACGGCCGACGCCCCGGCCCCCAAGGCCCCCAAGGCGGATGCGCCGGCCCCCAAGGCCGAGGCCCCGACAACCGCGCCCCCGACCCCGGCCGTCCCGCCGAAATCCGGCGCCGACGAGTCGGCCGAGGAGCGCCTCCAGCGTCGCTCCACGCCGCTGGTGCGCAAGATGGTGGAGGAGCACGGCCTGGACCTCGCCCAGATCCCCGGGTCCGGTTCCTCGGGCCGCGTGACCAAGTCGGATGTCTTGAGCTACCTCGACAGCGGGGCGGACACGCCCGCCGCTCCGGCGTCGGTGCCTGCGCCGGCACCTGCCGCAGCCGCACCGGGCGCTGCGGCGGCCGGCCCGACCACCGTGCCGCCGAGCCCGACCGTGGCGGCGTGGGAAGGCGACCGGGTCGAGCCGTGGAATCGTATCCGCAAGCTCACCGCCGACCACATGATCCTCTCGCGCCGCGTCTCGGCGCACGTGAACTCGTTCATGGAGATCGACTACACCCACGTCGCGAACATCCGGCGGAAGCTCAAGGGACAGTTTGCCGAACGTGGGGTCAATCTGACCTATCTCGCCTTCGTCGTGAAGGCGATTGCGGACAACCTCCGCAAGCATCCGGTCGTGAACGCCGCGGTGTCGGGGGACAACACGATCTTCCGTCGCGACATCAACATCGGGATCGCGGTCGCGCTCGACTGGGGCCTGATCGTGCCGGTCATCCGGCACGCGGACGAGCTCTCGCTCCTTGGCGTGGCACGATCGATCCAGGATCTCGCCGAGCGCGCGCGCACCAAGAAGCTCGCGCCCGAGGATATCCAGAAGGGGACGTTCACCGTCACGAACCCGGGTGGGTTCGGGACCTATGTGGGTACCCCGATCATCAACCAGCCCCAGGTGGCGATTCTTGCCGTGGGCGCGATCGAGAAGCGTCCGTCGGTCCTCACCCTGCCCGACGGCTCCGATACCCTCGGCATTCGCACCAAGGGAATGTGGTGCCTCGCCTACGACCACCGGATCGTGGACGGCGCCGATGCTGACCGCTTCCTGGCAGACGTGCGCCAGACGCTGCACGCGTTCCCGGAGGAGCAGGGCTGAGGTGCCGCGGGTGCTCACGGCGGCGCGCGCGCGCGTGGCCGCGGAGCACGAGGCCGAGTATCTCGGCCTCCTGGAGGTGCTGACCCGGCGGCTCGCGGCACGGGGCCAGCACCTCTGGGTCTTTCAGGACCGGAGCGATCCGCGGATCTTTCTGGAGTTCACCGAGGGTACCGATGACGCAAGCCATCGCGCCGCCGGTCCCGCCGATGCGGAGGAGGCCACCCTGGAGGGGCGTCTCCTCGCGCTGGCCACGTATGACGAGGCGCGCCACGTCCGCTGGGACGAGGTGTCCTTCCCCCCGCGCTGACCACAGGAGACTGCATGCCCCGCCAGATCACTGCCGCCAACGGCACCGCCTGGACCGTCACCCTGAGCGGCCGTCACACGCAGTACCATCGCGACGAGATCTCCCTCGCCTACACCGCCGATGACGAGGTGCGCTACGTGCGGTTCTCGCCGCTTGGCGCGAAGTCGGCGGAACTCGCGTTCGAGGAGGCGAGCGACGCCCTCCTCACGACACTCCTTGCGCGTGCCCAGCCCGCGTGGACGGCGCCCGCGGCGGACTACGGGCGCGGGCACTGAGCACATGATCGACCTCCACTGCCACTCCATCGCCTCGGACGGGCTCCTCGCCCCAGCGGAGGTCGTGCGCACCGCGGCCACCTGCGGACTCAGCGCGATCGCGCTCACCGACCATGACACGACGGCAGGGCTGCCCGAGGCGGCGGCGGCCGGCGCCATCCTCGGCGTGCGCATCATCGGGGGCTGTGAATTTTCGGTGGCGGCGCCCTGGGGCGAGATGCACCTGCTCGGCTACTTCCTCCCGGTCGGCCCCGGACCGGTCGAGGAGTTCCTCGTGACCGCCCGCGCCGATCGGGCGCGCCGGGTCCGCGAGATGGTGACCCGTCTCGCCGCGCTCGGGGTAGCCATCACCAGCGAGGACGTCCTGGCGGAGAGTGGGGGGGGGGCACTGGGGCGCCCGCATGTCGCCCGCGCGCTTCACCGCCTGGGCCGCGTCGCCACCGTGCAGCAGGCCTTCGACCGCTACATCGGCCGGGGCCGGCCTGCCTTCGTCGACAAGGTGCTTCCCACGCTGCGCGAAGTGGCCGATCTCGTGCATGCCCAGGGCGGGGTGGTGTCCGCGGCCCACCTGAAGTCGCACGGGAGCCTTGCGACCGTCCGGGCCCTCGTGGCCGACGGTCTGGATGCGGTCGAGACGCGCCACCCCAGCCATGACGGCGAGCGGGTGGCCGAGCTCACGGAGGTCGCCACCGCGCTGGGCATCGGGCGCAGCGGGGGCAGCGACTGGCATGGTGAGACCGACGCGCTCGGCACCCACGCGATGCTCGGGGCCATGCAGGTCCCCGAGGCATGGCTCGACGCGCTCGAGGCGCGCCGGCCGGCGGGCCCAGGGTGATGCGCACCGCGGCGGGGGGCGTGGCGCTCGTCACCGGCGGTGCCCGGCGGCTCGGCCGGGCCTTCGTGGAGGCGCTCGCGGCCGACGGGATGCGCGTCGCCATTCACCACGGTCACTCGGCGCAGGAGGCGGACGCACTCGTGGCCCTCCTGCATGCGAGGGGGGGGGACGCGCACGCGTTCGAGGCCGACCTCCGGGACGCCGCGGCCGCCGCCGCGCTGCCGGGGCTGGTGGCCAACCACTTCGGCCGGCTCGACGTCCTGGTCAATTCCGCGGCGGTCATGGAGCGGATTCCCGTGGCCGAGACCACCGTCACCCAATGGGATGACATCCTCGCGCTGAACCTGCGGGCGCCGTTCTTCCTTGCCCAGCAGGCGGCGCCGCATCTGCGCCTGACCGGGGGCACGATCGTCAACATCGCTGACCTCGGGGGCCTGGAGCCCTGGCGCCACTATCCCGCGCACTCGGTGAGCAAGGCCGGGCTGGTCATGCTGACCAAGGTGTTGGCCATGGCGCTGGCACCGGACATCACCGTCAACGCCATCGCGCCTGGTACCGTGCTCGTGCCCGAGGACTACGACGACACCCGACGCGAGTTCCTCAGCGAGACGACGCCACTCGGCCGCCTCGGCACGCCCGAGGATGCCGTGGAGGCCCTCCGCTATTTCGTGCGGCAGCCCTTTGTGACCGGCGAGACGCTCGTGGTGGATGGCGGCCGGATCCATCGGCGATGATCGCGCTCGGCGAGGTGGTGATCATTGGCGGCGGTTGCTACGGATCCTTCTATGCCGGGCAACTCGGCCGCGCGCGGGAGCGCGGGGCGGCCACGTGGCGGCGTCTCCTCGTGGTCGATCGCGATCCGGCATGCGCCGCGGTGCCGCTCCTGGCGGCATTGCCCGATGCCACCTTGGTTGCGAGTGACTGGGAGCCGTTCCTCGATCCCTGGCTCGCGGGCGCACGCGCTGCCGACGACCAGGTGGTCCCCTCACCGCTGATGCCCCACCTCATGGCGACGTGGCTCGAGCGGCAGGCCCGGGCGCGCTGGCCCGACCATGTCGTGGCGATGGTTCCCGCTGGCGCCCCGATGGGTACGCCGTTTGATCGCCTGCACCCTGGGGACGGTGTGCGCTATGTCTCGTGGGCCGATTGGATGTGCCCGGTCCACTGCATCGAGCCGGCGACGTGCCCGGCGATCGCCGCACCGCGCACCTGGGAGATGGGGGAGACGGTGGCGGAGTGGACCGCAGAGCGGGCGCGCGAGCGCGCCACGGCGGGGCCGGCGCTCTTCGCATGCCGCCACGTCGTGTATGGCGTGGGGATGTACCCGGCCCGCCGGGCGCAGGAGGCGCTGGGGGCGCTGACGCAGGCGCTGGTGCAGTCGCCCGACGGGGCCGATCTCGTCGTCGGCTCGGTGTCGGCCTGCCACGGGGCCGTGGGCATCCTGCGCGTGACCCGAGGAGAATGACATGACGACCCCAGTCGAGCCGTCCCCCCCCCCGGCACGCCCCACCTCCGGGGCGACGCTCCGGCTCGCGAGCCGGTTCGTGCGCGGCCTGCAGGAGACCGTGGCGGCGGCGGTCGGCATCGACGCGACGCGCCGGGTCGAGACTGTGGTCGCGATGCTCGACTTCAACGCACGCCGTGCTCCCGGCTATTGGATCCAGCTCTTCCTCGCCGGGGGCATCGCGATCCTCGGGCTCGTGCTGGGCAGCACCGCCGTGGTGATCGGGGCCATGCTGGTCTCCCCGCTGATGGGCCCGATTGTCGAGCTCGGGATGGGATTCGCAGTCGGCAGCGCGTTTCTCGTGATCCGGTCCGCCCTGCGCGTGGTGCTCAGCGTGATCCTGACCGTCGCCGGCACGGCGCTGGTGACGATGCTCCTGCCGTTCCACGAAGTGACCGGGGAAATCGCGTCGCGGACCGTCCCCACGGCGTTGGACCTGCTGGTCGCGGTGTTCTGCGCCCTCACCGCGGCCTACACCACCGTCCGCCGCACCTCCGACACCACCGCCGCGGCGGCGGGGACGGCGATCGGGATCGCCCTGGTGCCCCCCCTTTGCGTGATCGGCTACGGGGTCGGGACCCTCTCGGGCACGATCGCCGGCGGTGCCGCGCTGCTCTTCACGGCCAACTTCTCCGCGATCCTCCTGTTCGCCGTCCTTTCCTTTCTCGCGCTGGGATACAATCGCGTGGATGCCGAGGCACTCGAGGCCGATCACCTCGGCGGCGGGGTGACGCGGACCGACCAGCTCGCCGGTCGTATGGAGGCGTGGGTCAAGCGCGGCTTCGGCTCGCGCTACGGCCTGTGGATGCGCTTGCTCGTGCCGGCCCTCTTCCTGGCCGCGGTCTACCTGCCGCTGCGCAGCGCCCTCGATGAGGTGGCGTGGCAGGTCCGGACGCGATCCGCGGTGCAGCGCATTCTGGATGCGCAGGCGCCAGGCGCCGTCCAGCGGACGGTGAGCGTCGAGCGCGGGGCGGTTGCCGTGCGCCTGCTCCTGGTGGGCGACCAGGGCAGCGCGGTTGTCCTGGAGCGTGCGATCGAGACCGCCATCGCGGCCGCGACCGGTGTGGCACCGACGCTCCGGGTGGTGGCGGTGCCGGATGCCGAGGCGCTCGCCAGCCTGGCCGTCAGCTCCGCTCCCACGCCCGCGGTGGCCGAACCCGACGCCGCCCCGGTTGATGCCGCCCGGGCCCGCCTGTCGCCAGCCTTGGCGCGAGCCTGGCCCACCGATGCGGCCGGCCCCCTGGCCGGCTGGCGTCTCGAGGTTGCCGCGCGGGGCGAGCCAATCGTGGCGGTGCGGCACTTCGGCCCCCCGCTCGGCGCCGCCGGGGAGGCCTTGCTCGGGGCGGCCCTGGCCATCCCGCTCGGTACCCCACCGCGGATCCGCGATGAACCGCTGGACTCGCTGCCGATCATTGCCGGGACGGATCTCGCCGGGTGGATGAATCGGGTCGTGCCCATGCTCGCGCTTGCACCATGGCTCGACGGTGCCACACCCTGCCTCACCGTGCCGGCGGCGGACTCGTCGGCGGCGACCCTCGCGCGCGTGGAGGCGCTGCGCCGCACGGCCGGCGGCCGCGTCGAGGTGCGCCGGGACAGCGCGTGGGGCTTCCGGTGGACCGTGGGCGCCTGTGCGACGGCGCGCCCGGCGGCGCCCCGCCCCTGAGGCGGGAACTGTTCTGCCGAGGCGACGTTCTATATTCGGCGCGCCACGACGCGTGACCGGACCACCTTCCGAGGACTGCCCCATATGCACACCACACCGGACGCCACGATTGAATCGCTCGTCATCATCGGTTCGGGCCCGGCCGCCTGGACCGCCGCGATCTACGCTGCGCGTGCGAACCTGAGCCCCCTCGTCTTCGAGGGCGAGCCCAGCCCGGAGATGATCCCCGGGGGCCAGCTGATGTGGACCACCGACATCGACAACTTCCCCGGTTTTCCCGAGGGGATCGGCGGGCAGGAATTCATGCAGCGCTGCCGCGATCAGGCCGTCCGGTTCGGGACGCGGGTGGTGAGCGAGGCGATCGCGTCGGTGGATTTCTCGGCACGGCCCTTTACGCTCACGCCCAACTATTCGTCGCCCGTGCGTGCCCAGGCGGTGATCGTCGCGACGGGCGCCCGCGCGATCTGGCTGGGCCTGCCGAACGAGACCCGGTTGGCCCAATCGGGCGGGGGGGTGTCGGCGTGTGCCGTGTGCGACGGCGCGCTGCCGTTCTACCGCGAGAAGGTGCTCGCGGTCGTTGGGGGGGGGGGCGAGGCGGTGGGG
>JBBQQJ010000094.1:0-10427 GCA_038216165.1 Gemmatimonadales bacterium | reverse complement strand
GAGCAGCACCTGATCGCGCGCGGCCGCCAGGGCGAGCACCTCGCGGGCGCGGTCCAGGGGGGGGGACGCCACGCAGCGCGCCAGGGTGCGGGAGATGCCGTCGACATCGGCGAGGGCATCGGCGGGGGCGCCCAGGATCTGGGCGGGGCTCCCGAAGCGGGAGAGGAGGGCGGCCAATCGGCGGGGGCCGAGGCCGGGCACGAGGGCGAGCGCCAGCCAGGCCAGGCGCTCCTGACCGGGATCAGCCGGGGTCGGTGTCGTCCGTGGGAAGGTCACCCCACTCGAGGTCCCACTCGCTTTCGGCATGCTCCCCCGCCCCGGCAGTGTCGGGGGCTTCGTGATGGTGATCATCGGCGGCCCGGGCGGCCACGACGGCGCGCCACAGGGTTTCGGTCAGTGCTTCCAATCCCTCCCCCGACGCGGCCGAGATCGCCACCGTCGCCACCGCTCCGGGGGCGTCGAGCGTCGGCAGTGGGTCGCCGGCCGGCAGCAGGTCACGCTTGCTCTGCACCACGAGAAACGGCTTCTCGGCCAGCACCGTGCTGTGCTGGGCCACCTCGTTGCGGATGGTGTCGAGCGTGGCCTGCGGATCGGGCGCATCGAGCGGGACGAGGTAGGCCAGGATGCGGGTCCGCTCGACGTGCCGCAGGAAGGTCAGGCCGAGGCCCTTCCCCTCGTGCGCCCCCTCGATGATCCCGGGAATGTCGGCCACCACGAAGGTGCGTGAACCCGACAGCCCCACCACGCCGAGGTTCGGCTCGAGCGTCGTGAAGGGATAGTCCGCGATCTTCGGGCGCGCGGCGCTGATCACCGACAGCAGGGTGCTTTTTCCCGCGTTCGGCTCGCCCACGAGCCCGATGTCGGCGATCAACTTGAGGGTCAGGGTGAGGCGTCGCTGCTGGCCTTCCCCGCCCTCTTCCCACTCGCGCGGGGCACGATGGGTGGACGAGGCAAAGCGGGCGTTCCCGCGCCCCCCCCGACCGCCGCGCGCCACGCGCAGCATGTCGCCATCCACCAGGACCTCGCCGAGGATCTCGCCCGTGTCGGCGTCCTCGACGACCGTTCCCGGAGGCACCGGCAGGATCAGATCCGGCGCGGTCGCCCCGGTCATCTTCTTGCCCTTCCCGTGCACGCCGCGCTCGGCCTTCCAGATGGAGTGATAGCGGAAGTCCAGCAGGGTCGAGAGGTTGCCGTTGGCGAGCACGCGGACATGGCCCCCGTGGCCCCCGTCGCCACCGTCAGGCCCCCCCTTCGGTTCGTACTTGAACCGGGCGAACGACGACGCACCATCCCCGCCGCGTCCGGCAAGGACCTCCACGGTCACGCGATCGACAAAGCTCATGCGAACGGCTCCCAGGCGTCGAGGACCGCTTCCCAGAGCTCCTTCACCGCCTTCCAATGGTCATAGGCGAGGAACGGATTGACGACGGTGAGGACGGCCTCGACCATGGCCGGGGACGCGCCGGCCTTGAGGGCGCCACGCAGGTGCGAATGCAGTTGCCGGGGCGTGTCGAGGACCGCGGTCTGGGCAATGATGCAGAGCTCACGCCGCACCAGGTCGAGCCCGGGGCGGGAGAGCGTCCGGCCGTAGCCCTCGGTAATCATCCAGGCGTCGAGCGCCGGATGGAGCGCCTGCACGTTGTGACGCAGTTTCTCGTAGTTGTCGCCGTACACCGCCTGGCAGGTCGCCTCGCCCCGCGCGGTCCACTCTGCATGGGCCGCATAGTCGAGCCCGCGCTCGGGGTCCGCCGGGGGGGCCGCCAGCGCACGACGCCACAGCCCCGCGGCGACGAGGGCGCGCGGCCACCCCACCATGAGCATCGACTGCAGGAGCAGCTCGTCGCCCCAGCGCGACGGCACGTCAGCGGCGATCGCCTCGTTGACGTGCTTGCGGATCGTCGGCGCTTCGCCCTGGGCGATCGCCGCGGCCAGCGCGACGAGCGCCTCGGTGGGCTCGTCCAGCGCGTTGGGGGGGGGCATGTCATCCATGCGATCGCTCCTCGTCGTTCATGCGAAAGTCAGGTGACCACGGACGGCGATCGCGCCCACCGGTTCCCCGCGGGTGTTGCGTATCGGCGGGGTGCCCCAGCCCTCGAGCCCGGTCAACGGCCACATGGCGCCGGGGGCGAAGCGGGCCGTGACCTCCGCCAGCACCGCCAGCAGAGCATGCCCGGCCGCCTTGAAGTCGCCATCCTCGACCTTGAGGCCGATCCCCAGCCCCAGGGCGGGCAGCGCCGCGCCATAGACACCCTCGGCCCCCACCTTGGCCAAGATCCGCCCGGGCCATGCCCGCATCAGCACCGTGTCGAGGCGATCCTCGCCCGCCACCATCTCGGGGTGCGCCAGCATCGCCGAACGGATGGTGGCCAGCGCCGCGTCGGCGCTCGCGCCCAGCCGGGCCCACGCCGTCGCCATCCCGGTCAGCGGGAGGGCAACCGCGGCCGCGGTGCAGCCGTCCACCCCCCACCGCAGGTCCGTCGCCGGCACCCCACTCCAGGCCGCCATCGAGGCGACCACCTCGTCCTGCACCGGATGCCCCAACGCCTCGTACCCGGCAGTTGGCCACCCGTGCAGCTGCGCGAGGGCAAGCAGCGCGGCGTGCTTCCCGGAGCAGTTGCTCCACAGCGGCGTCGGCACGGCCTCCGTGCGCGTCATCTCCTTGGCAAAGCGGGGCGAGAGCGAGAGGTGCCCGCCACACTGGAGGTCGGCCTCCACGAGCCCCACGCGTGCCAACCACCGCGCGGCCACGGCGCGGTGCATCGGCTCGCCATTGTGCGAACCGCAGGCCAGCGCCAGCATCTCCGGATCGAGCTGGTAGCGCTCGACCCCACCATCGCGAACGAGGGGCCAGAGCTGGAACGGCTTGGCCGCGGAGCGAAAGTAGGTGACCAGCCCCGGATCGCCGGCGTGGGCCACCACCCGTCCCTCGTGGTCCGCGACGGCCACCGAGATCTGATGGACCGACTCGTCAATTTCCCCGCGCGTGGCGACAATGTCAAAGCGTGTCATGGCGGGCCGAAGATACCCCGCGCCGTCGCGCCCGTCACCTCTGGCAAGGTAGCTTTCCCCGATGGACATCCTTCATCCCCTCTCCCGGGCTCGCTTGGGCGCGCTCCTCGAGGCCATGCGGGCCGTTCGCGTGGCCGTCGTCGGGGACCTGATGCTCGATCGCTACCTCCTCGGCGACGTCGAACGAATCTCGCCCGAGGCACCGGTCCCCGTCATCTGCGTGGCGGAGGAGCGGGACACGCCCGGTGGCGCGGCCAACGTGGCGGCCAATGTCGTCGCCCTCGGGGCCACGGTCCAGCTTGTCGGGGTCGTGGGGGAGGATCCGGCCGGGGGCGTGCTCCAGGAGGCGCTTGCCGCCTTGGACATTGGGCGGGAGGGGATCGTCACAGTGCCTGGGCGCCCGACCACCGCCAAGACCCGCATCATCGCCCGCGGGCAACAGGTCGCCCGGCTCGATCACGAAGTCACCACCCCGCTACCCCGTCCCGCCGCCGAGCAGGTGCGGGCCGCGGCCGAGGCGGCCATCGCCTCCGCCGATGTGCTCCTCCTTGAGGACTACGACAAGGGCGTACTCGACGAGGCCCTCGCCGCCCACCTCCTGGCAGCGGCGGCCCGGGCCGGCGTCCCCACCATCGTTGACCCCAAGGACCGGCACTTCTTCGGCTACCGCGGCGCGACCGTCTTCAAGCCAAACCGCCGGGAGCTGGAGGGCGCCTTCCGCCACGCATTCGCCGGCGAAGAGGTCGGGCTGGCCGACGCCCGGGTCCGGTTGGGGTGCGAGCATTTGCTCGTCACCATGGGCCAGGAGGGGATGGTCCTCGTCTCGGCGGAGGGTCCGACGCGGCACACCGCGAGCGTGGCGCGGGAAGTGTTCGATGTCTCGGGCGCGGGCGACACCGTCACCGCATGGCTGGGGAGCGCCCTCGCCGCTGGGGCATCCATCGCCGAGGCCGTGTGGCTGGCGAACCTGGCCGCAGGCGTGGAAGTCGCCAAGCGCGGCACGGCGACAGTATCCCCGGGCGAGGTGATCGACCTATGGGAAGACCAGGTCGGCGACTGACCACTTTTCCACAACACGACTTTTCAACAATCCACAACGCACGGTACCGTAAGAAGTTGGATGGCTGCAGGACGACACTCGCCAGGGGCGGAAATGCGAAGCGGCGGCCGTGATCCAGAGATCACGGCCGCCGTTTCGTTCCCGTTCCGAGCCAGCCCGGGAGGCTCCACTCACTGACTGACTCGGCGTCCCTCCCCACCCAGCGGGATGGTTCGGGGCGATGGGCGATGAGGGGCTCGAACCCCCGACCTCGCGCATGTGAGGCGCGCGCTCTAACCAACTGAGCTAATCGCCCAAATCCAGCGAGAGACATGATACAACCTCTTTCCTACCCTGACAACCCAGTGGCCTCGGAGGGATTCGAACCCTCGACCGTCAGATTATGAGTCCGCTGCTCTAACCGCCTGAGCTACGAGGCCGAAGACATTCTCAAACAAAGAGTTACGACGCACCATTCGAGTGATACTTTTCCACAGTCATGGAAAACCTATACCCCCCTCCCCCTCAAACGAGCGGGCTTTTCCACATTCAGGTAGCTGCGCGCGGACCGCGAACGCGGTGGTACAGATCGAGGTGTGCCTCCGTCATCCGATCCACGGTGAATCGGGCACGGACTCTCGCCCGCCCCGCTGCCCCCATGCGCTCGCGGAGGTCGGGATCCTCGGCGAGGGTGCGCATCGCGCCGGCCAGTGCGTCGACGTCCCGCATGGGCACCTCGATCCCGGTGACCCCGGCTTCGTTCACCTCGCGCACACCGGAGGGGACATTGGTGGTGATCACCGGGCGTCCGGCGGCCATCGCCTCGAGCAGCACCATCCCGAACATCTCGTCCACGGTCACCGAGGGGAGCACCAGGAAGTCCGCATCGGCCATCCGGCGGGGGAGATCTTCGTCGGGGTACTCGCCCCAGAACCTGGCGCGGTCGGTGACCGCGAGGGCCCTCGCGAGTGTCTCCAGCCGGTTGCGTTCCGGTCCCGTCCCGATGATGTCGAGTCGGAGGTCAGGCACCTGGGCGAGGGCCCGGAGCAGAAAATCGACCCCTTTCCAACGCTCCAGGCGGCCGATGAAGAGAGCCCGTGGCGGGTTGCCCGGCAACGGCGGCGGCACCAGTTCCCAGCGCCGCTCGTCGATACCGAACGGGATCACGGCCACCTTCCGCTCGAACCCCTTCAGCTCGCGCGACAGCGCGATGTGGGCACTCGACGGCACCACGATCGCCTCGGCGCTGCGCAGGGCGTACCACCCGGGCAGCTTGTACTTGGCCGAGGGATAATCGGCATGTTGGGTCACGACGAGCGGCGCCAGCGATGGCCGGAGCGCATAGGCCACATCGGCCAGCGAATGCGGGTGGTGGAGATGGATCACGTCGGCGCGACGCCACGCCGCGGCGATATACGCGGGCGCCAGTTCCTGCGTGCCCACGGGGGCGAAGGACCACGCCCGGGTCACCGAGGCCCGGCGCTTCTGGCCGGGTCGCGGATCACCGAACGCCGTGACGGCGACCACCTCGACTTCGTGACCCCGATCAACCAGCCCTTCAGCAAGCCCCTGGACGACGCGCTCCATGCCGCCAGACCGCGGCCAGTAGTACTTGGCAAGCTGGAGAATTCGCATGGGGTGGAAAGTAACGGCGACGAGGGCATCTTTGTCCCCGTGCGCATCCTGCTTCTGGCCCCAGACCCCCCCGCCCGCGGTGTCCTCCGCTCACTCGTCGCCCTCGACGTGGAGCCGATCGTTGCCCGGGCCGGGGGCGACTCGGAAATTGACGGCCTGATCCGTTACGAGCGGGTGCAGGCGCGTGGCGACCACGCCGACCCCATGGACCTGCGCTGGTCGCGCAAGGCGCTGCGCACCCTCGTGCGCGACACGCGTCCCGACCTGCTCCACATCGTGGCCGATCCCTGGACGCCCACTGCGGAGGCGGGGGCGGCCGCGGCACGCGACCTCAAGATTCCGTACGTCCTGGTGGGGACCTCATCCGTCGGCGGGCCGTCCGGCATCACCGCACGCTGGCAAGCCCGGCGGGTGCGTGATGGCGCCGCCGCACTGGGAGGGATCGTCCGCTCCGCCCTCGACCACGTGGCCCTCGACGCGCCGGAAGGGGTGCCTCGCGCCGTGGTCCCTGCGGACAGCGTGATGATTCCCCCACCCCCGCCGTCGAGGTCGGCGCCGACCGTGCCGGTCTTCGCCGTGGTCGGGCGGATCGTCCGGGAACGCGGCCTCGATCTGCTGTTCGATGCCCTCTCCGAGGTCTATGGCGACTGGCGCGTGCGGATCGTGGGTACCGGTCCCGCGCAGGAGGCGCTGGAGTCGCAAGCCCAGCGCCTCGGCCTCGCGGCCCGCCTCGAATGGTTGGGCGGGCTCCCGCGGAACGCTCTGGGCGGCTTCTGGCGCGATGTGGACGCCATCGTGGCCCCATCGCGGACCGTGGCGGGGTGGGTGGAGCCCACCGGGGCGGTCATCCTGGAGGCGATGGCCCACGGGGTGGCGCCGATCGTCTCCCGCTGCGGCGCGCTGCCGGACGTCGTGGGCGCAGGCGGGCTGATCGTCGATGAGGATGACCGCCCGGCCCTGACCCGCGCCCTGCAGCAACTCGTGGCCGAGCCGGGACGGTTCCGCACCCTCGGGGCGACCGCCCGGCAACGGGTGATCGAGCGCTTCGGCGACGGCGCCATCGCCGAGCAGCTCGTGGCATTGTGGACCAAGGTCGCCCGTCAGACCCCGTAGAACTCCTTGTACCACGCCACGAACGCCTTGACGCCCTCCTTGATCGGCGTGCCGGGATGGAAGCCCACGTCCCGCGCGAGGTCGTCCACGTCGGCAAAGGTCGCCGGCACGTCGCCCATCTGCATCGGCGCCATGATCTTCTCGGCGGTCCGGCCAAGTTCCTGCTCGAGCGCTGCGATCAGCGCCATCAGCTCGGCGGGCTCGCTGTTGCCGATGTTGTAGAGCCGATAGGGTGCGCTGCTGCTCGCCGGATCCGGCACGGCGCTGTCCCACTCGGCGTTCGGCGCCGCGGGGCGGTCCGACACGCGCACCACACCTTCCACGATGTCGCCCACATAGGTGAAGTCGCGGCGCATCTTGCCGTGGTTGAAGACCTCAATCGGCCGCCCCTCGAGGATCGCCTTGGTGAAGAGGAAGAGCGCCATGTCCGGCCGTCCCCACGGGCCGTAGACCGTGAAGAACCGCAGCCCCGTGCACGGCAGGCTGTACAGGTGGGCGTAGGAATGGGCCATCAGCTCGTTGGCCTTCTTGGTCGCCGCATAGAGCGACACCGGATGGTCCACACCGCGATGGGTGGTGAACGGCATCGCGGTGTTGAGGCCGTAGACCGAGGAGGTGCTGGCGAAGGTGAAGTGCTCCGCGCCGTGGTGGCGCGCGCCCTCGATCACGTGGAGAAAGCCGGTGACATTGCTCTCGACATAGGCGTGCGGGTGGGTCACGGAATAGCGGACCCCGGCCTGGGCGGCCAGGTGGATCACCCGCGGGAACTTCTCGGTCCGGAAGAGCGCCTCCACCGCCGCCCGGTCGGCGAGTTCGCCACGCACGAAGCGAAAGTTCGGGTGACGCGCCAGGCGCGCGAGGCGCGCCTCCTTGAGGGACGGATCATAGTACGGGTTGACGTTGTCGAAGCCGACGACCTCATCCCCGCGAGCGAGCAGCGCCTCGCTGACGTGATACCCGATGAATCCGGCCGCGCCGGTGACCAGATGCTTCATGCAACCTCGCCCTTCCTGAAGGAAACTTCTGCCCCCCCCATCACATGCACGGAGCATGCCTTTGCCGGCGGGTCAGGTGACGGTGACCCCGTCGCGGCGGAGCTGTTCCGCCCGCCAGGGTTCGAGACGCACACTGACGGCGAGCATCCCATCGTCCAGCGACTGTCCGAGCACATCGCCAAAGCGATGGAGCATCCCCAGCCGTTTCCCGTCCGCGGGGTTGAGGAGGACCTGCACGACGGGGCGAATCGCCTCGGCCCGCCCACGCAACGCCGCTTTGAGCGGGGCCAGGCCATCGATGCGCATCGCCGACGTGAAGATCGCCTCGGGCCATCGCGCATGGGCGGCCTCGGCGAAGGCGGTGGGGTCCTCGAGGGCGTCGAGCTTGTTGAAGACGATCAGGGTCGGGTGGTCCTCCAACCCGAGCTCGCCGAGCACCCCGTTGACCGTCTGCATCTGGTCCTCCCACTCGGGGTGGGAGGCGTCCGTGACATGGAGCAGGAGATCCGACTCGCCCGCCTCCTCGAGGGTGGCGCGAAACGAGGCGACGAGATGGTGCGGCAACTTGCGGATGAAGCCGACCGTGTCGCTCAGCCGCACGCGCAGGAGCTCACCGAGGTCGACCTCGCGCGTCAGCGTGTCGAGGGTAGCGAACAGACGGTCCTCCACGAAGACGTCGTGGTCGCCGGCGAGGGCGCGCAGGATACTTGACTTGCCCGCGTTGGTGTAGCCGACCAGTGCCGCGCTGAGCATCGGCGTGCGCCCCGCGCGGATCGTCTCGCGATGTCGGGCGACGTCGCGGAGCTTCTCGCGAAGCACGGCGATCTTGGTGCGGATCATCCGGCGGTCGGTCTCGAGCTGCGTCTCCCCCGGACCCCGGAGGCCGATGCCGCCGCGCGTGCGGGAAAGGTGGGTCCACATCCGGGTGAGGCGGGGCAGCAGGTACTGCAGCTGCGCGAGCTCCACCCGCAGCTTGGCCTCGTGCGTCCGGGCCCGCGTGGCGAAGATGTCGAGGATGATCTCGGCCCGGTCCATCACCCGGACGTTGAGGTGCTCTTCCAGGGACTGCCCCTGCGCCGGCGTGAGCTCCTCATCGAAGACCACGAGGGTCGCCTTCGTCTCCAGGCAGAGCTTGGCCAGCTCTTCGACCTTGCCCTCCCCGATGAGGGTGTGGGCGCTGGCCGTGGCCACCTGCTGGCGCAACGTCCCCACCTGCTCGGCTCCGGCGGTGTCCACCAGACGGGCGAGCTCTGCGAGGTGCTCGTCGATCTTCTGGGCGTCGGGGGATCCCTTGCGCGGTGCGGCAACGAGGACCACGCGTTCCTTCGGGGGACTGACGTCGATCAGGTTTCGGATGGTCACCTCGGGGCAAGCACGTCGAAGGGTACAACCGCAATCTTCAACATAACCAGACTCCACGCAGGTGCGGTCAGCCCGCCTCGCCCGACCCAGCCGATCCCTGCGCCCGGCCCCGCTCCCGCCACCACGCCATCCGCTCGGCAATCCGCCGCTCGTGCCCGAACGCCCCCGGCTCGTAGAAGGCGACATCTTTCAGCACGTCGGGGAGGTATTGCTGGGGCACGAACGCGGCCGGGTCGTCGAACGCGTACCGATAGCCTTCGCCATACCCCAGCGACTGCATCAGCTTGGTCGGGGCATTGCGGATGTGAAGGGGCACCGGGGCCACCGGTGTGTCTGCCGCTGCCGCCTGCGCCGCCTTCCATGCCGCGTAGACGCGATTGCTTTTCGGCGCCGTGGCCAGGTGCACGGCGACCTCGGCCAGGGCGAGCTCCCCCTCGGGGCTCCCCATGAACTGGTAGGCGTCCCGGCCAGCGATCGCGATCGCGAGTGCGCCGGGATCGGCCAGGCCAATGTCCTCGCTCGCCATCCGCACCAGGCGCCGGGCCACGAACATGGGGTCTTCACCGCCCTGAAGGATGCGGGCCATCCAGTAGAGGGCGCCCTGGGGATCACTGCCGCGCACCGCCTTGTGCAACGCCGAGATGAGGTCGTAGTGCTGCTCGCCAGCCTTGTCGTGTGACGCGATGCGGCGCGCGAGAGCTTCCTCGACGACCGCAGGCGTGATCTCGCCGCCCGTCCCCACATGTTGGGCGGCCGCCTCAAGCACCGTGAGTGCCCGGCGGGCGTCGCCGTCGGCCACGCGGGCCAGGAGATCGCGCGCCTCTGCGGACATCGTGACGCTGCCGCGCAGGCCGCGCTCGTCTGCCACCGCACGGTCGATCACGACCGCGAGCTCGTCGGCACTGAGGTGTTCGAGCACCCAGACCCTGGCTCGGCTCAACAATGCGGCGTTGAGCTCGAACGACGGGTTTTCGGTCGTCGCCCCGATGAGCGTCACGATCCCCTGCTCGACCGCCGGGAGGAAGGCGTCCTGCTGGCTCTTGTTGAGGCGGTGAATCTCGTCGACAAACAGGATGGTACCGCGCCCGAGGCGACGACGCTCCTCGGCCTCGCGAATGATCTCCCGCACGCGCGGAATCCCTTCGCTGACGGCCGAGAACGGAATGAACTGCCGCTCCGTGTGGCGCGCGACGAGGCGCGCGAGGGTCGTCTTGCCGGTGCCGGGCGGCCCCCAGAGCACGATGCTGCCGACGTCGCCGCGCCGGATGGCATCG
>JBBQQJ010000093.1:0-10474 GCA_038216165.1 Gemmatimonadales bacterium | reverse complement strand
ATCGCGGCCAGAACGATTGTGGAACGGCATCGGAAGCGGTGCGGCGTCAGCCCATGGGTGATCGGGGCGACACGGGACGCGAACGTCCCGCAATCGATAGGGGGGGGGGTGGGGGGGGGGAGATCATGGTACCCTCACGCGAGGTATGGGAAATGGCAGGAGCCCTGCCTGAGCAACGGTACCCCCCCGAGACAGCACGGCGCAAGGCCGAGGCACATCCTTCACTTTCTCGCTTTCTCACTGTCTTGCTGTCTCGCTTTACTCTGGCATCTCCAGGTGCGCCTTCAATCGCTCCAACCGCTGCTGCTCCGCCATCCGCATCGCGGCCGTCATGATCTTCCCCGTCGTCTGCATCATCCGCTGAGCGGTGCCGCCGGCCGAATCGGGCAGCTCAGCGCCGAGATCAGGGATGATTGTTCGCACCGTGATTGCGATCGAGTCGGCACCGGCCGGAATGATCGCATCCTCGCGCCGCAGCGTGGGCATGAGCGAGTCGCCCCCAACCGTCACGTAGCTGATGCGCCGCGGCGCCTCGACCGACTCGACCACCCACGCCGTCTCCTGCGTACTCCCCGGCATGCTGCCGGTGGTGCGGATGCGCAGCGTGTCGCCTACGCTGAGCGGCCCGGTGCCCCGTGGCGAGATCGCTGCCGTCGACTCGTACCACCGCGCGAGCGAATCGGGATCGCTGAGGTAGGCCCAGCCCCGCTCCACGCTGACCGCCACGGTCACGCTGGCCGTGTCGCCCCCACTCGTGACCTTGTTGTAGCCGTACCAGCAGGTCCCGACCACCAGCAGCGTCAGCCCCAGCGCGATGCCCGCGATCCACTTGAGCATCAGGCGCCCCCGCCTGCCGGCTCTGCCGTGCGATTGCCGTACATCTGGTCGAGCATCAGGATCGCCGACGGATTGCCGCCCGCCATCTTGAACTGGTCGATGGCGTTCATCGCGTTCTTCTCCTCCTCCACCTGCTCGTTGATGAACCACTGCAGCATGACCTGGCTGGCATAATCCGCCTCGGCCTGCGCCAGCGAGTACAGGGTGTTGATCGCCTTGGTGACGGTCTGCTCATGATGCAGGGCCGCCTCGAACACCGACAACGGCGTGTCGAAGTCGTGCGTCGGCTGCGCGATCGGCTGGAGCACCACCTTGCCGCCGCGATCATTCATGTGCTCGAACAACTTCATCGCGTGGGTGCGCTCCTCCTCCGACTGGAGGCGCATCCAGTTGGCCATCCCGGGGAGCGCGGTGGATTCGAAGTGCGCCGCCATGGCCAGATAGGCATAGGAGGACGAAAGTTCGAGGTTGAGCTGCGCGTTGATCGCGTCCTGGAGCTTCGGGCTGAGCATATGTATGGTCCAGAGTGAGAGTCGGTGGAAAGTTAACGGCGAACGGCGAACGGCGAATCGTTCACCCGGCTTCGGCGGCTGACGCCGCCGGCTGAGGTGGACGCCCTGCGACCTTCCGGCCCATGCCTGCATCTTTATCTGCATGACGACGAAAGTGCTTGCCATGGACACCATGTCGCTCCCCGACGCCGATGCCGTCATCGCCCGTGCCAAGCGGGGCGACCCGGTGGCGCTGGAGCAGCTCTACCGCGCCTACAGCACCCCCGCCTACAACCTCGCCCGGCGCATCTGCCGGACCACCGAGGACGCCGAGGACGTGCTGCAGGAGACCTTCTTCGAGGTGTGTCGTAGTATCCACAACTACCGTGGGGACGGCTCCCTCTGGGGGTGGATCCGTACCGTCGCTTCCTCCAAGGCGCTGATGCGCCTCCGGCGCAACAAGTACCGCGACACCGACGAGCTCGTGGAAGACATCGCCCCCGCGCGGACCGCCTCGCCCGCCCTCCGGATGGACCTCGAGGCCGCCCTGGCCCGTCTCGGCGACACTTCCCGGGCGGTGGTCTGGCTCCACGACGTGGAGGGGTTCACCCACGAGGAGATCGCCGCCCAGATGGGGAAGAGCGTCTCGTTCAGCAAGTCGCAACTGGCCCGGGCCCACGCCCGACTCCGCGGCTGGCTCGGCGAGGAGGCGCTGACATGAGCACCGCGCTGCACTTGACCATGGACGAGCTGCTCGCCGCGCGCGATGGCGACCGGAGCGAACCCGCCTTTGCCGGTGCCACGCTGCATCTGGCGCAGTGCGCCACCTGCCGCGCGGAACTCGAGGCGCTGCACCAGCGCACGGCCCGCCTGCGCGCCTTGGTCACCACGGCGCCAGCCAGCGACCAGTTCCCGGCCATCCGCGCCCGACTGCAGTGGGAACAGCAGCGCCGGCGCCGCCGCTATTCCGTGGTGGGGATGGCGGCAGCGGCCGCGCTGGTGATGGCGGTGATCGGCACCGACCTGGTGGCGCCCCGCCCTCTCGACGCCGAGGACCAGATCGCCAGCTCCATCTCCCGCTCGCAGGCGTTGGAACAGACCCTCCATGACTGGGCCCCCGACTCGCGCGTGATGGACGGGCGCACGGCCCTGGTGGTCATCGACCTCGAGGACCGCATTGCTGCCGTGGACGCCAAGCTGCAGCAGGCCGCACGACTGGAGCGGAAGGCACGGCTCCAGCACGAGATCTCGCTTTGGCAGGAGCGCGTGGGCCTCATGAACGCCCTGGTGGACGTCCACCTCACCCGCGCCACCAACGTGGACCTCTGAGGTCCGCCGACTGATTCGCAAGGAGTGGTACCGATGCAACGCACCATCACGATGATCGCCGGGCTCCTGCTGGCCGGCACCCCGCTCGCCGCGCAGGACACCGCCATCACCATCCAGAAGCGGAACAACGACACGGAGTGCACGGTCCGGATCAACGGCCGGCAGCTCTCACCCGTCGAGGCGAAGCCGATCTGCGCCAGCAATGCCGAGCGCTCGGCGTTGATGCGGCTGCGCACCGACTCGATGCGCGCCATGGTCACCGAGATGGGCGACCGGGTTCGCGAGCTGCGCGTCGACTCGTCTGCCACACTCACGCGCCAGCACGCAGAGATGCTTGCCAAGGAGATGTCGGCGCTCGACGGCCAGCGCGCCTTCTTCGACATCATCGCCACCCGCGAGGCCAGGCAGCGCCCGATCATCGGCGTCTCGATCGACCCGTCGCCGGGCCCCACCGATCGGCGGGGGGCCCTCGTGGTGGCGGTGACGCCGAACGGTCCCGCCGACAAGGCCGGCATCCGCAGCGGCGACATCATCGCCAGGGTGGCCGGCACCGCCATCGGTGCGCCCGATCGCTCGAGCGCGGCGGGCGGTCAGTCGTTCCCCTCGATCAAGCTCATCGAGGTGGTCGGCGGGCTCGAGGCCGGGAAAGCGGTGCGCGTGGAATACCTCCGGGATGACAAGACCCGCAACGTGATGGTCACGCCCATCGACGATCGCGCCATGCTGGTGGACCGTCGGGTCGATGAGATGCCGCTGGTGGAGCGCCTGTCCCTCCGGGAGCGCAGGGTGGATAGCGTACCGGTCGCCCCCGACGCACCGCGCGCCCCGTGGGCTGTGGCGCTGACCACTCCGGGCAGGTCCATCTCCAGCTTCACCTTCACCAGCGGCGCCATCGCCCGCATCGAGATGGCCCCGGTCAACGAGAAGCTCGGCGCCTACTTTGGGGTGACCAGCGGCGTGCTGGTCGTGAATGTCCCCGCCACTGGCAACATGACACTCCAGCCCGGGGATGTCGTGACCGCGGTGGACGGTCGGCGGATCGAGACGCCGAACGAGTTCCTCCGCGTGCTGCGCACCTACGACGCCGACCGCTCGTTCACGCTGCAGGTCACCCGGCAGAAGCGCCAGGAAGTGATCACCACCAAATTGCCCTGACCTCTCTCCCCAGGGTGGCACGGGAAGGTCCCCGATCCGCAGTGGGTCGGGGGCCTTTTCATACCTGTTACACAGCAGCGGGTGCGCAACAGCTAAGTGAATCATAGTTTTGCGGCATGACCAAGTTTACACGCCGACCGGAGGCCCGTCCCGAGGAATTGCTCGATGCCGCCGAGGCGCGCTTCCTTGCCGAGGGGTATTCCTCCGCCAAGGTGGAGGACATCGCGCACGATGCCGGCGTCACGGTCGGCACCGTCTACCGCTACTTCGAGGGGAAGGACGCGCTCTTCCGGGCGGTGGTGGTGCGGCACGCCGATGCGTCGTGGAGCCGGGGCAAGGAGATTGCCGATGCCTATGGGTCGCTCACGGCGCGGCAGATCGTGGACCTCCTGCTGCGCCGCTGGTCCCACCGGCTGCGGCAGGGCGGCGAGGGGCGAGCCCTGATCCTCGTGGTCCGTGAGGCCGCGCTTTTCCCCGATGTGGTGCATTCATGGGTGGAATCGACCATCCAGCGCGGCTGCCTCGCCGTGGAGCGGGCGCTCCGTCATGGGATCGATCGGGGCGAATTCCCCCTCCTCGACGTGGAGGCCACCGCTCGCGCCCTCGTCTCCACCGTGGTCAATCGCCAGGTGTGGGACGTGACCTTTCGGCCCGAGCTCCCCGTGCTCGCCAAGCGGATCGACCCGACAGAGCTGACCATTGACTTGGTGGTGCGCGGGCTGCCGCGGGCCGGCGCCCCCGCCACGCAGGAGCCGCGAGAACCGACATCGCCCCCACCACCCGCGGCGCATCCGATTGCCAGTGAGCGCGAGACCGACCAAGAGGGCAATGGCCGCCTCCGCATCGTCACCCTCAAGCCCAGGACCCGCTAGCTTCCGGCGATGGATCGCCGACTCACCTTGTTCGCCCGCGCCCTGCGACTCCGCTGCCCCAACTGCGGCGGCCAGGGGATGTTCCGCCGTTGGTTCGAGATGGTGCCCGATTGCACCCAGTGCGGCTTCGCCCTCGCCTCGGGGAATCGGGTCGGCGCCAATCTCCTGAACCTCGTCGCCGCCGAGGTGATCCTCATGGTCGCCCTGGCCACGATCATCATCCGCACCTGGCCCGACCCGCCGTGGCAGTTCCTGCAGTACGGTGCCCCGATCCTGATGCTGATCACCCCGCTGATCCTCTACCCCTTCTCCAAGGCGATCTTCGTCGCGGCCGACCTCGCGATGTACCCCGAGGGACGCGCCGACCCGTCGGCACACGGCACCGCTCCCCCGCCGGCCGCCTGACATGGCGCAGTGGCCCACCGCCCCCGGGCGCCCGTCCCGTTGGCGCGCGGCGTGGCCGGTGCTGGCCATGCTGGTTGTCGCCTTGCTTGCCTATATGTATGTACCACAACTACTACAGCGAGAGAGCGCCGTTCCACCGGAAGCCCTCCCCGATTCGGTACTGATCCCCCTCTCCCCCGGCCTGTACGGCTCACCGGCCACCACCCTCCGAATCCCCGGCGTGGGGGAGGGGCTGCTGGTCGAGCCACTCGACCCGTCCGCCCCGGTGGCCGTGCTGTTGGCGGCGACCGACTCGGCTCGGGTGGCACTGGCGGGGATGCAGGCGATGTTCGAGCGACAGGGGATCGCCTCGCTGGTCCTCCCGGTGTCCGGCGACACCGCGGCCGTCGGTGCCCTGCTGGATTGGGTGGAGGTCGAGCGGATCCGCCGGGGCCAGCGGGTGAGCGTGGTGATCCCGGGGGGGGAGCTGGAGCGGTTCCTCACGGCCACCTCTGGCCGTACGGGTCACGAGATCGTGGTGCTTGGCGCGCCCCCGGCGGCGCAATCCTTCCTCGCCTCGGTGCTCTCCCGGCTGCCGCGCGCGCTGCAACCGGCCGCCGCCACCGCCGACCCGCGCCTGGGCGCGTGGGAGGAGGCCACGGTCGTGGTGGCGGCCGACAGTCAGCTGGCCAGCGCCCGACGGTTGGCGCTCGGGGCCGGCCGGGGTGTGGCGGTGGTGCTTCGTGAGGAGCCGCTCACCCCACCCTCCGTCCACCCCGACATGCAGTACTGGCGAGCGGTGCTGGGCCGCCTCACCGGCCGGGAGTTCCCCTCCCCCGAGGTGCTCGTGGGTGGTGACTCACTCGTCTTCCCCGACGCCCCGCTCAGGATGCCGCTGGAGTTGCCGCGCTCGGGCCCCAGCGGTGCCAGCAGCACGCCGCCACCGCGAATCCAGCCACCGCCGCCACCGTCACGTCGCTGAGGAAGTGTGCCTTGGCCTGGACCCGGGTGAGGGCGTTGCCGACGGCCAGCGCGACCCAGATCGGCCACGCCCGCGGGAAGAGCTTGCAAAGGATGAACGCCGCCGAAAAGGCGACCAAGGCGTGGCTGCTGGGGAGGCCCAGCGCCTTGGTGGACCACGGCTGGTCGGCAAAGGCGCGGAACACGTAGGCGCCGTCGTGCAGCCCCGGCCGCTCGCGCCGGAAGAGGAGCTTCAGCACTTCCGCCAGCAACCCGCCGAGGGCGGGGGTGAAAATCAGCAGCAGGGCGCGACGCCGATCCCGCGCCTGCAACCAGTAAGCGGCGCCCAGGGCCAACCACAGCGGCAGGTAACCGACGACGCGAAAGAGCCGACCGCGGTCGTTGTCGTACACCCCCTCGTGCGGGAGGGTGACCCAGGCCCACTGGTCGAGGAAATGGGCGGCGGCAATGGCGGCGGCAGAGAGCAGCGTGATCCGGATGGCTGGACGCATCCCGGCAAAGGTAGCGGGGTATCCTTCAGCCATGCGACGACTCCTCCCCACTCTCGCGGCCCTGTTGCCGGCCACGCTGGCCGCGCAGGACCTGCCCCCGTACGTCCCGGTGAACCCGGTCCTCACCAGCCGCAGCGCCCTCTATGCCCAGCCAACGATCCCGCGCAGCTCGGGCTGGACCACGCGCCTGGTAATGGACTACACCAACGCGATCGAAGACGAGTCCAGCCGGGATCGCCGCCGTGCCCTGCTCGACGCCGAGCTGTTGCAGCTCGACCTCTGGGTGACGCGGGATCTCTCGGCCAACGCCTTCGTGCTGGTCAACGTGGCACTCCGGGGCGGCTACGACGGGCACTTCGACGGCTTCCTCAACTGGTATCACGACCTGATCGGGTTGCCGGTCCCGGCCCGCAACCGCCGGCCGGAGAACAGCTACGCCTGGACCTTCGAGCTGCCCGATGGCACGGTCACCCGCGGGCGGCCAGGGACCTTTCTCGGCGACGTGCGTCTGGGGGGGGGATACCGCCTCGGCCCGGTGCAGCTCCTCGGCACCATCACGCTGCCCACCACCACCGCCGATGCGGGCTGGGGGCGCGGCACCGTCGGCACCTCGCTCCACGCCACGGCCTCGCTGGTGCGCACGGACCGGATCGTGCTCGATGCCGGGCTGGCGGTGGGGTACACGCCCACCCACGGCGAGCTCGCCGCCTACCAGCGGAGCAGCTTCGTGGGCGGGATGACGGCGCTGCGCTGGCGGTTCTGGGGACAGCAGGCGCTCTTCGGGACGGTGTGGACGCAGTCGCCCAACTGGCGCGGTACCGGCTTCGACACGATGGAGGGCGCGGAGGTCACCATCGACTTCGGTGGGCTGGTGCGCCTCGGCGCCGGGTGGCCGGAGCTGCAGCTTGGGGTCACCGAGGACCTGCTGCCGCGCGGGCCCGGGGTGGATGTGGGGGCGAAGATCGGCGTGCGGTGGTAGCGATGCCCAACAACCGCTCAACCGCGGGTTGACACCCGCGGCTGAGGGCACCCCCGGTCACTCCACCCGCATCTCCGGGGCACCGAGCGGGGTGCGACCCATCGCGCGGCGCAAGCGCGGATGGTTGCGCCAGATGTACAGCGCCATGATCACGGCGGCGAGGGTGTTGGCGGTGAGCACGCTCCACAGCGGGAAGAGCCCACGGGTGGTCTCCGAGGCGACCGCAAGCAGCCCCAGGAAGACGAACTCGAACACCAGAAAGACCTGCAAGAGCGCATAGCGGGCCACGCTGTTCGTCTCGGCGCGGGTGGCGATTCCGGCGAGGAGCAATCCGAAGGCGAGAAAGAGCAGCAGATGCACCCCGGTATAGGCGGCGACGGCCGTGGCGTTGACCGTGGACATCGACGCATCGGGCAGTCGGAGCACGAACACCTCACCGAGCACGCTGGGCGTGAGCATCGGGAGGCCGCGCGTGAGGTCGATGGCGAAATAGAAGATCGCCACCACAGCGGCGCCGAGGAGGCCGGCAATGACCCCCTCGCGGGTGGCGGGGGAGGGCGGAGTGGAGCTGTCGGACATCGCGCCTCCGTCGAGTGCGGACGTGGGATCAAGCGAAGGACAGGCTGGTGCGTGGCGAGCGACCGGCGATCAGGAGATCCGGTCGGGGGCCCCTTCGCCGAACAGAAATTGCTCGAGGTTCTTCAGCAGGAACGCCTTGGCCTGCGGCTGGTGCGGTACCAGCGCATAGTGATTGATGAGCTGCTGCTGCGTCTGCAGCCACTCAGCCCAGCAGGTCTTGCAGATGGTATCGTAGATACGCTGGCCGAGGTCGGTGGGGAACGGCTTGAAGGCCTGCCGTTCGCCCTCCCGACCGCAGCGCGTGCAAGTCAGGGTGGTCATCCTGATAAATCTAATCCCGAATTATTCGCCCCGCTTCAGCGCCTTGACCCCGCTGGCCGTCCCGAGGCCGGCCGCAACGCCAGCCACTGCGGCGGTCGTGGCGGTCACCAGCGGGAGGAGGAAGGCGATCGGTTGCCCGAGCAGGACCACCCCGAGGCCAGCAATCCACGGGGCCATGGGATGGCGGACGGCATCCACGAAGCGCAGTCGCTGGCGGACGAATTCCCGCGCCAGACCGAAGGCGAAGAGCCCCGCGGCAGCGGTGACGACGAAATAGAGCAGGCCAAACGCTCCTTCAAACACGGCGTCCTCCGGGACGGGGTATGTGTTTCAGTACGAAACTCTCGGCCGAAAGATTCACCCAGCACCCCGGGGGCGGAAGGGCCCTCGCGTGCCTGCACCCCGGTACCTATTATCGGGATGTCATCCCTCCCTGGTTCGGAGTCGCCGCGCCTGTCGTGATCTCCTGGATCACGCGGAGCGCAGGGGCCATCGTTGGGGGAGACGGGTGGTCAGGTGAGCGGTACAGCGGTCCAACGAGCATAGCTCTTCACCATCTGACGCGGGAGTATGTGATGAGCCGGTACAGTGTGCATGGCCTCCTGCTGCTCGGGCTGGTCTGCCCGGTGCCAACAGTGGCAGCCCAGCAGCTCGATCTCGCGCGGGTGGGCATGACCGCCCCCGACGCGGCATCCAGCGGGACACGGGGCGTCACCCTCCGCGCTGGGAAGAACCGCACCAAAGGGGCGCTGATCGGGGCCGGGGTGGGTGCGCTGATCGGCGGTGTGCTCGGTCCCCTCACGTCGAGCTGCGAAGATTGTGATGGCTCGCTCGTGGAGGCGGCCTCTACCGGTCAGGAGGTCCTGATCGGGGCGTTCGTGGGGGCCGCGATCGGAGCGGTGGTCGGTGGCGTCTTCCTCGCACCGGATCGGGCCGAGCACCGCGGGATGGCATCGCGGCGCGGATGGCTCGTGGGCCTTCGCCTCGGCGGCTGACCCCGGCACGACGGATCGGACGCAAGTACTTTGTGCAGGGTTCTTCCAGTCACCTTCCTCCCGAGAGTCGCGATGAGCGCACATGTCTGTTGGATGCTCCACATGCAGGTGCAGGAGGGCCGGCACGCAGAACTGCGCGCTCTCATGGACGAGATGTCCGCCGCCACCCATGCCAATGAACCCGGCACGCTCGACTACGAGTGGAGCCTCAGCGCGGACGGCACGACCTGCCATCTTTGGGAGCGCTAGGTCGACTCGGCGGCGGCGATGACCCACATCGGGACCTTCGGCGCGACGTACGCGGACCGCTTCTTCGCACTGCTGACGCCGCACGCCTTCCTGCTCTACGGCGCGCCCGATGCGGCGGTGCGGGAAGCGCTGGCCGGGTTCGGCGCCGTGCAGATGTCCCCGGCGGCGGGGTTCAGCCGGTAGTCTGATGGACACCACCCTGAACGACGCGGCGCTGCGCGCGCAGCTGGCCACGCTCCGCGCCGAGGGGTGGTCGATGTACGAGCGGTTCACGGAGGGCGCCCTGGACCGGCCATTCCATCCGTTCGTCACCGCAGACTACGAGGAAGTGGGCGAGGCGCTCTGGCCGATGCGGCACCAAGGCCTCCGCTTCCTCGAGTGGGGGTCGGCCACCGGGGTGATCACCGTGATGGCCGACCTCATGGGATGTGACGCCTGCGGCATCGAACTCGACTCGGCCTTGCACGCGCAGGCCGTGGCACTGGCGTCGCGCTTCAGCTCCACGGCGCGCTTCGCCCATGGCAGCTTCCTCCCCACCGGCTACCAGTGGCGCGCGCGCGACGGCGACACCCGTACCGGCACGATTGGCGAGGGTCCGTCCGGCTACCTCCAGCTCGGACGGGCCCTCGATGACTTCGACGTGGTGTTCGGCTATCCCTGGGATGGGGAAGCGGCGATGATGCTCGACCTGATGCAGCAGTACGGCCGGAGCGACGCCCTGCTCCTGATCGGCAGCGCCGCCGATGGGATCACGCGCTACCGCGGCGGGCGGCGCGAGACGGCGCGCTGACGTCGCCCATCCCCCCCCCGG
>JBBQQJ010000092.1:0-10961 GCA_038216165.1 Gemmatimonadales bacterium | reverse complement strand
GTCTCGGGGAGGTCAGATCCGCCCCCACAGGCCGCGAGGGTAAATATCGTGAGGCCAACGAGGGTCGCTGTGGTGAACTTGGTCATGCATCCGCTCCCATGTGAATTCAGGTACAGGCGCCGGCCGCGACCCGAACGATATCGTGTCAGCGCGAGGCGCCTGTGTTCCGCTCATGCTCCACCCGCGACCTGCCCTGGTCTGGTGAGGTCGTTCAATGTGAGGAGACGCCCGGCCTGAGCCGCCCGACACATACGGGGCGTGCCGAGGTCCCGCCCGCGGACTCCGGCTGCTGGGGGCTCAGAGTCGTTTCGCGAGCCACTCCGGCGTCATCCCGCTCAGCACCGCGGCGAGCCGGGTGAACTCACCCGTCACGAGGAGGATGCCCACCAGCACGAGCAGGAGCCCGCTGGCACGCTGGAGCCACGGCATCCAGCGGCGGAAGCGTGCGAACCAGGCGCGGAAGGAGTCCACGGCCCAGGCGGCCACCAGAAACGGCACTGCCAGCCCGGCCGAGTAGGCGAGCAACAGCGTGATGCCGCGGCTCATGTCGCCAGTGGTACCGGCCATCCCGAGGATCGCCCCGAGGATCGGCCCGATGCAGGGGGTCCAACCGGCCGCGAACGCCATGCCGACCAGGACGGAGCCGAGATACCCGATCGGCTTGCGGTCGAGGTGGAACCGCTGGTCGCGATCGAACGCGGCCACCCGCAGCACCCCCATCGTATAGAGCCCGAAGACGATGATGAGGACTCCGCCGACCTGCGCCAGAAGCAGCTTGTTGTACTTGAGCGTGGCCCCGAGGGCGGTGGCACCGGCCCCGAGCGCCACGAAGATCAGGGTGAAGCCGAGGATGAAGAGTGACGCATGGACCATCGCATGGCGTCGTCGGTCGGTCATCTCGTCGAGCGTCATCCCGGTGAGGAACCCCAGGTAACTCGGCACCAGCGGGAGCACACAGGGCGAGAGGAAGGAGAGCAGGCCACCGGTGAACGCCACGAGTGGGCCGAGGGCGCCGCCGTCGCTCACGGGCGGCGTCCCGCCCCGGCGAGCGCCCCGAATTCGGCATCACGACAGGTCTTGCAGAGGCCGTGGATCTCGACCCGATGCCGGTGGTGCAGGAAGCCGTGTTCGTCGGCCACCATCGGCAGCATCCGCTCGAAGCGATCGGTCGAGAACTCGCGCACCCGCCCGCACCGCGTGCAGATCAGGTGCCCGTGCTGCGCCGGGGCGAGCAGCGGTTCGTAGCGCTTGAATCCTTCGCCGAAATCGTGGGCGCGCACGAGGCCACTCTTGACGAGCACCTCCAGCGCACGGTAGATCGTGGCCGTGCCGACCTGGTGGCCGCGGTCGCGCACGCGGCGCTCGAGGTCGTCGACGGAGAGGTGGCCGCCGGCTGCGAAGATCGCCTGCGCCACCAGGTCGCGCTGCTGGGTGATCGGCTGGTGCCGGTCGCGCAACCAGCGCCGGAACCGCTCCAGCAGCTCGTGCCCGTCGCGCGAGCCGTCAGCCATCGGCGGCGGGCAGATCGGGCGCCTCGGGCGGGGAACCGTCCTCCCCGGCGGCCGACTCCACCAAGGCAGGCGCCAGGTCGAACTCGGGGTCGGGGTCGGGCTCGGGCAGCGGGGGGAACCAGCGGGCCAGCTCGACGGGGGCGGGCGGATCCTCGTCATCGGCACGCTTGGGCACGAGCGCGAGCAGTTCGTGCAGCGCCTCCAGGGGGCCGCTGCCGACCTCGGTCATGCTCGTCTCGAAGCCGCCGCGTTCCTTCCCCTTGATGGTGGCCACGTAGCTCGCGGTATAGATCCGGCGCCGGTCCCCCTCGACCCGGCTCAACACGGCCGTCCCGTACTCGCGCTGCTCGCGGCGGACCACGCGAAAGACCCAGACCCCGTCGACCTGATCGACCGGGAGCTCGCCGCGCACCCATTCGGCCAGGCGCTCCCACATCGGGCCGATGCCCGGCGCGGTGTTCAGCTCGGGGAGCATTGGGTCACGTAATGCCGGAGCACGTGCATGAAGTCCTGGGCGTTGGTCACAACGCCGTAGGCCTGGTGGGTCCCGCGGTCCTTCAGCTTGGTCACGACGAACTCCGTCTGGTCCACGCAGATGGTGAGCAACGGTTCGGGCCGCCCCTCGGGGTTTTGCGTGTGGAAGGCCGGCAGCATGTTGCCGACGGCGATGGCATGCAGGGCGGTGGCAATGAAGATCCCGCCGGTGGCGCGCACGGTGTGCTCGCGCATCGCCGCCTGGGCCGCGACCGCGTCGGTGATCACCTCGGGGAGCGGCCCGTCGTCGCGGATCGATCCCGCCAGCACGTAGGGGGTCCCGGTGGTCACGAGGGCGTGCATGATGCCGCTCGCGATGAGGCCGGACGTCACGGCCGCCTCGATGGAACCGGCGCTGCGAATCGCGTTGATGGCGCGCATGTGGGTGCCGTGGCCCCCGCTGGTGGGACGGCCAAGATTGTCCATCCCGAGCGTGGTGCCGAACTGGGCCGCCTCGAGGTCGTGGACCGCCACGGCATTGCCCGCGAGCATCGCCTGCACGTAGCCCTGGCGGATGAACCACTCGAAGTCGGCGCGGGCCCGGGAGTGCACCAGCGCGGGCCCCGCCACCCAGACGAGGTAGCCGCCGCGGGCGCGCTGGGCCACGAGCTGCCGCGCGATGTCCTCGTAATTCACCGGCCGCTCGCGCGAGACCTCGGTGCCCATGAACGTGAACTCCCCGGCCGTGGCGGCGTTCCCCCCCCCAAGAAATCCCGCGGCGTGGACCACCACGCCCTCGCCCCCGTGCTCGTCGAGGCCCACGAGCACCGGCTCCCCCGCGCGCACCAGCCGCGGCTCGAGCGTCACTAGTCCACCGTCCCGCCGGACGATGATCCCGTCCATCCGCGGGCGCGACGGCGCGACCCACCCGGCTGCCAGGCGCACGTAGGTGGGCAAGTTGCTGGTCGAGAAGAAGCGTGGGGGCGCCACGCCATCGGCTGGCGCCGGGGCGAAGCTCGCCTCCGGGGCGCCAGCAAAGGGCGGGACGGTGGTATCAGGAAGCCAAGCCATACACCAAAAATAGCCGGGTGCGGCCATCCGGCCCATGCCGCGTTTGCCCCAGCCGCACGGGAAGGGCACGTTTCGGGAATGCACCCTGTCCGACAGCACCTGACGGCGCTCGCCATCCTTGCGCACCTCGCCGCACCGCTCGCCGCCCAGCGGGACACCGCGGCGGCACGCCTCCCCGACCTCGTGGTGCAGGTCGCCCGCACCCCGGCCTCGCTGACCACCTTCGGCGGAGCGGTGTCCGTGCTGTCCGGCGACGCGGTGCAGCGCGGCCGGCTGGCGACGGGGCTCGACGAGGCTCTCGCCTTCGTGCCAGGGGTGCTCGTGGCCAATCGCTGGAACTACTCCCTGGACCAGCGCCTCGTGATCCGGGGGTTCGGTGCCCGCGCCAACTTCGGCGTGCGCGGCGTCAAGGTGCTGCTCGACGGGGTCCCGCAGACGCTCCCGGACGGGCAGAGCCAATTGACCAACGTGGACCTCGCCCGGGTGGAGCGCGTGGAGGTGCTGCGTGGCGCGGCTTCGGCACTCCACGGCAATGCCGCCGGGGGCGTCGTCGCCTTCACCACCGAGGTCGCGCCATCCCGTCGCGGGGTGACGCTCGATGCCGGGGTGGAGGCCGGCACCTTCGGAAGCTCCCGGCTGCAGGCGCGCGTCGCGTCCCGTGGGGTCCGAGCGAGCGGATCGGTCAGCGCCTCCCGTTTCAGCACGGACGGGTTCCGGGCCCAATCGGCCGCGGAGCAGCGCCGTCTGAGCGGGGCCCTCGATGTCGTCCTGGCGTCGAGCACCCGGCTGCTGGTGCGGGGGGCCTGGGCGGACGACCCGCGCGCCGAGAATCCTGGCGCGCTCACCGCAGCGGAAGCGCGGACCACCCCGGCCCTCGCCGCGCCCAACAATGTGCGTCGCCGAGCCGACAAGGCCGTGCAGCAGGGACAGCTCACGCTCGGGCTGGACCATGCCTCGTCTACATGGGACGTGTCGCTGCGAACGTGGGGGATCGCGCGGGACCTCGAGAACCCGATCGCCGCCCCCGCCCCGCCACCGACAGTCCCCGAGGAGGGGCTCTGGATCGGCATCGCCCGCCGCGTGGTCGGGAGTCGTGCTGCCGTGACACGCCGGCTTGTGGGGGGGGGACGCCTCACCGGTGGTGTCGACCTGCAGCATGCCCGTGACGATCGGGTGAACCGGCGGCACCTCGCCGGCACGCCGACCGGCCCCGCCCTGCTCGACCAGCGCGAGGTGGTCACCGAGCTCGGCACGTTCGTTGAGGTGGACGTCCCGATCACCGGGGGACTCGCGCTGCGGACGGGCGCGCGTCGCGATGCCGTGCGGTTCGAGGTGACCGATCACCGTGCGTCGACCGTACCGGGGGCGCGCACGCTCGACGCCGTGACCGGCCATGCGGGCCTCACCTGGGCCGGCCGCCGGGGTACCGCGTGGGCGAGCGTCGCGAGCGCATTCGAGACACCGACCACGACCGAACTGGCCAACCGGCCGGACGGTACCACGGGCCTGAATCGCGACCTCGACCCGCAGCACAGTCGCATGGTGGAGGTCGGCGCGCGCACGACGCACGGGCGCGCAGCCCTCGAGCTCGCGGCTTGGCACACGAGCACCCGTGATGCGATCGTGCCGTTTCAGGAAGTGGGGGGGCGCAGCTTCTTCGTCAATGCAGGTCAGCTCCGCATCCGCGGCATCGAGGCGGCCGCCCGGGCCCCAGTCCATCGCAGGCTCGATGCGCTGGTGACCTGGACGTTCACCGATGCGATCTTCCAGGATTATGCGCTGACGCTCGGGGGGACGACGGTGCGGTACGACGGCAACCGTGTCGCGGGGATCCCCCGGCACCTTCTGCGCCTCGGGCTGCGTGGCGCGCTTGGTTCCGTATCGCTCGATCTCGACCATGCGGTCACCTCCGCGCAGTTCGCGGATGACGCCAACACGCAGCTGGTGCCGGGCGGGACCGCCGGGGTGACGGGGGTGCGGGCGAGCACGCGCGTGCTCGCGGGTGGCGGGATGGCGGTGGTCCCCTTCGTCGCGGTGCAGAACCTCTGGGACCGGCGCTACGTCGCGTCCGTGACGGTCAACGGGGGGTTCGGGCGCGTGTTCGAGCCGTCCGCGGGACGGGTGATCAGCGTGGGGATGACGGTCACCCGGCACCTGTCCGGCACATCGCGGGCGGTACGCCTGCCCTAGCGGCGGGTGACCGGGTCGCGGGCGGCCATTGGGTCACGCCACGGCCGCGGGGTTCAGAGGGAGAGGCGCACCGCCAGTGCCGCGAGCGTCACCACGAGCACCGGCACAGTGCGCACGATGCCAACCCGGAAGTAGTATCCCCACGAGATCGCGATGCCCTTCCGTGCCAGCACGTGCAGCCAGAGCAGCGTGGCAAGGGACCCGATCGGCGTGATCTTGGGGCCGAGGTCGCTGCCGATGACGTTGGCGTAGATCATCGCCTCGCGCACCGCCCCCGTGGCGGCGGCGGCGTCGATCGAGAGCGCCCCCACCAGGACCGTCGGCATGTTGTTCATCACCGACGAGAGGAAGGCGGTCAGGAATCCGGTGCCGAACGCGGCACCCCAGACCCCGCCCTCCGCTGCGCGATCGAGGACCCCCGCCAGCGCGTCCGTGAGCCCGGCATTCCGGAGCCCGGAGACCACGACGTACATCCCGAGCGAGAAGCACACCACCTGCCATGGCGCCTCGCGCAGGACCTGTCGGGTGTTGATCACCTGCCCGCGCGCAGCCACAAGGCAGAGCGCCAAGGCACCGGCCACCGCCAGGGCGCTGATCGGGAGGCCGATGGCCTCGATCGAGAAGAACCCCACGAGCAGCAGTGCGAGCACAACGAACCCGGCCCGGAAGGTCGGCCGGTCCCGTACCGCCGCCGAGGGCACGCGCAAGACCGCGGCATCGAAGCGGGCCGGAATGCTGCCGCGGAAGTACCACCGCAGGACCCCGAGGGTCGTGAACACGGACACCCGGTTGACGGGCACCATCACCGCGGCATACCGGGTGAAGCCGATGTCGAAGTAATCCGCGGTGACGATGTTGACGAGATTGGAGATGACCAGCGGGAGCGAGGCGGTGTCCGCAATGAAGCCCGCCCCCATGACGAAAGCGAGCGTGGCGGCAGGCGGCGTCATCGAGGATCCGCGAGATGATGATCAGCGCCACGAAGGTGAAGGTCGCATTCCAGACGATCCCCCACACCGTCACCACATCGGGCAGCGACACCACACCGAGGAGCAGGGCAATAGCGGCGCCACCGCAGGCACTCCAGCCGATCCCCAGCCCGCGGGGCTGCCAGATCACCAGCGTGATGGTGGCAAGGAAGCTCAGGACCGCTGGCAGCATGGGGACTAAAGTAAGGAGACCGGATCACGATCCACAGTCAGCCGCACGCCATCCCGTGCCTGGCCGAGGCGCGGGGCCACGGCGCGCACCCACTTGCCCAGCGCCTGCGGTGGTCCCTTCAGGATGAGGTGATGGCGCCACCGTGCCTGGATCCGCTCGATCGGGCACGGCGCGGGCCCGAGCACCAGGATCGGCAGGTCGGTCCGCGCGATCACCTGCTCGCACCATCCCGCAAATGCCGCCAGCCGCGTGGCCACGGCCTCGGCATCCTCGCCGCTCGCCACCACACGGACGAGCCCGGTGTGTGGCGGATAGGCGGGATGCTCCCGCGACGCGAGTTCCGCCGCGAGGAAGCCCTCGGCGTCGTGCGCCGCGGCGCGTTGCAGCGCCGGGTGCTCCGGCTGACGCGTCTGCACCAACACCCGCCCCCCCTTGGGTCCGCGCCCCGCGCGACCCGCCACTTGGGCGATGAGCTGGAAGGTGCGCTCGGCGGAGCGAAAATCCGGCAGGTGCAGCGCGGTGTCGGCATCCACCACGCCCACGAGCGTCACGTTCGGGAAGTCAATGCCCTTGGCGATCATCTGCGTCCCCACGAGCACGTCCACCTCCCCCGCCCCGACCCGCTCCAAGATTCGGTGGTGCCCCCACTTGCTCGCCGTGGTGTCGAGGTCCATGCGGGCGATGCGGGCCGTGGGAAAGCGTTCCGCAATCAGGCGTTCGAGTTGCTGGGTCCCCGCCCCGAGGTGCCGGACGGTGGTCCCGTGACAGGCAGGACACGCGTCGGGCACGGGACGGTGGAGATCGCAGTAATGACAGCGCAGCGCCTCGGGATGGCGATGCACGGTGAGGGAGATGCTGCAATTGGGGCACTCCACCACTTCGCCGCAGGCGGTGCACTGGAGAAACGCGGCCCACCCGCGGCGGTTGAGGAGCAGGAGCACCTGCTCCTCCCTGGCCAGCGCGGCGGTCACGGCGTCATCCAGTGGCACACTCCACGGCAATCCCGAGGGGGCGCCAGCCATCGGGACGACCCGGAGGTCCACCAGGGTGACCGGTGGCATCGGTCGTTCACCCACGCGCTGGGGAAGACGGATCACCCGGTCCGTGTGGCCGAGACGCGCCCAGGTTTCGCTCGCCGGGGTGGCGGAACCGAGGATGAGGGCCGCCCCCTCCAGCCGGGCACGCCAGGCGGCGATGTCGCGCGCGTGGTAGCGCGGCGTCTCGCCGTTCTTGTAGCTCGACTCGTGCTCCTCGTCGATGACGATCACGCCAAGGTTCGCCACGGGCGCAAACACCGCGCTGCGTGCCCCGACGGCGACACGTCGCTCCCCGTGGCGCAGGGCGCGCCACGCGTCCGCGCGTTCGCCGTCGGAGAGTCCGCTGTGCAGCACCGCGACGTCGTCCCCGAACATGCCGCGCACGCGCGCCACCGTCTGGGGGGTGAGCGCGATCTCGGGGACGAGGATGAGGGCGCCGCGCCCCGCCGCGAGCACCTCCCGGATCCGCTCCAGATACACGAACGTCTTCCCCGACCCGGTGACGCCGAACAGGAGCGCGGCCTCCCCCGCCGGGACGGCGCGCAGCCGCGTCAGGGCATCGGCCTGCGCCTCGCTGACCCGTGCGGGGGGGGGGGATGATGGCAGCGCACCGAAGGGATCACGGGGGGCCTCCTCCGCCTCGATCGTCACCAGGCCCGCGGCCTCGAGCGCGCGCAGCGGCGCCTCGGTGGTGCCCGCCGCCTCGAGCAGCGCGCGGACGGCGAGACGCCCCCCCCGTCCTTCCAGCGTTTCATAGAGCCGGAGCTGCTTCGGCGCGCGCCGGAAGCGGGTACTCCGCTCCAGCAACGGCAGGGCGTCGCCGGTCAGGGCGGCGGTCCGGGTGGTCGCCACACCACCTGTGGTGGCCGGGGGAACCACCTCAAGAGCCACGGCGCCGATCCGCTGCAGCCGGTCCACGGCATCCCACACGGACCGTTTCAGCGCACGAGCGGCCTGGGCCACGGTGGCAGGCGTCCCGCGACGCTGCAGCCACTCCAGCAGGTCGCCTGCCGAGCCGCCCAGCCCACGTGGCGCCCCGTCGGCCACCCGGAGCAGCACCTGGGAGCGGCCCCAGAGCGCGGCCGGCAGCATCGCCCGCAACATCAGACCCGGTGGGGCGCCATAATAGCGGGCCGCGCGGGCCGCGAGGGCAAGCAGCGGCGCGGTGAGCGCCGGCACGGCGTCCGGGCAGGCGAGGAGGTCCCGCGCCGCGGTGTCTGGGGGGGGGACATCAACGGCCGTGATGATCCCGATCAGCTCGTGCTGCCGGACCGGAACGACAACGCGCGCCCCGGGGAGCGCGCGATCGGCCAGGCTGATGGGGATCCGATAGCGATACGGCACCGCCACCGGGAGCGGCAACGCCACGTCGGCGAAGCGGTCGGTCACCGTCGCTGCACACCAAGCCCCGGACCCTCGGGCAGGGCCACCTGCCCGCCGGCGATCGAGGCACCCACAAAGGGATCGGTCGCGAGGAGCGCCGCGCCGTCGAGGTCGACGATGTCACACAACGGGGAGAGGTGCGCTGCGGCGGTGATGCCAAGGGACGACTCGATCATGCAGCCGAGCATCACCATCATGCCGTGGGCGCGGGCGATCGCCACCATGCGGATCGCCTCGCGGAGCGAACCGCACTTGGCCAGCTTGATGTTGATCCCGTCCACCCTGCCGGCGAGACGGGGAATGTCCGCGCTCGTCACGCAGCTCTCATCCGCGATGAGCGGCATGCGGGCGTGCCGCCGGATCAGCGCGAAGCCGTCGAGATCCTCTGGCGGCACGGGCTGCTCCAGCACCGTCACGCCGAACTCCTCGAGCACCGGCAGCATGCGCACCGTGTGAACCGCCGTCCAGCCGCAATTGGCGTCCACGCGCAATTCCTTGTCGGTCGCGCCCCGGATCGTCTCGAGGAGCTCGCGATCCCGGTCGCTGCCGAGCTTGATCTTGAGGATCGGGTACTCGGCGGCCTCGCCCACCTTGCGTCGGATCATCTCGGGCGTGTCGATCCCGATCGTGAAGGTGGAGCGCGGCGCGAGCGCGGGATCGAGACCCCAGAGCCGCCAGACCGGCTGCCCCAGACGCTTGCCGACCAGATCGTGCAGCGCAGCCGAGATGGCCACGCGCGCCGCGGCGTTCCGCCGCAAGGTCAGTTCCAGGCGCCGCTCGATGGTCTCGAGCTGGAAGGGATCGTCGCCGAGGAGCGGCCCGTAGGACTGCAATGCCGCCTGCACGGTCTCCAGCGTCTCGCCATAGAAGCGCGTCGCTGCGGCCTCGCCCCACCCCTCCTGCCCGTCGGCGTCGGTCACCTTGACCATGACGGTGCGGTACTCGCTTTGCCCGCCGCGCGCGATAATGAAGGGATGCCGCGTCTGGAGCGTCAAGAGTTCGGTCGAGAGATGCAGGGCCATGGCGGAGTCACTCGGCAAGGTGAACGGTGAACGGTGAACGGTGAACGGGTCCGGAAGATCGAGCCTCACGCGGGGCATCGCAACTCAGGGTGCTACCCGAGCGCCCGCACCGTCGCCAGGACGCCGGCGGCCAGCCGGGCAGGCGCGTAGCCCCCCTCGAGGACCCCCACCACGGGAATGGCGGGCCACGCGGTGCGGACCCGCTCGATCCATGTGGTCAGGTCGGCCGGTTCCAGGGTAAAGTCGCCGAGCGGATCTCCCGCCAGACTGTCATAGCCGGCCGAGAGCAGGACCAGATCCGGCGGCCAATCGCTGGTCGCGGCCCCGATCCCCTCCCAGAGCGTATCGACATAGGTGGCTCGCGACTGGCCACCTGCCATCGGGATGTTCCAACAGGTGTGGTGAGGCCCCCGGTCGCTCGCCGCCCCGGTGCCGGGATACCACGGTGACTGGTGCATCGACACGAAGCGGATCCGGGGCTCGTCTGCCACGAGGGCCTGGGTCCCGTTGCCGTGGTGTACGTCCCAGTCCAGGATGAGCACCCGGGACCTGCCTGAGGCGAGCGCATGGTGTGCCAACAGCGCCACATGGCCGACCATGCAGAACCCCATCGCCCGATCGGCGAGGGCATGGTGCCCAGGTGGTCGGATCGCCGCGAAGGCGTGTCGGCCGGTGGAAAGTGCATGATCGAGGGCGGCGAGTGCCGCACCGGTCGCGCCGAGGATGGCCTCCCAACTCCCGGCGCTCAGCGTGGTGTCGGCATCGAGCGCCCCCCCACCCCCACGCGCCACCGCGCGGACCCGCTCCAGATACGTCCGGGAATGACACCGCAGGAGTTGCTCCAGCGTGGCGCTCGCCGCCAAGGTGACGGGGATCTCCGCGGCGGCAAGCGCGGCCTCGATGGCTGCGAGGCGTGCCGGAGACTCGGGATGCCCCGGTCCCGGATCATGCCCCGCGCAGTCCGGCGCGCCGAAAACCTGTGCGGCGCGCGTCACTGCACCGCGCGCCGCCGCCGACGGAGGACGCTCAGAGTGGCGTCGGCCGGGATCCCGAGCTCCACCAACGTTTGCGCCTCGTCGCGCACCTCGGCGCCGCGAAACTACACGACGAAC
>JBBQQJ010000091.1:0-10976 GCA_038216165.1 Gemmatimonadales bacterium | reverse complement strand
GAGGCGCGCCTGGTGCTGGACGTGATCGAAGGGAAAGCCGAGGCGGCAGGGCTCGCCGAGCGGTTCGCCAAGGCCTCCTCCCCCGGATTCGATTTTGTCCGTGATCTGGAGCATATCGGGGTCGCCAATCAGACCACCATGTTGTCAGGTGAATCGCTGGCGATCGCGGCGGAGTTCAAGAAGTCTCTCGCCAAGCGGTTTGGTGATGATGTGATCGATGAGCACTTCAGGTCATTCGACACCATCTGTTCCGCCACCCAGGAGCGGCAGGACGCGGTCAAGGAGCTCCTGGAGGAGCCCCTCGACCTCATGCTGGTGATCGGCGGGTACAACTCCTCGAACACCTGTGCGCTGGCGGCCTTGGCGCAACACCATGGCGTGCGTGCGCTGCACCTCGAGGATGCCGACTGCATTGACACGGTGGCCGGCACCCTCCGTCACCAGCCGGTCCGGTCCAAGGCCGAGGTGACCGAGAGCGACTGGCTCGGCGGGGCGACCCGGATTGGAATCACTGCCGGGGCCTCGACGCCGAACAACAAGGTCGGCGAGACGATTGGGCGAGTCGTGCAGATGGTCGGCCTGGAGGCCGAGCTGATCAAGACGCTCGCTCCGTCCTGAGCGGCACCGCGTCATGTAGGTAGTACACACATCGGGACAAAGTGTACATTACACACTTCCCGAAGCGCGAGGCGGCCACATGAAGGCACCCTACCACCACGGCGACCTCCGGCGTGCCATACTGGAGGCGGCACGCGATGCCCTCCGGCGCGCGCCTGCCACCGCGCTTTCCATTCGCGACCTCGCCCGCACCATCGGTGTCTCCCCCAACGCCCCCTATCGGCACTTTGCCGACCGGGAAGCCCTGCTACGTGCCTTGGCCTTGGCAGGCTATCTCCAGGCGGCTGCCGCCCTCGAGGCACTTGCCACGAATGGCAGCCGGGCGGTGGGCGAGGTCTGGGCGGAACTCGCCGCGAGCGACGCCGAATTGGTCGGGGTGATGACCACGGCGCGCATTGCCGAGGACCCCGACGTGAGCGAAGGGGTGGAACGCTGGTTTCGCGCGGTGGTTGCGGCGGTTGAGATGGATCTCCGGGGCGAGGGGCCGAGTCGGGTCATTGCGCAGGCCGCGGCATGCTGGAGCGCAGTGCACGGGATGACGGTTCTCAAACGGGCGGGGGTGTTCGACGGCGTCACCGACCTCCTTCCTTCCGCCCGCCGCCTCGCGCTTCGGGTGGCCGCGCCAGATTAGGTCGCGCTCCTCTCCACAAGCTGTCGGGCCACCGCCGCGATCGTGAGGGGGGCGCACCCCTCCGCCCGGTTGTTCACGATCAGGTAGGCGGGCACGCGCAGTTCCAGGGCCGCCTTGGCGAGGGCCGTCAAGTCGGCGCGCAGGCCCGGGTTCGCATCCTGCACATGGTCGTACGGGGCAAAAGCATCCACGGCGGCACTGTAGGTTCGCCCGGTCCGGAGTAGCGCCCGGGCCACGATGAACGGCGCCGTGATCGCGTCATGCAGCAGGAACTGCTCGCTGATCGGGGGCATGCGGGTCCAGGCGTTGAAGACGTGCCCGACTCCATGGACGCGCAGCACCGCGAAGTACTCCGGGCTGAGGTACTCCTCGTTGCGGATCTCCACGGCGTACGGCACTCCGGGCGGGGCCGCCGAGAAGAACCGATCGAGGTGTTCGGCAAAGTCCCGCGCGGTGACCTGGTCCTTGCCCGAGATTGCCTGGAACTCGAGGATCAGCGGCCCCGTGTGGTCGCTGAACACATCCTGCATCGGCCCCACTACTTCGTTCGCAAAGAGCTCTGCGTTGAGCCAGTCCGGGTTGCGCTGGCCGTAGCGATCCCGCTCCCGCGGGTTCGCGAAGGTGTGGGCCGTGATCCGCTCCCAGACCTTGCTCACGCAGCGAAAATCGGCCGGGAGCGCCTCGGCGTATTGCTTGAGGGTGCGTGGTGAGGCGGGGCGATAGAAGAAGGAATCGATCCCTACCGTGCGGAAGAGTGGCCACCGGGCGTACTCCTTCAGCATGCGGGCCGTCGCTCCGGAGGCTGGGTACTCCCGATCGTAGATCAGGCCGGTCCATCCCGGGTAGGTCCACGATGAGGTCCCGAAGCGGATCAGGGGCGGGAGCTGGTCGGCGAGGTGCTGGACCTCGTCCCGGGTGGGCCAGGAGGGATGGGGCATGGGAAAGGGGGTGAGGGGTGAGGGGGAACAGACTACTCGCGGACGAAGTTGAACTGTAGGGCCAGCGTGATGGGGTCATCCACCCGGGCCACCACGCGGACGCTCGGCTTGGTGAGCCCAAACTCCGCGAAGGGGAAGGCGGTCCTGGCCACCCCGGTGTAGCCGGCACGGGAGGCCTCCGCGGTCACAGTCCAGGTGGTCGGCTTGGTGACCCCCTTGAGGGTGAGGTCGCCCACCAGGGTAAATGTGAAGGTCCCCGCGCTGGGTAGCGGGCTCGGGGCGCCACGGATCGCCGTCACGACCAGGACCGCGGTGGGGTGGGTGACCGTCTCGAGGGTGTTGCGCTGCACGTAGCCGTCGCGCCGATCGCTGTCGGTCTTGAGGCCGGTGAGGTCCACCGTGATCCGTGAGTCTCCCGGAATCACTCTGCCGCTGGCATCGATCAGGATACTGCCGCTTACCGCGCCGGTCCGGCCGATAACGTCGTTGTCGATGATGTTGGCCACCAGCTTCTCACGAATCTGGAATCGGGCTTCGGATCCGGTGGGCGCCAGCACGAGGCGGGTCTGAGCCTGCAGCGGGGCATCGAGGAGGAGGGCGGCGGCGAGCATCAGGCGGGGGGGCAACATCACGGCTCCTTGAGGGGCGAGGCGGTCACGCGGAGGTGATACGCGCCTCCCGCGGCATTGGTTGCGGGCCCATGCGCGCCAGCAACCGTTCCATCCGCTCCAGATGCGTGATGGTGAGGGTGAGGGCCCCGAACGATTCCTCCACCATACCCCGGAAGACGAACGGTCCCTGATCGAAGAGGACATGGGAGCGTTCGCGGTAGACGTCGGGAAAGAGGACGCACTCGATGAGTCCCTCGCCGTCATCAAAAGTCGCGAACTGCATCGGTTCGTGCGCCGCCGTGTGGACCGGCTTGCCGGTGGTGTACATCCCGGCCATCAGGACGCGCCGCCCCACATGGCGGGCGAGGTCGGTGCTCGGGACCAGGCGAAGGCGGCGGAGCGCCTCCGCGTGCAGGCGCATCGGGTGAGCATCGAGGCAGAAGCCGAGGAGGGCCCAGGCATCGTGACGCTTGCGCTCGACGGAGTACTCACGGAGCGGGGGCACGGTCGACGCGGAGGGCAGGAGTCGCTCGGGCTGGGCAGTGTCGAGCAGCCAGAGCAGTTGCGGGCGGGCGTGCGGACCCGCAATCGCGTCGAGCGCGCCCACCTTGATGAGAAGCCGGAGGTCATCGTTGCCGAGCGCGGCACGCACGCGCAGGTCGACAAGATCTCCGAAGGGACCCGCGGCCGTGCGCGCGGCCAGCAACCGCTCCGCCCCGTCTCGCGTGAGCCCCTTGATGAACATGAGCCCGGTGCGCATCGCGGTGACGTGCCCGGTGCAGCGCCACTGACTCGTGTTGACGCAGGGTGGCAGGATGGCCACGCCCATCCGCCGCGCTTCCGCCACGTAGGCGAAGCGACGGTAGAAGCCGCCCTCGTTGGAGAGCACCGCGGCGATGAACTCGGCCGGATGATTGGCGCGCAGGTAGGCGCTCTGCTGCGCCACCTGGATGTACGAGCACGAGTGTCCCTTGCAGAACGAGTACCCGGAGAACGAGAGGATCATCTCCCACACTCGCGTGATGCTCGCCTCGTCACGGCCGCGCGCCCGCGCACCGGCCACGAATTCTTCGGCGTAGGCGGCGAGCAGCTTGCCGGGCCGCTTCTTGGCGAGTGCCTTGCGGAGTCCGTCGGCGGTGGCGAGATCGAGACCGGCAAAGGCGTGCGCGACGTTGACCACATCCTCCTGATAGACCATCACGCCAAACGTCTCGGCGAGCACGTCGCGCAGCGCGGGATGGAGCGGCTCGTACTCCGCGCCGTGCAGCCGCTCGAGGTACTGCTGGATGAAGCGATTGGCGGCGGGGCGGATGATGCTGGTGTTGAGCACCAGTAATTCGAAGCTGTCGGCCTGGCTCTTGAGGTTGAGCATTCGGCTCGCCGGCGATTCGGTGTAGAAGACACCGATCGTGTTGCCGGTGCGGAAGAGCGCCCGCGTGGCCTCATCGCGCCCCGCCTCGTGCGAGGTATAGTCGAGCTGTACGCCAGTGTTCTCGCGCACCATCGTGATCGCATCGCGGATCACGGCGAGGGAGCGGTTGCCGAGGAGGTCAATCTTGACGAGACCGGCGTCTTCGGCGCCGTCCTTCTCGAATTGAATCACCGGTACGGTGAGGTCGGGCGCGGCGTCGAGTCGCTTGGCGGCTGGCTCCAGCGGGACCACATCGGTGAGCGCCCCCGGCACGATCACCACGCCGCCCGGATGCAGTGACAAGTGACGCGGCGTGCCCACGAGCCCTCCCGCGAGGGTGGCGATGCGATCCCATCCGTCGGGGAGGCGCATGCCGCGAAAATTCGGATGTTCCGCAAAGAGGGTGGCGGCATCCTCGCCACTCCAGAAATACGGGATCCGACGGGTGACGTCGCGAATCTCGGCGGCTGGCCGTCCGAGCACCTTGGCCACCTCGCGGAGCGCGCCCGCCATGCGCAGGCAGTTGTGGTTGGCCACCATCGCTGCGCGTGGGCGGGGATGCTTGCGGAAGACCCACGCCAGGATGCGGTCGCGCTCATCCCAGGGAAAATCGAGATCGATGTCGGGCGGGTCCTTGCGGGCCGGGTTGAGGAAGCGCTCGAACAGGAGCCCTGCGCCGAGCGGCTCCACGTGGGTGATACCGAGGCAGTAGGAGACGACGGAATTCGCCACGGAGCCGCGGCCGCAGTGGGTCGGGCCGTGCAGGACGATATCGCGCACCACCAGGAAGTAGTCGGCGAATCCCTTCATCCCGATGATGCTGAGCTCATGCTCGAGGCGGTCGCGGGTGACGGGGGCGATCGTGCCGTAGCGCCGGAGTGCGCCCTCAGAGGCGAGTGAGCGCAGTTGCTGCAGGGCATCCTGTGCTTCGGCATGGCGTGGGGCGATCGTGCGACCGATCGGGATCCGGTACTGACAGCGCTCGGCGATCACTGCGGCGCCAGCAAAGGCCTCGGGCACGTCGGGGAAGTGGCGCTCGATGTCGGCCGCAGAACGGAGCCAGGCGGAGCGAGGGGCGAGCGGCGATTGGGGATCGCTTCGGCCCTCCGGGCCTCGCGATGGCGATTCGAGTGTCCCGTTGCGGTGGATCGCGTGGATCAGTCGGTGGCGGGGCCAGTCGTCGGCGTAGGCCATCACCACACCGCCGGTGACCACCGCGGGGACACCGAGCCGCCGTGCGGTGGCGAGCACCGCGTGCCGCTCGGGGCCAGGACGCAGCTCGGCACAGATCCCGGCGGGGCCGGAGAGCTGCACCAACCGTTCGAGCAGCGCGGTGTCCTGGGTGATGACGGTGAGGCCCTCGCGATCGACGGCGAGCTGTGCCGAGAGGGCGAGGTCGGGTTCCCAGTGGATGGCGGTGACGGCACGGCAGAGGGCGGCCCAGCCGCGGGCGTCCTCTGCGAGGACCACGGCTTCCTGTCGGTTGGCGACCAGATGCGCGCCGAGGATCGGACGAATGCCGGCGGCTTCGCACGCCTGCTGGAAGGCCACCGCGCCGTACACCCCGTTGGTGTCGGTGAGCGCGAGCGCACGGAAGCCGCGCTCGGCGGCGGCCGTGACCAATGCGTCGGGGGACGAGGCCCCGAGGCCGAAGGAGAACCAGGAGTGGACGTGCAGGTGGGTGAACATGGGGACTGCTCGAGAGCGGGGAACGGCGATTGGCGATTGGCGATTGGTGATTGGTGATTGGTGATTGGTGTGACCCTCGTCCCGACCAACGGGAGGGACGAGGGGTCTCCTCCCTGTTGCCCGTTCCCTGTTCACCGTTCCCTGTTCACCAGCTTTTCGCCCACCGGACACCCTCGCACGTGCGCGCCCGGCAGTCGCCCGATGCTCATCAGGAACTCGCCGACGATCTCACCGCCCATGAACTTGAACTCGCGCTTCATCACCTTGACCCATGCGTCCTTGGTGAGCTCTCCCTGGGCATCGAGCCAGGCGGAGAAGGAGCCGTGCTCGGCGATGAGGGCCACGATGCGGTTGGCGTTGTGGACCGCGGCATCGACCTTGAGGCGATTGCGGATGATCCCGGCGTCAGCGAGGAGGCGCGCCCGGTCCTTCTCGCCGTAGCGCGCCACCACGTGGGGATCGAAGCCGTCGTAGGCGCGCCGGAATCCCTCGCGCTTTTTCAGGATCGTGAGCCACGAGAGCCCGGCCTGATTGATCTCGAGGACCATCCGCTCGAACAGCCCCGCGTCATCGTGCAGCGGGACGCCGTACTCGGTGTCGTGATACGGCCCGTGGAATGGGTGGCCGGGGGCGATGGTGCAGTAGGACATGATGGCGATTGGTGATTGGTGATTGGAGGTCCGAAAGGGGAGTATCTGTCAAAACCGAAGATAACCCGAAATCTTCCTGGATGCGAGGTGTTACACTCCGAATCACCAATCGCCAATCAGGAGTACCGTTCACGATGTTGGCTCTCACCCATCCCGCCCCCAACCAGACGCTCCTGCTGGAGCATCCCGATCCGGTAGCCGGGCCGGGGGAGTTGCTCGTGCGCGTTCATGCGGCGGGGCTCAACCGGGCGGACCTCCTCCAGATGGCGGGGAAGTACCCGGCGCCGCCGGGGTGGCCGGCCGACATCCCCGGACTCGAGTACGCCGGTGAGGTGATGGCGCTCGGGGTTGGGACCAGTCGCTGGGCGATCGGTGACCGGGTGATGGGGTTGGTGGGCGGCGGGGCCCACGCCGAGCGGGTGGTGGTGCACGAGGACGAGGCGATGTCGGTGCCGCCGGGGATGTCCTGGACCGACGCGGCGGCGATTCCCGAGGCGTTCCTGACGGCGTGGGACGCGTTGGTGTTGCGTGCCCGCGTGGGGGGGGGATCGCGGGTACTGGTCCACGCGGTCGGGAGCGGGGTCGGGACCGCGGCGGTGCAAATCGCGTCGCTCTTGGGAGTCACGCTCATCGGCACGTCGCGGACGCCCGACAAGCTCGTGCGCTGTGCGGCGATGGGGATGTCGCACGGCATGCTGACCACCGCGGCGGACTGGCCGCAGCAGGTGGGCGAGCCGGTGGATGCGATCATCGACACCCTCGGCGCGGGGTTCCTGCAGCAGAACCTGACCCTGCTCGCACTCCGGGGCCGGTTGGTGGTGCTCGGTACGCTCACCGGCGGGGTGGCCGACCGGTTCGACATGGGGCTGGTGCTCAGGCGGCGGCTGGAGATCATCGGGACGGCGATGCGGTCGCGCGAGCTCCCCGAGCGCCGGGAGTTGGTGTCGCGATTCAGCGCGGAGGTGCTGCCGCACTTTGTGGACGGGGCATTGCGCCCGGTGGTGGATCGGGTGGTCCCGCTGGCCGACTTCGCGGAGGCGCACGCCGCGATGGCGGGGAATGGGACGTTCGGGAAGGTGGTGCTGGAGGTGCGGGGTGCGGGGTGAGAGGTGCGGGGTGCGGGGTGGAACCGGAATACTCTGTGGCTCGACTGTACTGGCCTCCACGGGTCCCGCAGTCGCACCCCGGCCGGTTCGGGGCACCAGTACCCTTTACGGAGGCGACCCATGAACGCGAGTTCCCTGCTGCTCCTCACGTCACTCCTCGTGGCGACCCTGCCCGGGTGTGCTGCCGATGACGATGGCGAAACCCATCTGGGGGCGGCGGAAGCTGGCGTCGCCGCGGCAGCGCCGGAATACTTCCAGTTGCGACCGGAGGTCGAGCAGGCCTATGGGTACACGCATGCCGTCCGGATCGGCGATGACCTCAAGGTCTCGGGTGCGGTGAGCATGGACAGCGCGGGCAACCCCACCGCCGCTGGCGATATGGATCAGCAGATGAAGAACGTGTACGCGGACTTGGACCAGGTCCTGAAGCACTACGGCTACACCTTCGACGACGTGATCGTCGAGAACGTGTTCACGACCGATATGGCGAAGTTTCTCGAGGTATCCGGGTACCGGACCTCCCTCTACACGAAGCAGTTTCCGACCGGGTCGTGGCTCGAGGTCAAGGGGCTCGCCCTGCCCGAGTTCCTGATCGAGATCGAGCTGGAAGCCCACAAGGCACGGTAGCCCCGCACGCCCCCAGCCCCGGCGAATTTCTGGCGCAGGGGCACGGTCAGGAGGGCGCAAGAGGGGTGCGGGGAGGACAGGGGAACGGGGGGAGGGAGCACGGTTGCTCCCTCCCCCCGTTCCATCATTCCGTGGCTGCTACCCTGCCAGCGGAGTGGACACGCCGAGCTTGAACCCGTCGGGGTCCAGGAATTGGCACATGCGGACGCCCCAGGGCCGATCGGCGGGGGCATCGATCAGCGCACCACCGGCGGCCTTGATGCGTTCGGCGGTGGCGTCGACGTCTGCGGGGGTGGCCACGTTGATTTGCAGGTAGAGCCCCTGCCCCTTGATGCGCTCCCAGCCGAGCTTGCCGTTGTCCTGATTCAGGACAATGCGGATGTGCCCGGAGGCGATCACGGCCGCGGTCATCTGGCCCTCGTTCTCATACGTCTGTTCTACATCGAAGCCGAGGACGTCGCGGTACCACCGCATGGAGGCCGCGAGGTCCTTGCAGGTGAGCGAACCGCCCAGAGTGGTCGCATTGAGGGAGCCAGTGGTGTTGGTCATTGGTTGTCCTGGTCGAGGTGGATCGGGGGAGCGGTGTCAGGACCGGGAATGGTAATGCGCTGGCGCGGCCGGTGCGCGGCCGGTGCGCGAGGTCTCGCGGTGGGCTCGTTGTGTCGCGGTGATGTGTTCCGGTCGGCGTTGGTTGGTGGATGATTGGCGGGGTGGGCGTGGCGATGCTGAGGCGTCCCGGTCGGAGATCTTCCCGTGCAGCCCAAATCGCCCCTCCTGCGTGCTTTGCAGTCCAACATGCGCATCCGTCATTTCAGCCCGCGCACCGAGGCGGTCTACGTTGCCTGGGTGCGTCGCTATGTCCGCTTCCACCACCTGCGGCATCCACGGGAGATGGGCGCTCTGGAGGTGCGGGCGTTTCTGGCGCATTTGGCGGGTCCGCGGCAGTTGTCGGCGAGCAGCATCAATCAGGCGCTGGCGGCGTTGTTGCTGCTCTACGGCGACGTGCTCGGGCAACCGCTGGAGGCGTTGGGGCCGTTGCCTCGGGCGAAGCAGCCGGAGCGCTTGCCGGTGGTGTTGACGCGGGACGAGGTGCGGCGGGTGCTGCTGGCACTGGACGGGGTGGCGCGGCTGATTGGTGTGGTGTTGTATGGCAGCGGGATGCGGCTCACCGAGTGTCTGACGCTCCGGGTGAAGGACCTTGACCTGGAACGGGGGGAATTCCGGATCCGTCGGGGGAAGGGGGCGAAGGACCGGGTCACGGTGATGCCGCAGGCGGCGCGGGCGGCGATCGCGGGACAGCTCCGTCGGGTGGCGGCGCGGCACGCGGCGGAGTGCGCTGCGGGGCAGGAGAACGGTTGGGTTGTGCTGCCGGGGGCGCTGGATCGGAAGTACCCGGGGGCGGGGCGGAGTCTGGCCTGGCAGTGGCTTTTTCCGGCGACGCGTCGGTACCGCGACGTGGCGGATGGGAAGTGGTACCGGCCTCACTGGCACGCGTCGGCGATGCAGCGGGCGATGGCGGTGGCGGTGCGGGGGAGCGGGCTGGTGAAGCGGGCGAGTTGTCACACCCTGCGGCACAGTTTCGCGACGCACCTGCTTGAGGGCGGGGCGGACATCCGGACGGTGCAGGAGCTCTTGGGGCATCGGAGTGTGACGACCACGATGATGTACACGCACGTGCTGAACCGGGGTGGGTTAGGGGTGACGAGCCCGGCGGACCGTGGCGGTCTGGGGGACCTTCTCACGGGGTTGGCGCTTTAGCGTTCGTGGAGGTAGCGTACTGGGGTATACCGCCCGTCGGGCGGCATTGAATTGGTGTTAGCGTGACAGCCACCCGCTACTTGCGCCGGGATCCAGAGTGGGTACATTGTGGGTACACTGTTTCCCGAGCGTCCCATGAAGACCAAGCTTGTCCGAATCGGCAACTCCCGTGGCATCCGACTGCCCAAGCCCCTCATTGAACAGGCGGGGCTTGAGGAAGACGTCCAACTCGAGGTCCAAGGCAACACGGTGGTGATCCGCGCCCTCAGTTCGACGCGCGCGGGTTGGGCCGAAGCCGCCGCAGACCTGGCGGACACCCGAGAAGGCTTGCTCGACCCAGTTGCGCCCACGGCATTCGACCGAGATGAGTGGACCTGGTGAGCTCCGGACAGGTGACCCGAGGTGACGTCTTTCTCGTGGCACTCGATCCCACCCTTGGTCGAGAGATTCGAAAGACGCGCCCCTGCGTGATCGTCTCGCCAGACGAGCTCAATGGAGCGCTGAGCACCTTCATCGTGGCACCACTCACGACGGGCTCGCACCCCTACCCCTTTCGGATAGCCTGCCGCTTCGCGGGTAAGTCGGGTCACATCGTTCTGGACCAACTGCGTACGGTCGATCGCGTTCGGCTGACCAAGAAGATTGGCCGCATCGGGCCGGGGACCTTGGACCGGGTGCTGGGAGTGTTGCAGGAAATGTTCGCGGCGTAGTCGGCACGCTAACAAGCGCTTGCTGCGGTCGGCCGCACAGGAAGGACCGGCTTCGCCGCGAGTGCGGCCGCCGCAGAAGCGCAAGCCGTTATGCTGTGGTCCACGAGCGCTTGACGGTGCGTATATACACATGTATATTACCCCATGCGGTTCTCTTGGGACTCCGAAAAGAGTGAGGCCAACCTCGAGGAACGAGGGTTCGACTTCGCGTTCGCGACCTTGATCTT
>JBBQQJ010000090.1:0-10991 GCA_038216165.1 Gemmatimonadales bacterium | reverse complement strand
GCGGGGGTGCGGCGAACGGCGAGGAGAGATCTGAGATCGGAGATTGCAGAAGAGCGGACGAAGAATGGAGGGCCGCGGTGGGAAGCGCGCCCTTGGTCACCGATTATTCTGGGCAGATCTACCCGGGGAATCTTTGTTGGTTAAATCTGTAAGCTGATGTCTCGTAGGGGATTGTGACAGCCTTGGCGGGTGGCGGTATGGCGGTTTGTGCCAATGACGTATAAGATGTATTATGTTAAGTTGACCGGTGGAAAAGTGGGGATAACTCCCAGTTATCCCCGTCCCCCACCGGTGGGTCAGTCGCCCGGATGGTCGTCCGCGTCCGCCCGGCCGGCTCCCCGACCCCGGTCCGCCAAGATCTCGTGAGCCCGCTCCAGCGTATCGTCCGCGACCCAGACGGTCGGAAACGGTCCGGAGGGGATGGCAATCACGTCTCCCTGCACCACCGCGGAAATGCCAGCAGCGGTCAGAGCGGCGGCTGCCATCTCGGCGTCAACGAGGTCTGTGGCGACATAGGCCTGGATCATGAGGTGGCTCCGGTGCGTCGTGGGTGGGGTGTGGCTTGATAGCGTTAGGTCGGTTTCCGGCGGTTCCAGTGACACATGAGCCCCTGCCCGCCCAGTTCGTCCACGACACCTCATGTGATGCTTGAGGCTTGTGCACCCTCACGGGAGCCCCACCGTCCCTGCTGTGAGGAAGCGCGAACTGGATGGCACCCTGCACCGGAGAGATCCATGGACCCGAAACGCCCTTCGCGGCAGCCCGCGGACGAGAGCAATCGCGATGGGGAGAATGCGGCAACTCCACCATTTCGTGACGAAGTAGGCAAGGGGAAGGCGAACGACGGTCGCGACGAACAGGGACATGACATCACGGAGGCCGAAGATCCCGGATTCGATCCCACCGAGCCCACCGATCCGGCGTGACGGCCCCCGCCCCACCGTGCATCTCCAGACGGCCGCCCGCGGACACGAGAAAGGGCCCGGCACCAGACGGCACCGGGCCCTCTCACGACCCACGACGAACGCTCCGCGCTCACTCCCAATCCAGGACCCACGTCAATCGCCCGTTCGCCGGGGTGAGCGGCCATTCTTTGCCGTCGGCGAAGCGGTGGAACCAGACACCCGTGACCTCCATATCCACCCCAGGGGCTAGTGACCAAGCCAGCATCGTGCCGTCGGGGGAGAAGGTTGGAAACCGGCCGACGAGGTCAGCCGGGAATCCGCCCGCCGGTTCCCCGCTCCGCTTCATGAATCGCAGATGCCCTTCGGGAGTGTTGTAGGCGATCGTCTCGCCGTCCGGAGCCAGATCCAGGGTGAGGATGCCGCGAGCCGTCGGCATCGCCTCCGTGAGGCGCGTGATCGTTCCGGATGCCAGCTCGAAGTGGACCACCCAGGCTGAGTCGATGCCGTACTCGATTGCGATCAAGCCACTCTGGTCCGGCAACCACTGGAGGTCGGCGAGATATTGGTTCGGAGCCTCTGCCGGGGCGATGAACTTTAGCGTTTGCACACCGGAATCCAAGTCCATCGTCACGGTGGAGACGCGACCGGGCGCAGTGATGCCGATCCCGGTGAGCGCAAGGGTGGTGCCGTCGGGTGAAAGCCGTGCCGCGGCAAAGAGGACGGTGCGGTCGACGGAGGAGATGAGGGTGGTGACGTTGCCGGAACGGAGATCGAGCTGGCGGATGCCCCGATCGGGCTGACCCACGCCGGTGCTGCCACCAAGGGCAACGTGGCCGTCCGACCCGAGAGAGGCCGAGACCCACATGAATGGCTCGCCGAACCGCGACACCTCTCTCCCTTCGCCCGACGCAGCCTCCACCACGTGGATCGGGCCGGTCGGGTCATAAAGCAGTAGATTTCCCACGGGAGTGGCTAGTGGGGGGGGCATCGTCGGCGCTGGCGAGCCCTCGCTGCACGCGAGGACGCCCAAGGCGAGCACCAACGGAAACGGCCGCAGGCACGCGCGTACGGCGGCCATCACTCCGACTCCGGGGGCGGACAGTTCGCCACGGCATCCGTTCCGGCCGCGCCCTTGCCGCCGTTGAGATTGGGATCGGAGGTTCCGGTACAGACCGGGAAGTCGTGGATGATGCCGGCCGCGGTGACCCGCAAGGTGTAGGAGCCCGCCGTGATGTAGACGGTGGCTGTCCACCCGGGCGTGGTGAAGGTGGTGTCGGGGTTGATGGTAGTGGTGCGACTGTCGTCGATCGTCCACGTCAGCGGTCCAGACGTTCCGGGACCGATGTAGGTGAAGGTGTGATACCCCTCGGTGATGACCGGGACCTCATCGAGAAGAATCTCTGGCGCGGGTGGAGGCACCGTGATGGTGGAGGTCCGCCCAGTGACCCGGAACGGGTGGGCCAGCAGGTAGCCGGCGCCGGCAGCAGGTGTGGCCCGGATCGTGGCGGTTCCCGCCCCTACCGCAGTCACGACGCCCGCGGACGAGACGCTCGCGACGCCGCTCGCCGAAGTCGTCCATGTGTACGCGTACTCGGTCCCGGACACCACGCCGCTTCGTTCCAGCACCAGTGCCCCGGGCGAAAGCGTCGCGGAGTTCCCGATTGCGAGGGTGTGCGACAAGAGCGGAAGGGCGCTGTTGACGACGAACGGTGTCGAGAAAAAGGTGCTCGCGTCGTAGGGTACCAGTCCGTAGGCCGCCAGCGCGCCCTCGATCGCATGTTGACACACGGAACCATTGATCGAGGCGTCATCAGCCAGGTTCATCACGCAGTGATCGGCCGCCCTGGTGTTGAATACCACCTTGTCGGTGAGGGTGCCGGTCCAACCGACCGCGTGACCAACCTCATGCAGGAGGAGGTTGCTGAGCGCATCCGTGTTGTCGAACCCGGTACAGTCGGCACCGGAAAGGACGCGAAGCAATCGGGTGTCCTTGTTCCAGTCGCCACAAAAGACTGTCCCAAGCGCGGTCCCGGTTACGGTCGCTTCTGCGAAACTCGGTGTGGTCGTGGTTGAGAATTCCGGGAGTTCGCCGAAGCCTGTTGACTGGAGTCGTACACTCCATTCGCCGGCCGCCACCGCAACTGCAGACTGTAACAGGGCGTCGTTGGAGTGGAACTCTACGGTGGTGTGGCAGGCCCAGCCATCGGTGGCCGAGAACTGAGTAAAGACGCCCTGCTGACAGGTTCCGCCGAGTGACGCAAGCAACTCTGGGATCGGTACTCGTACGTCAGGCGAAGGGGCCGCGGGTGCCTCAGCGCAACCGACGAGAAGCGTCACCATGCAGACTGCTATCGTCCCCGGAAAGCGGAAAGCGGAAAGCGGAACGCGGAAAGCGGAAAGCGGAAAGCGGACATGCGGGCCTCGGGGTCGAGGGGAGGAACTACCTTCCTGAACCTCACCCCTCATCCCTGCCCCGTCAAGGACCGCAAGGCGAGATGCGCAGAATGAAACGAGGGCCCGGCACCATTCGGCACCGGGCCCTCTCGCGACATGAACCGGCGGCTGACGCCGCCGGCTGAATGACTCATGCTCGAACCGGTGGCTGACGCCGCCGGCTGGTCGCCGATTCGTCTACCGACTCGCCTCAAGGGTCTTGGCGATTTCGGCCCGCACATCTGCCAGGTGGACCCGCGTGATCGCATCGCCAGCCCGGGACTGGGCCCGCGCCGCCTGCTGGTCGATCGCCCGGAGCTCCGCCCGGTACATCGCCCGCACGTCGCTGCCCCACCCGGTCGGCTTCGCGGCCGTCGCCGACGGCGCCGGCGGGTTGAGCTCGGCGTTGATCCGGTCCAGGTACGCGCGCTGCAGGTTGCGGCGGTAGATGTCCACCGTCACACGACCCTGCTGCAGCTCACCCCAGACGCCCGCCCGAAGGTCGGTCATGTACTCCGGCAGCGTGTAGGTGCCGCTGCCGAGCCGCGCTTCGTAGTCCACCAGCGTGTTGAGCCGTGACGGCGAGAGCAATGCGCGGAACAACGACGTCTGCGCATCGCGGATCCGGTCCACTGCCCCGCGCGACTCGATCCGCCACAGGATCTCGTCATCCAGGAACATCGTCGGCACCTGGAAGGCACGCTCGCTCAGGAAGCGCACGGCCTCGCGCTGGCGCGCCCGGCTCACCGGCTCGAACCGACGCCCGGTGCCGTATTTCTCCTGCGTGATCGCCCCGCCAATGATGGCGGCGACATGGTTCATGTAGCGACCCCACTGCCCCACCGCGGCGCCGTACATGTCGTTGAGCAACGCGTAATCCTTGCCGGGCTTCTCGGTGGCCGGGCGGAGGTTGACCATCACCCGCTCAAGGTTCTTGAGCCCGAGGGTGGTGGCCTTGACGGCGTCGGCATCGCCCACCGCCTCGGTCAGGTTCTCCGGGTCGTTGGAGGCGCCGCTGGTGCTGAAGCGGAACCACGGGATCGTGTCCTGCTCGCGGGACCAGCGGTCCAGGGTCGCGACCTCGGCCTCTGGCGTGGTGGCGCCCGGGATCGGGCGATAGCCCCAGCGCACCGCGTACTTGTCATACGGCCCGACCTGCGGGATCAGCAGGTGCGGCGGGATGCTGTCCTCCGGCTGCGCGACATAGTTGAAGCGCGAGTAGTCCATCAGCGTCGCCACGTGGCCGTCCATCCGCTCCAGGAACGTGCGGCTCCGGATCGAGTCCACCGGGTACATCGCCGACGCCTTCATATTGTGCGGGAAGCCGATCGAGTGGCCGATCTCGTGCGTCACCACGTACTCCACCAACCGCCCCATCAGCGAGTCGGGCATCGGCAGGGTTTGGGCGCGCGTGTCGAGCGGCGAGACCTGGACGAAGTACCACTCACGCTGCAGCTGCATGATGTTGTGGTACATGTTGACTTCGCCCTTGAGGATCTGCCCCGAGCGCGGGTCCACCACCTGCCCACCGGTGGCGTTGGCCACCGTGGACGGACGCCAGTAGATGATCGAGTGGCGCAGGTCGTAGATCGACCAGTCGGGATCATTGGCCGGGGCATACTCCCCCCGGATCGCGTTCTTGAAGCCGGCCTGCTCGAAGGCGATGTTCCACTTGTCCACCCCGACCTTGACCCACGGCTTCATCCACTCGGGCGTGGCCGGGTCGATCCAGTAGATGATCGGCTCGACCGGCTCCACCAGTTCGCCGCGCTGGAAGGCGGCCATGTCCTTCGGGACCAGCTTGAAGCGATGGATGATGCGCTTCTGCTCCGCTTCATGCTCGCGCGAGGAGAAGTCGAAGTAGCGGGTGGAGATGAAGCCGACCCGGTCGTCGCCGTAGCGGGGCATCATCGGCTGCTCGGGGAGCTTGAGGAAGCTCCAGTGCATCCGCGCCGTCTGGCTCGTGGCCGGGACGGTCGGCGGGAGGCCCGGGGCGCGGGCTGAGCCGCTCTGCGTGGCCTCGACCTCCACGTTGCGGTCGAAGGTGGCGACGTGCTCGAACCAGCTGCGGTCCTTGGTGGTGCCCAGGAGTGCGCCCATGTCCTGCTTGTAGGTGAGGAAGAGGTCGGTCACGTCGACCACCGCCGCGCTGTCGGCGCCCCAGGCCTGTACGTCGAGCTTGGCGATCACGGGGGCGTTCTGGAACCCCTTCACCTGCCGGTACAGGTTGTCGGTGCTGTCCATTTGCAACCGGTAGCTCCGGCCCCGCAGGATGATGTTGTTCCCCTCGCGCTCCCAACGCACCAGCTGCTGGGTCCCGCCGCCGAAAAAGCCGCCGGGATCCTGGAGTGTGGATTCCACCGCCCGGGCGATCATCATCATCTCCGAGCCAAATTCCTGCCGTGGAATCTCGAAGAGGAGCTTGTCGTCAATCCGGTGGGTCGTGAAGATCCCCGACCGGGTCATCGCCTTGGCGGTGACGACATCCTTGTAGGGCTTCGGCCCGGTGTTGGCGGCGCGGCCCGCCGCACCGCTGGCGGGCGGGGTCTGCCCGCTGGCAGCAGGTGTGGGTGCGGGAGCGGTCCGAGGCGGCGCCGACTTGGCGCAGGCAGCGAGGCCCAGGGCCGCCACGAGGGCGAGGCCGTGGCGGGCATGCGTAGAGACAGGTCGCATCGAGAATCCGGGTGAGGGTGACGTCATGTGGGAAGCCCCAAAGGTAACGCATTGAACGACCGGCGGCGTCGGAAGTTTCACGACTGCAACGTCACCCCAACCAGATCCCGCGCGCCACCAGCCGCCCTTCCCCGCAGAGCCAGATGTCGCGCGCGATCGCCCCGTCCACCTGGGCCCTCACGGTGAGGACCCGGCCGCTTCCGCTCCGAAAGCGCAACGGGAGCTGGTCGGCACCGGAGGCGGCCAGTGCGAGCGCCGCCGCGACCGTGCCCGTCCCACAGGCGAGCGTCTCGCCTTCCACCCCGCGCTCATAGGTGCGGATGGCCCAGGTCGCTGCCGCCGGATCTCCCGCTCCACTGGAACCGGAGATGCGGCTGACAAAATTGGCGTTTGCCCCCCCCTGACCGCACGCCGGGTCGAAGCGGAGCGCCCGCCCGCGCCCGGCGATGTCCACCGTCGCAACATCCTCCACCAGCATGACGAGGTGCGGCACGCCGACCACGCCGAGCCAGGCGGCGTGCTCCCCTCCCCCGAGGACGATATCGGCCGGGGTGGGCATCGGGGCATCGGGCAGGTGGAGTTCCGCCATGACACCCTCGCCGACACAACGCCCGCCGAAGCTGCCAGCGTCGGTGACCAGCGTCATGCCGGCCGGATCGGCCAGCTCCATCGCCGCGGCAAACCGCGTGCTGCAGAGCGCCGCGTTGCCGCACATCGCTGCCCGCGACCCGTCGGCATTGAAATAGGTCATCCGCACGGTGCCGTTGCCACGAGGTGTGACGATCACCAGGCCGTCGCCCCCGATCCCGTCGCGGCGATCGCACACACGCGCGATCCGCTCCGCCGGCCACTCGGCCTCGGAGGTGGTCCGGCCATCGAGCATCACGAAGTCGTTGCCTGACCCCGTGACCTTGTGGAACACGACGCTCACCCGAGCCTCCCCAGCATCCCCTGGATCCGGATCCACCAGACCATCCAGACGGCCTCGCGAACGATCGTCTTGTTCATCTTGCTCTGTCCTTCCACCCGGTCCACGAACACGATCGGGACCTCCTGCAGGCGGAACCCCTTCTGCCATGCCCGATAGCTCATCTCGATCTGGAAGCCGTAGCCGTTGGAGCGAACCTTCTCGAACGGAATCGCTTCGAGCACCGACCTGCGAAAGCACTTGAAACCACCGGTGGCGTCGGTGAGCGGCATGCGGGTGATCCAGCGGACGTACTTGTTGGCGAACCAACTCAGCAACAGACGAGACATCGGCCAGTTGATGACGTTCACGCCGCTGGCATACCGCGAGCCCAAGACGAGGTCCGCGGTCCGGGTGGTGTCGAGGAGCACTGGGAGGTACTTCGGGTCGTGCGAGAAGTCGGCGTCCATTTCGAACACATACGCGAAGTCGCGCTCGAGCGCCCAGCGGAAGCCCGCGAGATAGGCCCGGCCGAGCCCTTCCTTGACGCTCCGGTGCAGCACGTGCACCCGGGGGTTGTCGGCAGCGAGGGCGTCGGCGAGTGCACCTGTGCCATCCGGCGAGCTGTCGTCGACCACCAGCACCTCGAGCCGCGGATCCTGTTCGAGGATGAGCGGGACGATGCGCGGCAGGTTCTCGCGCTCGTTGTAGGTCGGCACCACCACCAGGGCACGTTCAGCCATCGCTGCGCTCCCGGCGTCCCGTGACGAATCCCGCGCCGACCAATACGAGTGATCCCAGAAGCGAGACCACGGTGATGAGCTTCCCCGCCCCGTAGCCGGGCGTGTGATAGCGGAGTTCGACCACCTGAGCCCCCGCGGGCAGTTCAACGCTGAGCAGCGCGTGGTTGGCCCGGTGCGTGGGCGCAGGGGTGCCATCGATGGTGGCCTCCCACCCGGGCGCCCAGTTCTCGGCCACGAGCAGGTAGCTGGGGCGGGCGGCCGCCCCGTCGAGGGTGATCGTCATCCGTCCGGCGTCCCAGGCAGTGAGCGTCGCGGCCACAGGCGTCGCCTCGGCGAGCGCGTCGGGCGCGGACGCGCCAGTGATCGACGCGGTGTCCGGGAAGAGCGCCACTTGCCCTGCAGGGAAGCGCGGATCGACCACTGTCGGGATGATCTGCGCCTCGGGCACCTTCACCGCCGACGGAACCACCCGCACCCACGGGACCGGTTCGTCTCGGCGGTAGAGGTAGCCGGCCAGCGCTCGGCGGCCGTCGAGCGAAGCAAACGAAACGGGTCCGGTGACCTTGCTGAAGCCGGGGAGCTCCACCTCGCCGGCAATGGTGATGTAGTTCACCGCGTACAAGTCCCACAGCGTTGGAGAGGTCTGGTGCTCCCAGACATTCTTGGTGCCCCAGAGCTCGTCGAAGAAGCGCACCTCGTTGCCATGGTAGCCGAGGACGGTCGGCACCCGTTCGGCCATGAGCCAGGAGCCCTGATACACGCCGAAGTTGAAGTCACGGATCCCGTCGCTCCGTCCGTCATAGACCCGGAACGGCATCGGCGTGGCCTGCATCGCGGTGATCATCGCATCGGGCGCATAGGTTTGCGCGGCGGGTGGCAGCCAGTTGCTGTAGCGGCGGAGCACCGACCAGTTGTCGCCGCCCACCACCACGATGAGTGCAGCCGCGGCAAAGGCGCCCCCGAGCCGTCGGGCCTGGATCGCCGCGAGCACGCCCCCCCCCACCAGCACCGCGAGGAGCATCCGGATCGCCCCGGCCTGGAGTGCCCCCGCGTTGGCCAACACCACGTCCCGGCGGACGTCCGGGGCGAGCGCTTCGGCCAGCGGCTGCAGCCCGCCCACGGCACCGAGCAGGGCGAGGCCGCCGAAGATGCCGAGCAGTGTGTAGAGCCGACGTGCGGGAACCTCGCCCTTGAGCAGTCGCTCCACGCCGCAGGCGGCCCAGACCGCCACGGGGAGCGCCACGAGGAAGAACGCCATGCCGGCCGCACGCACTTTCTTCATCATTGGCATCACCTCGTACCAGAGGCGATAGAACGGCGTATGGGCCCCGAAGCTCACGAAGAGAAAGAGCAGCGCCACGATGCCGAAGCCCAGAAGGAGGCCGCGACGCTTGGCCGTCCCAAGGCCGAGGATCGCGAGGATCAGGACCAGCACGCCAAGGTACTCGACGTGGGTCTTGAAGAAGTTGCCGCCCCAGTAGAGTTCGAAGATGCCGTTGAACTGCGGCAGCACGGTGGACGCGAGCTCATCGAGCGGGAGCGCGAAGGAGGTGGCGTAGTCCCAGCCCGAGGAGGCACTGCCCTCGGTGCGCGGCGAGAAGGGGATGTACTTGAGGAACGGCAGGCCCTGGATCATCCCGATGCCGACCCCGAGGGCGGCCCCGAGGGCGGCCCCACCAAGATCCGGCACCACCGCCCTGGGGCGCGGGCGCTCGACGTCCCAGAAAGTGAGCCACAGAGTGAACAGCCCCGAGGCGACCAGGAGATAGTAGGTCAGCTGGTAGTGGGGCGACAGCATGGCCAGCCCGATGACCAGCGCGAAGGCGCCGAAGCCACCCACGCGCCCGTGTCGAATCGCCCGGAGGAGTGCCAGGAACGCGAGTGGTGCGAGGGCGGCCACAAACAGCTTGCCGTCGTGCCCAGGGCGCATCATCGAGGCGACGATCCCGGTGAGCTCGTAGGCGATCCCCCCGGTCACCGCAGCGGTCCAGGAGAACGCGAGGCCGCGCAGCAGCGCGTACATCGCCCCGCCCGCGATCACGAGGTGGAGGAAGAACCCCAGCGTCATGCCGACATCAGTGGGCACGAGCCAGCGAAGCCAGGCGGTGGGGTAGAAGATGTCGCCGTGCATCGCCGCGATGAACGGCATCCCCCCGAAGAGGTACGGATTCCACTCGGGAATCCGCCCGTGCGCCTTGAAGTACGTGGCGCCGAAATCGCGGAAGGCGTACCCGGCGATGAGCTGGTCATCCCCGGCGAGGAACTGCCCGGTGAACATCGGCCACATGAGCGAGACCGCAGCGAGGACAAAGACCAGCCCGGCCCACAGGGCGGCGGGTCGCGGTTCCCACGGACGGGGCGATTCAGGTGTCGTCACGCGACGACCTCCGGAGCAGAAGGAGTGGCAGGGCCACCCCAAGTTCGTTGACGGTCAGGGCGAGGCGCGAGGCCGCCGCCACGGCGGTGGCGTTGCCAAGCCCGATGGAGTCCTGCAGCAGCAAAATGAGCACGCTCTCGCGCACCCCAATACCGCCGGGCGCCAGCAGGAACAGATACCCCGCCAGATAGGAGGCGGTGAAGGCCCCGGTGGCGAGCGGCCAGTCGAGCGTCACGCCTGCCAGCGTGCCGTTGACGAGCCAGACCAGCGCGAGGCCGTAGCCCAGCCACGCCACCAGGTTCGGCAGTCCGGCCACGGCCAACTGCTCCGGCCGCACGGCGCGCACGGCAGCGGGTTGTCCGGTCCGGGTGCCGATCCATTGCATTGCCGATGGATTGGTGACGACCAGCGAGGCCATCAAGGCCACCATTCCCAGCGCTACCGCCCCCGCAGCCCCGCCGGGGAGATACTGGTCGAGCACGACACTGCCGAGAAACCCGATGGCGACGGCACCCCCGGTGGCGAGGGCGAGCAATTGCATCACGATCGAGGAGCCCATCGCCGTGGTACCGGTGACGCCCTCTCGCTGGGCCAGGACCGCCATGCCGAGCAGCGCCCAGACCTTGCCGGGTACATAGCGGCCGAGCCCGGCGAGGAGCCAGATGCGGACGCCCTGCCAGAAGCCGAGGCGCTCGCCCCACGCGACGATGAGGGCGCGCCAGCCCCAGACGAGCCCGAGATACATCGCCCAGGTGAGGAGCAGCGAGGCAGCGATCCACCCCGCGTCGAGCTGCCAGGTCACGCCCTGTGCCCGGATCTCGTCCCATTGCCGCGCGAGGGTGCGGACCGCGAAGGCGATGACGACCAGTCCGACCAACCCGCGCACGAGGCGCCAGGTGCGGCTACCCATCGAGCGCCGCCTGGTACCACTGCATGGCGCGCCGGGCCACGAA
>JBBQQJ010000089.1:0-11150 GCA_038216165.1 Gemmatimonadales bacterium | reverse complement strand
CGCTGGCGCGCGCCCTGGCGCCCGCCCCGGCAGTCGTGCTGCTCGACGAGCCGTTCTCGTCGCTCGACGCCGTCCTCAAGCGACAGGTGCGTGATGAAGTGGTGAGCATCCTCCGGCGCGCGGGCTCCACCGCGCTGATGGTGCTGCACGATCCCGACGACGCCCTCAGCCTCGGCGACCGCGTCGCCGTGCTCGAGGATGGCCGGCTCGCCCAGCTTGATGCACCGCGGATGGTGTACCGCCGCCCGGCCACGGCGGGCGTGGCGCGGCTTTTCGGCTTCGTGGACCTTCTGCCGAGCTGGCGCGACGCCACCGGTGCCCCGTACTGTGCGCTGGGCCGCCTGCCGCTCGGCTGGCGCGCGCCCGAGGTCGGGATCCGCCCCGAAGCGGTGCACCGCGTGGCGAGCGATGCGTCGGACGCGATCCCTGCCGTGGTGCAGCGGGTGGCGTTCTGTGGCGCAGTGCTGGAGGTGACGGTGACGGTGGACGATCGCGGCAGCGACCGCCCGCTCTCGGTCTACCTCCCCGCCGATGCCGCCGTCTCGCCCGGCGACCGGATCGGCGTGCGTGCCGCGGCGACCGACTTCTTCCCGGTGGGGGAGTAGCGCCGTTCAGCGCTCCCCCCGCGGGAACTTCCGCATCCACCGCTCCACCTCGACCAGCCACGTGGCGACGAATTCGCGCGTCGCCTCGTGGGTCAGCTTGCCCTCGGCGTCGAAGCGATCCTGCGCCGTGGCGACCAGCACCTGGGGGAACGGCAGCGCCGGCGCGTTGAGCGCTGCCAGGGTCTGCCGCAACATCGCCTGCGAGCGCGTGGTACCGATCGTGCCGTTGCTGCAGCCGCACACTGCGACCGGCACGCCGTAGAGCCCGTGGGGCGATTTCCCAACCGAGAGCCAGTCGAGCACGTTCTTGAGGGGCCCCGGCACGCCATGATTGTATTCGGGCGTGGCGATGATCAACCCGTCCGACCCACGGACTGCCGCGTGGAGCCCGCGCACGACCTCCGGGATCCCCGCCTTCTCGACATCACCATTGTAGATCGGCACCGCGCTCCAGTCGAGCGCGGTGAAGCGGAGCGCGGGCGGCGCCAACGCCGGCAGCGCGCGGAGCAGCATCGTATTGTACGACCCGCTGCGCAGCGAGCCGGAGATCGTGACGAGATTGAGCGTGTCGGCCATCGGGATGGTGCCTCCAGCGAGGCCCCGCATCGGGAGCGCCGCAGCAATTCATGAAGAATGGTGTGACGCGTGCCTAGGCGCGCGCCACGTCGGGCAGCGGGGTCAGCCGCTTCGAGATCTCCTCGCGGCGCGGCTCGAACATCGGCGGCAGGATCAGGCGGGTCCCGAGCTCCTCCAGCGGAACATCCACCGTGAACCCTGGCCCCTTCGTCGCCAGCTCGTACAATACCCCGCTGGGCTCGCGAAAGTAGATCGACTGGAAATAATGGCGATCGATCACCGGGGTCGATGGCACACCCGCATCCTGCAGGCGCGCGAGCCATGCGTCATGCTCCGTGCGCTCGGTCGCCCAGGCCACATGGTGGACCGTCCCCCCCCCGGGCTTCGCCGGTGACGCCGGCGGCGCCTCGAACCGGATCGTCCCGCCACGCGCCCTGCCGCGCAACAGCCAGGTCGCCTCGTCCACGGCGGTGGCGCCCAGCACCTCCTCCAGGATCGCTTTGGTGCCACTCATCCGGCTGCCATACGCCACCACATGGTCGAAGCCGAGCAGCTCGTGCGCCGCCGGAATCGCCGGATGGCGCCCGCGGAGCGGTGCATCCCCACTGGCATCGACCACCAGCGCGAGCCCGAGCCCCTCGGGATCGGTAAAGCGCAGCGCGCCATCAACGCGTGTCGTGGCAATCCCCTCGGTCGAGAGGCGCACGCCCCAGAAGTCGATCGCCTCCGCCGTGGCGACCCGGAACCCGATCCGGTGGACCATGCCCGCGCCCGCGCGGCCGGGAAGTGCCCCCGGATACTCGAAGAAGGTCAGGTCGGCACCCGGCGATCCCTCGTAGTCGGCATAGAAAAGGTGATACACGTACGGATCATCCTGGTTGACCGACTTGGCCACCAGGCGCAGCCCGAGCACACGGGTGTAGAAATCGAGATTGGCGCGGGCATCGCCCGTGATCGCCGAGATGTGATGGATGCCGTCGAGCTGCATCGGACCCCCCAGAAGGTGACGCAGACCCGGTTCACCATGAGCCGTGTTCACAACACAGAACACCCCGACCGCGCCCTCGGTTCCCGCCCGTTCCTCAGTCCTCGCACTGGTCCTCGGTGTCGAGCGCCAGCTTGGGATGGTGCCGCAACCAGGCCCGGGACATGGCGTGCGCGGTGATCGGTGCGGTGATCGCGAGGATGAAGCTCACGAAGATCTCCCGCCCGCTGAAGTGATCGCCGGTGTGCCAGAACCAGAGCATCGCCGCCGCCAGGAGGGTGCCGAGGCCGCCGGTGATGGAGACACTGGGGCCGTGGACCCGACTCAGGAACTTCGGCAAAACGACGACGCCGAGTGACCCGATCGCGGCGATCAGCCCGCCGAGCACGAGCAAGACGGCGACGATCCCCTCAACGAGTGGTGTCATCGCCACCCTCCCCGAACGGGCTCTCGCCGAGCCGACCGTGTTCCACGAACCGCGCCAAGGCGAGCGTGCTCAGCAGCCCGAGGAGCGCCAGCAGGAATACCAGCTCGAAGAGCTCCTCGCGATTGCCCACCACGGTGTACACCAGCACCAGGCCGGCGCTGTTCATCACCAGCGTGTCGGCCGCCAGCACGCGGTCGAGCGCACTGGGTCCGATCACCAGCCGCCAGAGGCAGCAGAGGCAGGCGAACCCCAGCAGCGGCCCGGCAATCCATCCGGCGAGACTCAGCAAGGGAAGATCTCCAGCAAGCGGCGCTCATAGCGCGTCTTGAGCTCGCGCACCACGGTCGCCGGGTCGGCGGTGTGGAACACGTGCACGAGCAGGAAGCTCCGGTCCGGACTCACGTCCACCGCGACGGTGCCGGGCGTGTAGGAAATGGTGGCGGCAAAGGTGGCAATGCCGTAGGGATCGGTGATGGCGAGCGGCACCTTGACCAGCACCGGCGTGAGGCGCGTGGCGCGGGTCAGGATCAGCCAGCAGACCCGCAGGTTGGAGACGGTCACGTCCCAGACCACGAGGCCGATGTAGGCGATGATCCGCGGCAACGAGCGCACCCGGATGCGATCGGTCCACAGGTGCCGGGTGATCCATGGGAGCACCCAGGCCAGCGTGAGGCCCAGGAGCCAGTTCCCCGGCGAGCGCCAGTTGGTCTGCACCAGCCAGGTGATCAGGACCAGCGTGCTGGTCACCGGAAAGGGAATGAGCCGGCCCATCAGCTCCCTCCCCCACGCGCAGTGGTCCCGGCGATCACGGGCGCGGGGCGCCCCGGCTCGGGCGCGGGCAACACCGCGGCGGCGGTCGCGGCGCGGTCGGTCCAGGCGTGCAGTGGCCCAGCCGCGAGGGTCATCGCCACCGACAGGGCCAGCATCAGCGCCGCCGCCAGGCCGGTCACCAACGCCCCCGGGCCCGCCGGTGCCGTGGCAGGGGCAAAGGGAGCCCGCAGGAAGATGGCATTCCCCGCACGCACCACCGCCAGGAGGCCGAGCAGCGAGCCGGTGAGAAGCACGCCGATGCCCCAGACGGCACCGGGCGCGGGGGCCAGCACCTGCAACACGCTGACCTTGCCCAGGAAGCCGGAGAGCGGCGGCATCCCGGTCACCACGACGGCCAGCCCCAGGAAGAGGAGCACCACCGGTCCGCGGGCCGTGATCGCGGGGGCCACGTCGAGGTGATCCAGCGCCGCGCCGCGCACCCTGGTGATGCAGGCCGCCAGCAGGAAGAAGCCCGCGGCCGCGAGCGTGCTGTGCACCATGTAGAAGAGCGCGGCGGAGAGGGCGTCCGGTCCGCCCACCGCGAGGGCGAGCACCGCGGTGGCCGCCGAGATCAGCACCAAGGCCCCTGCGAGCTGGCGCAGCGTGCGCGACCCGAGTGCCAGGAGGGCACCCACCCCGATGGTGACGAGCGCCCCCAAACGGAGCGCATCAGCCAGGGCCGTGAGCTCAGGGATATCCGACGTGAACCACGGCCCGAAGATTCGCAGCAGCGCGTACACCCCGACCTTCGAGAGCAGCGCGAAGAGGGTGATCGCCATCGGGCCCGTCACCGCATAGGCGCCCGGGAGCCAGAGCCCCACCGGCAGCATCGCCGACTTGAGCGCGAACACCAGCGCCACCAGCCACATCCCGGTGTACCCCATCGCGGCCACGTCGGGGGCCATCGTCTGCAGGTGCTGCGCGAGGTGCACCAGATTCAGCGAGCCGGTGGCCCCGTAGAGCAGTGCGATGCCGAGGAGGAAGAGCGACGATCCGACCAGATTCACGACCGTGTAGGTGAGGCCCGCCCGCGGCGCGCGCACGTGGCCGTGCACCATGAGGGCATAGCTGCTGATCAGCAGCACCTCGAAGCAGACGAAGAGGTTGAAGAGGTCACCGGCCAGGAAGCTGCCGTTGATGCCGGCAAGCTGGAATTGGCCGAGTGCCAGAGCGTAGCGATTCCGGGCGTCGTCGTAGCCGACGCCGGGGATCAACGCGACCGTGCCGATGACCGCACTGAGGAGGAGCATCATCGCGCTCGTCCGGTCGAGGTGCAGCGTGATCCCGAACGGCCAGGGCCAATTGCCGACCTGATAGTCGATCGCCCCCCGTGCGGCCTCGCCCATCAACGCGATTGCCACCGCCAGCCCCACCAACGTGACCATCACCGCCACCACGCGGCGGGCCATCGGTCGGTCGGCCAGCGTCATCAACAGCGCCCCGGCGAGCAGCGGCAGGACGAACGGCAGGGTGGTCAGGTGCTCGGTCATTCGTCGGGATCCTGCGCGTCGGGAAGCGGCGCATCGGGCGCATCACTCGCGATGCGCATGCTGAGCGCGATCAGCCACGCCGTCATCCCGAACCCGATCACGATGGCGGTGAGCACCAGCGCCTGCGGGAGTGGATCCGCCGCGTCGAGCGGGTCACTGAGGTGATCCACCAGCGGCGGCGCCCCGATATGGAACTCCCCGGAGGCCAGAATGAAGAGGTTCACCGCGTAGCTGAGCAGCGTGAGCCCGAGCACCACGCGGAACCGGTCCGCCCGCAGCAGCAGGTGGACCCCTGCGGCCGCCAGCATCCCGATCATCAGCGCGAAGGCGAGTGGCATCGTCAGCCCTCCCGCTCGGCGTGATAGTGGTCGGCCATCGGCATCCGCCCCAGCGTGGGGATCATCGCCAGCATCGAGGCCACCACCACGATGAACACCCCGAGGTCGAACAGCAGCACCGACGACAGGTGCACGTCCCCCACCACCGGCACGGCGAAGTGCACGCTCGCCGCGGTCAGGAACGGCTTGCCGAACAGCATCGCCACCACGCCGGGCAGCGCCGCCAGCGCCACCCCCAGGGCCAGCCACGGGACCATCGCCGCGGGGCGGCGTGCCGGGTCACCGGTGGGGCTCCGGACCTGGTAGATGAAGATCAGCCCCACCGCGGCGGTGAGGCCGGCGATGAATCCCCCCCCCGGCGCATTGTGGCCGCGCAGGAACAGAAACACCGCCGTCACCAGGGCGAGGTTGAGGAGCACCTTCCCCACGGTCTGCAGCAGGAGCGGGGTGTTGGGCACCAGGTCGGCCGGCGCCCGGCGCCGGCTCAGCTCGTCCAGCAACCCGAGCACGCCGACCGCGGCGATCGCCAGCACCGTGACCTCGCCGAAGGTATCAAATCCGCGGAAGTCCACCAGGATCACGTTCACCACGTTGGCCCCCTCGGCCAGCGGCAGCGCGTTCTCCAGGAAGTAGGTCGAGATGCTCGGCGTGTCGGTCGAGAGCAGCAGCCACGAGGCCAGCGTGGCGAAACCGCCGACCCCCAGGGCAATCCCCGCATCGAGCACGCGGCCGGGCAGCAGCCGACGGTCGGCGGGCGGCGTGCCGAAGTGCGGCAGCGCCACCAGCAGGAGGAGCACCGCCACCAGCTCAACGAGCAATTGCGTGAGCGCCAGGTCGGGGGCCGAGACCCACGCGAAGGTGAGCGTCACGACCAGCCCCGCCACGCCGAGGACGATGATCGCCGTGAGCGGTGCCCCGCTGGTACGCAGTACCCCGACCACCGCCACCAGACAGGCAAAGAGCAGTGCCAGTGGCACCGCCCCCGGCAGCTCCATCCGGAGCGCGTCCCACGGGAACACCGGCACCAGCAGCACCGCCGGGATCGCCAGGGCGGCGAGCAGCAGCCAGCGCAGGTGCACGTGCAGCAAGCTCACCTTGAGGCTGCGCTCGAGCAGCCGCGCGAAACCCACGAGGCGGCCCTGGAGCGTGTCGAAGAACGCCCGACCCTGCGACACATTGGCCCGCTCCGCCGCCAGCTCGAAGAGCGGTGCCCGTTGGCGGAAGAGGACCCACCCGCCCACGAGCGCGATCCCGCTCATCAGCAGTGGCAGGTTGAAGCCGTGCCAGATCGCGATGGTGTGCTGCGGCACCCGCCCCTGCACCGTCGCCTCCGCCGCGGCGTGGATCAGGTCGCCCACCACCAGCGCCGGTGCCACCCCGATCGCAATGCAGAGCAGCACGAGCAGTTCCACTGGTACGCGCAACCAGCGCGGCGGCTCGTGCGGCGTGCGGTCGAGCTCGGTCGTCTCCGGCCCAAAAAAGGTGTCATGGATGAACCGGGCCGAGTACGCGACCGAGAACACCGCCCCGATCGTCGCGGCCGCCGGGAGCAGCCACGGCCAGCCGAACAGGGTGCGCGCGTCGAGCGTCTCGGCGAAGAACATCTCCTTGCTCAGGAAGCCGTTGAGGAGCGGCACCCCCGCCATCGCCGCCGCGGCCACGATCGCCAGTGTCGCGGTGATCGGCATCGAGTGGCGCAACCCGCCCAGCCGGCGCAGGTCCCGCGTGCCCGTCTCGTGATCGATGATCCCCGCCGCCATGAAGAGCGACGCCTTGAACACCGCGTGGTTGACGAAATGGAACAGCGCCGCCGAGGGCGAGAACTCCGTGTTCAATCCGAACAGCATGGTGATCAGGCCGAGATGGCTGATCGTCGAGTAGGCCAGCAACCCCTTGAGGTCGTGCTGGAACAGCGCCACGAAGGCGCCGAACACCATCGTCACCAGGCCCACGGTGGTCACCACGGTGAACCATTCGGGCGTGCCGGAGAGCACCGGATAGAACCGCGCCAGCAGAAAGAGTCCGGCCTTCACCATCGTGGCGGAATGGAGGTAGGCACTCACGGGGGTGGGCGCCGACATGGCGTGCGGCAGCCAGAAGTGGAACGGCACCTGGGCCGACTTGGTGAAGACGCCCGTGAGGATGAGGCCCAGGATCAGCGGGTACTGCGCGCTGGCACGAATCGCGTCACCGTGGGCCAGCACCGTCGTGAGTTCGTAACTCCCCACCGTCTGCCCGATCAGCACCACGCCCGCCAGCAGCGCCAGCCCGCCGAGGCCGGTGATCACCAGCGCCATGCGGGCCCCGTGGCGCGCCGCCGGCTGGTACTGCAGGAAGGAGATCAGCAGGTACGACGTGATGCTGGTCAGCTCCCAGAACACCACAAACAGCAGCAGGTTCTCACTGAGCGCAATCCCCAGCATCGCCCCCATGAACGCGAGCAGCGGGCCGAAGAAGCGGCCGGTCCGCTGTTCCGGTTCGAGGTAGTAGCGGGCGTAGAGCACCACCAAGAAGCCGATCCCGAGGATCAGCACCGACATCAGGTACCCGAGGGCGTCCAGGCGGAGGGCAAAGGTGAGCCCGAGGGACGGCACCCATGGCACGCGCCAGACAAAACTGAGTTCCTCCCAGACGATCCCCGGCCCGAACGGCAGCAGCAGGGCGAGACCGACGAGGGTGATGGCGCCCGCGGTGATGGACGGCTCGATGCGCAGGAACCGTTGCAACGGTCCCGGCAACAACGAACCGAACAAAGCCAGCAGGGGCAACCACACCCAGATCATGGGGCGCTCCGCATCAACGGTGGAGGGGCACCGGCCGCGTCATCCCCGCCGCGTCGGGGGAAATCGTCGATCCACGTACCGGCCCCTCGCCCCCCGTGGGGGGCGCTTGGGGCACAATCTGGATGAATGTAATGGGACACGGGGCCGCGGTTGCGGCTCAGAATGCGAGGTTGAGGCCGATACTGGGGAGCACCCCGAGGCCGGTGTCCAGCTCCGCCGCCCCCAGCCGCTCGTTCCATACATACGCGGACGCGTTCTCGCGCGCCAGCGCGTTCTGGACGTCGAGGTAGAGAATGAGCTGGGAGCCGCGCCACGCCCAGCGGCGATCGATCCGGAGATCCAGCGCGGAGAAGGCCGGCAGCCGCGGTCCGGCGTTGTAGCGGCTGAAGTCGAGGGTGCCCACCAGGGCACCGGTCTCGACGAACGGCGTCGTCGGCGCCCCGGAGGCCACCCGGAAGCGTGCCCCGAGCTCCCAGCGGTCATTGGGGCGCCATCCGCCCACCACGTTGGCGATCACCCTGGTGTCGTAGGTCCCCGTGCGGGAGACCCCATCGAGGCCGGCGAACTCCACCTGCCCCACGCTCACGCTCACCAGCCCGAACACCGGCACCTGGGAGAGCCGCTTCTGCATGAAGAGCTCCACCCCGTGGGCGCGGCCCGAGCCCTCCGGGCGCAGCGGCTCGAGCCCAAAGGGAATGTCGGTCCGGACCTCCTCGAACCCGCTCGGCGCCAGCACCGCCTGGGGCCGGAACACGCGCGCAGGGTAGTCGCCGTAGTCCTTGACGTACCCTTCGAGCTGGAGCTTGAGATCATCGCGCAGCAGGTGCTGTACCCCGACCACGGCCTGGTCCACCCGAATCGGGACCAGGCGCTCGGCATTCCCCGGGTCGCCGGCCAGCCAGATGAACGACGGCCCCTGGTAGTAGCGGCCCGCGCTGGCGGTGACGGTGGTGCGGTCCCCCAGCGGGACCGCTGCCGCGAGGCGGGGGGCCACGCGGGTGAGGCCGGTGCCGAGGTAGGGGTAGTGATCGGCGCGCACGCCGGCGGTCACGCTGGCGCCCCCCCCCATGCTGCGGGTCACCTCCGCGAACGCGGAGGGACGCCACGCGGAAAACGCGGTGTCGACATCGAGCGGGCGCGGGACGCCGTCGGCATCGCGCCGGAGCGTCCCGGGAAGGGTGGCGTCGTACGACAGCGTGCTCGCCCGGCGTACCGCGACCCCGCCGGTCACCACCGTGCCACGCCCGACCTGCCGGGTGTGGTCGAGGCGCAGCGACCACTCACCCTCGGTCGAGCGGTTGGAGAACACCTCCGTGAGGCTGGAGTCGTTCTGCGACGTACGGTAGCGGGTCCAGGTGCGGCCGAGCGTCAGGGTGCTCAGCGTGCGGGCCCCGCTGCGCTGCCAGGTGAGGCCACTGAAGTACTGGTCCTGGTTGATCGAGGGGATACGGCTGTTGTCGAACCGGTTGTCCTCGGTGTCGTTGTTGAACGTGAGCCGGTCGCGGGCGCCCACTGCCAGGAAAGTGATCCGATCCCGATCGGTGGGGCGATGGGTCACCTTGAGGGTGGCGTCGTAGTACTCGGGCAGGAACGAGAAACCAGCCAACTGGAAGAGCAGGTCGAGGTAGCTCCGGCGCGCGCCGGCCAGAAACGTTGTGCGCTCACCCAGCGGCCCCTCGGCGATCGCGCCGAACGCGGTGGCCGAGAGATTCACCTGCCCCGCGAATCGTTCTGGCGTGCCGTCGCGGAGGCGGAGCTCGGTCACCGACCCGGTGCGATCGCCGTAGCGTGCCCCGAAGCCGCCGGCCGAGAAGTCGGCCTGCTGCACGAAATCGATGTTGATCAGCGATGTCGGGCCACCGGTGGAACCTTGCGACCCGAAGTGATTGATGTTGGGCACCTCGATGCCGTCGACGAGGAAAAGGTTCTCGAACGGTGCCCCCCCCCGCACCACGAGGTCGTTGCGCGCGGCGCTGGTGACGCCCACGCCCGGCAGCAGCGAGACCGCGCGCACCACGTCTTCCTGGGTGCCCGGGGTCCGGCGCACGTCCTCAGCCGAGAGAGCTTGCGTGGAAGTGGGAGCCGTGCCGGGCGGAAGGAAGTAGGAGGGGCGGACCGTCAGCTCGGCGAGTTCCGTTGCCGTGGGGCGGAGGCGGAGTTCCACGGTGGCTGGCCGGCCCGGCGAGACCACCACATCGGGGAGGGCCAGCGGAGCGAAGCCGATCGCCGTTGCGCGCAGGACCCGGAGCCCTGCCGGCACGTCGGCCAAGCGGAACCGCCCGTCAGGGGTGGTGGTGGCCTGGAGGTCGGTCCCTTCCACCGTCACGCGGGCATCGGGCACCGGCTGCTCGGTCGTGAGACTCACGACGCGGCCGGTCACGACCCCGGTGGGCGCCTGGGCGGCGAGCGGGGCGGCGAGGAGCGCGAGGGCGGCGAGGAGGCGGGTCACGACGAAAGAAAACCCCGCCGGGGGGGCGGGGTTCCGCGGGGGTGGTGGGGCGGGAGTCGGCGACAGTCCCGTAGGGGTTCAACACGGCTTCCCTAGGATGCGGGAGAAGTGAACCGCCCCGGGATTGCCGGAGACTCTTTCCTGTGAGAGGATGGCGTCATGACCAAGCGACCACGCGTGTCTCCCGAGGTCCGGGATCGAGCCGTTCGGCTCGTCCCAGACCACCAGTCTGAGTATAGCTCCCAGTGGGCTGCGATTACCTCCATCGCGACCAAGATCGGCAGCTCCGCCGAGACGCTGCGCAAGTGGGTCCACCAGGCGGAGCTCGACCGCCGCGGGAGCTGATGGTGGCGTTCATCGACGCTCACCGGGGAACGCACGGAGTCGAGCCGATCTGCGCGCTGGTGCCGATCGCTCCGTCCACGTACTACGCCGTGAAGGCCGCGGAGCGTGACCCGACGCGCCGGTCGGCGCGGGCTCGGCCCGACGGGATGCTGCGCGAGGCGATCACGCGCGTGTGGCGAGAGCAGCGGTCCTGCTATGGGCCGAAGAAGGTGTGGCCGCAACTCGCGCGGGAGCAGAGCCCCGCGGCGCGCTGCACCGTCGCGCGGCTGATGCGCGACCTCGGGCTGCGCGGCGTGGTCCGGGGGGCCCGCTGCCACACGACGGTGTCCGATCCCACCGCGC
>JBBQQJ010000088.1:0-11203 GCA_038216165.1 Gemmatimonadales bacterium | reverse complement strand
CCACCTGCGGATTCAAGCTCGACCGTGCCGAGGAGGGCCATCAGGTCGGCTCCTACACCATCAACATCTCGGTGACGCTGGGCCTGCTGGTGGTCGGGATCTGCCTGGCGATCTGGCTCACCTGGCCCGATCCGCCGTGGGAGCGCATCACCCTCGGCGGCGGGGTGGCGGCGGTCATCCTGCCACTCCTGCTCTATCCCTGGACCAAGACGTTCTACCTCGCGCTGCACATCCTGCTGCACCCGCCCGAAGAACAAGATTTTACCGCGCCCGAGGAACCTGGCCTCAACCGACGGCGCTGACGCTCACCGGTGGAAGTCCACCAGCGTGATGTCGAAGACCAGCACGGCGTCCGGCGGAATCGCGCCGTTGCCGTTGGGGCCATAGCCCAGGAATGGCGGGATGATCAGTTGCCGGCGCCCGCCGACGCGCATCCCCACCAGGCCGTCGCTCCACCCCTCGATGACCGTCCCGGTACCCATCCTGAATCGGTAGGGTAAATCGCGGGTGGCGGTAAAGATCTGTCCGCTCGGATACATCCCCACGAAGTGCACGCTGATCTCGCTCGTCGAGTCGACCACCTCGCCGTTGCCCACCTGGACATCCCACAGGTAGACGCCGCGGCCGACCAGGCGCAACGAGTCAGCTGGGATGCCGAGACTCGGGGCGAGTTGCATCCCCGGCACGGGGGTGATCGGCTTGAGGCGGAGTGCCTGCGCCGGCAGGGCACCTCCCCCCCCCAGGAACACGAACGAGAGGAGCAGGGCGATCGGGCGCATCAGGGCGCGGTCGGCAACTCGCGAGCGGTGTCGGCGGCGAGCGCGTCGGCGAACGCGGCGAGGGCGTCCTCGCTGATGCAGGCGAAGACCACCTCGGGCGGGCACAACCCCGACTCGAGGGCATCCCGGCTGGCGGTGACGATCACTTCGGCCGCCTCGCGCATCGGGTAGTGGTAGATCCCGGTGGAGATCGCCGGCACCGCAACACTCTCGCTGCGGTGGGCGTGCGCCAGCGCCAGCGCATGGCGCACCGCCGAGGCGAGCAGCTCCGGCTCCCCGGCGTCGCCTCCCTCCCACACGGGCCCAACCGCGTGCACCACGTACCGGCTCGGCAGGTTGAACGCGGAGGTGATCTTCGCCTCCCCGGTGGCACAGTACCCGATGCGACGGCACGCCTCCTCCAGTTCCGGACCGGCGGCATTGTGGATCGCTCCACTCACGCCACCACCGGGGAGCAGGTCTTCGTTCGCAGCATTGACGATGGCATCCACGGTGAGCGTGGTGATGTCCACGAGCTGGGCAGTCATTTGCATCGTCGTCCCCCTTTGCAACATGATGGGCCCATCGTCAGGACCCGCGTGCATACCCTTCCCCTCCTTAGGGTACTCCCATTCGGGGTCGAATGGGAGGGCACGTCGCCTGCGCATACCGGAACGTCACGTCGTGGCATCGGTGGCGAAGAGCGCCTCGACGGCGATGGCGTGTCCCGATTCCACCTGTTGCGGCTCCGTCAAGGTGAGGCCGAGGTCCTTGAGCAGTCCATCCGTGAGCCCATAAATCCAGCCGTGAAGGACCACCGATTGGCCGCGTCGCCACGCATCCTGCACGATCGTGGTCCGGGCGACGTGGACGACCTGGGCGAGGACGTTCAGCTCACAGACGCGGGCGACCCGCGCCTCGTCGGAGGAGATTCCCTCCAACGCGGCACGATGGGGGGCGGTGATGTCCTGCACATGCCGCAACCAGTTGTCGATGAGCCCAAGGGGCGACCCGCGCCAGGCGGCCTGCACACCGCCGCAGCCGTAGTGGCCGCAGACGATGATGTGCTCCACCTTGAGCACCTCCACCGCATACTGGATCACGGACAGGCAGTTGAGGTCGGTGTGGACCACCACATTGGCCACGTTGCGATGCACGAAAAGCTCCCCGGGGTCGAGCCCAACCACCTCATTGGCGGGGACGCGGCTGTCGGCACAGCCGATCCACAGGTACCTCGGAGCCTGCTGCTTGGCGAGCCGGGTGAAGAACGTTGGGTCATCCTCGCGACGCTTGGCGGCCCAGGCGCGATTGCTGGCAATGAGATCGGTGAGGTGGGGCATGGCGACTCCTGCAGGCGATGAGAGGGGACCCGTGTCGGCGGAAATCTGGGGCCCTTCAGCAATCTGGACCATACGCAGCGATGGCATCCGGCACTTCAACGTCCAAAAAGCGATGGCACGCACCGCGGTGCCGCCGTAGCTTGTCCGCATGCCATCGACCACGCTCCCCGCTCCGGCAGAGATGTACCGTGCCCTCGTGGCACGGGATGCCAGCTACGAAGGTGTCTTCGGGGTGGGGGTGCGCACCACAGGCATTTGCTGCCGGCCAACCTGTCCAGCCCGCAAGCCCCGGCCCGACATTGTGGAACTTCCGCGAGGCGTTCACGTCGCTCTTCGGTATCCTGCCCCGGGACGCCAAACAGGTGGGCGCCCCTCCGCTGATCGCCGCGCGGCTGACGACGCCACTCGGACCGATGCTCGCCCTCGCCGGTGATGACGGGCTCTGGCTCCTCGAGTTCGCCGACCGTCCGATGCTGGAGACCCAACTGCGGCGCGTGCGGCAGCGTCGCGGGGCGCCGGTGATCGGGGGCGAACATCCGCTGCTGACACTAGTGCAAAGGGAGCTCGCGGAGTATTTCGCGGGCACGCGTCGCGCCTTCACTGTGCCGTGTCGGGCCGACGGGACACCGTTTCAGCAGCTCGCCTGGGAGGCGCTCCGGCAGGTGCCCTACGGTGCGACGATCTCCTACGGCGAACAGGCGGCACGCATCGGGCGGCCCGAGGCCCGGCGCGCCATCGGTCGGGCCAATGGCGACAACCGCCTCGCCATCATCATCCCGTGTCACCGCGTGGTCCGGGCCGATGGCTCACTGTGCGGATACGGGGGCGGACTCTGGCGGAAGCAGCGGTTGCTGGAGCTGGAGCAGGGGGGTGCCCGGTCACTGGCTGATCCAGGAGGCTGACTGTTCCCCCTCACCCCTCACCCCCGTTCCCCGTTCACCAGCTCGAGGTGCGCCAGATGATGCCGCCCGTGCCAGGCGTACATCCCGACAGCACGGGCCAGCGTCGTCGGTCCCGAGACGGGATGGATGAACTCCCGGGAGAAGTCCGCCGGGCGCATCTGGGCAAGCAACGCGACCCAGCGTCCATGCACCGCGGTGAGCAGGTCGAGGGAGAGCTCGATCGGGGCATGGCGGGCATCTGGCAGCTCAGCCCAGGCCGCCTCATCATAGGCCTTGATCGGCGGCCGATCCTCGGTGAGCGCCCATCGAAATCGGATGTAGCAATTGAGGTGGCTGTCGGGGAGATGATGAATGACCTGGCGCGCCGTCCATCCGCCGGGACGATAGGGCGTCTCGAGGCGCCCGATACCGAGTGCCGTCGCGGCCTCCCGTAGCTGCACCGGTAGCGCTGCAACCTCGCCGATCCAGCCTTGCAGGATCGTCTCGGAGATGTCAGGTGGCGGGGCGAATCGCCCCACAGGAAACCGCATCCGGGCATCCGGCAGCTCTGTCGGCATGGTCATGGTTCATGATATCTGCGGAGTGATCTTCACGACAACTTGCGGCAAAGGCACTTCGGCATATATTCGGTACCAAGCCGAATAAATACCGAAAGAGGCCTTCATGCCGTCCTCCCTCTCCCGTTGTTCGGAACGGACCGCGACCCCTGCCCCGGCCCGCCCGACTCCCAACTCCCTGCTCCGCGCCACCGGCTGCCCCGAGTGCGGCAATCCGGTGCAGCGCGCCTCAGGGTGCCTCACCTGCCCTTGGTGCGGCTGGGGGAAGTGTGGATGAGCCTGCCTGGGAGGCCCTCGGCGCGCCGCGGGGCGGTACCCGGGTGCTGGCCCTCCCCACGCGCTCGATCCTCAACGCCCCTGCCGCCACCGGCATGCAGTTCTGGTCGGTCAATCCGTATGTCGGCTGCGAGTTCGGCTGTACCTACTGCTACGCCCGACGCACCCATCGATGGACCGTGGAGCGCGCCGCCAACCGCCCTGGCGCGCCCGCAGGGGCGCGCGAGGCGGCGGCGCTGCCGAGTGCCGTGGCCTTCGAACGTCGCATCCTCGCCAAGACCGACGGCCCCGAACAGCTCGCGGCCGGATTGCGGCCGGCGCGCTTCGGCGGCCTCCCGATCGTCTTCGGCTCGGCCACCGACCCGTACCAACCGGCAGAGCGGCACCTCCGCCTTACCCGCCGGCTGCTCGAGTCGTTCCGGTCGCATCGTGGCCTGCATCTGGGCATCATCACCAAGTCGGCCCTCGTGGCGAGAGACGCCGCGCTCCTCGCCGCGCTCGCCGAGCGGCACCGAGTCTCCGTGCATCTCTCGCTCGCCTCACTCGATGCGGCACTGCTCCGCCACCTCGAACCCCGCACCCCGGTGCCCGCAGCGCGCCTGCGCGCGATGCGCATCCTCGCCGACGCAGGCGTCCCGGTTGGATTGCTGATCGCCCCGATCCTGCCGGGCCTCACCGATGATGCCATCACCCTCCACACCCTGCTCGCCGCCGCCAAGGCGGCTGGGGCCGGCTGGGCGGGCGGCGGCCCGCTCCGGATGGGACCGGCCACCCGGCACACGCTCCTCCCCTGGCTCGATCGGCATCGCCCCGCCCTCGCCCGCCGCTATCGCGAACACTACGGCTCACGTCAGGGGGTCACCAAGGCCTATGCCGACGCCCTGCGGGCCCGACTGGACGAGTTGCAGTCGCTGGTGGGGTTGCATCCCAAGGAAGGCGCGGCGCGCGAACGGGAATGCACGATGCCGCGCACAGTGCAGCAGGGGGAGCTGTTCGGCGAACGGTGAACGGCGAACGGATGGATTCGCTCGCCGTTCGCCGTTCGCCGTTCTCTGCCTACCGCCGCACACACATCCCGTCGAGTGCCGGACGCGTCGGCGTGTTGCCGGTCGCCACGGCCACGTCGCGGATCAGGTTGATGATGCGCGCGTAGTGCGGATAATCAATGTACTGCGGCTCATCGGTGATCTGGTGGTAGTCACCATGCAATCCCGTGAAGAAGAACACGATCGGCATGCACTTGTCGGCATAGCGCGTGTGGTCGCTGCGGTTGTACAGGTTGGAGTACCCCGGCCAGCTCACCACGCCATTGACCGGCGTGCCGAGGGTCGGATCATCGAAGCGGTCATCGAAGCGCAACGTGTACTGGCTCTGGGCATTGGTCTGATAGACCAGGTCCCCGAACTCCTTCGAGAGCTTGTACGCCCCGAGGATCCCGGTGTAGTCGTCACCACCGCCAATCACGTCCTCGGCCCGACCGCGACCCAGCATGTCCATGTTGATGTGCGCCACGACCGAGTCCACCGGGACCGACGGGTTGTTGGCGAAGTGCCGGGAACCGTGCATCCCCGATTCCTCTGCGGTGTGCCACACGAATACGAAGGACCGCTTCGGCTTGGTGGGCATCATCTGGATCGCCTCGGCGATCTCGAGCAGCCCCATCGAGCCGGAGCCGTCATCGTCGGCACCGTTGTTGATCGAGTCGGGGCGCGCCGCACGGATCCGCCGCAGCGCCGCGACGTCCACCGGGGGGAGCGCCGCGGCCAGTTCCGGCGAGATGGCGCGGAGGTCGCCGGTGAGCATCTGCGCACGGAGACGGATCGACATGGCGGCCCGGGCCGAATCGTGATCGACCGCCACACCACGGAAGCCGACGTGGTCATTGTGGGCACCAACGGCCACGAATTGGTTCCGGAGTACGGGATCACTCCCGCGCACGATACCGACCACGTTGCGGCCCCACTCGGTCTTGCGCTCGACGAAGTCGAACACGGCGCTCACCTTGCCACCCTGCCTCCCGGGTGCCATCCCGGCGATCGGCGCACCGAGCAGCTGCATGGCGGCCGACGCGGTCAGGCGCAGCTGCACCGGCATCGCGGTTGCGGCGCCCGTCGGTGGCCGTGCCTGCCCGGCACGCGTGGGCGTGGCAGCGGCCACCGAATCCGCGTAGGCCTTGACCTGGCCCGCCGTCATCCCGGTCGGGAGGCGCCCCCCGATCACGATCCCGTTCCGGACCACCGCGACCCCGCCACGCCCGTCGGGCATCACCACGTCCCCACCGGGCACGCTGCTCACCGCGTCGGCCGAGCTGAAGGTGGCCATCGGTGCGTTGATGGCCGCCCGGGCCGCCGGCGACTCGCCATCGAGGTTCACGGTGGCGATCGCCGCCGCGCCCGCGAGGCGCGCCATCCAGGAGGAGCCGCCACCCATCCGGCCGCGACCACCCATGGCGGTGGCCGACGTGGCGGCAGGGGCCGCGAGGATCACGACCTTCCCCTTGGCCTGCTCCGCGGTGATCAATGTCGTGCTGTCGCCCCACACGCCGCCATAGATCGCGGTGGCGTTGCGAACCGGCGTCGGACGCGCTGTCACCCCGGCGGGTACCGGGACGAAGTCGTCGTTGAAGCGCAGCGCCTTGCCATTGACAGTCAGCGTCGAGCGCTCGGTGAACTGCCGCTGCATGTAAGGCAACGTCTGGAAGTACCCGCCGTTCTCCCCGCCGGGCTCGATGCCGAGGCGCTTGAGTTCACCGGCGATGTAGTCCGTGCCCTTCATGTTGCCGACCCGGCCAGCTTGGCGGCCTTCCATCGAGTCGTCGGCGAAGATGTAGAGCCGCGTCATCAGGTCCTGCGGCGTGATGGCGGCGCTGGTGGGCTTGGGTGCGTGCTTCTCGGGGTACCCATACTGATTGAGGGACCCTTGCGCGGCAGCGGTGGCGACGACCGACCCCAGCAACAGGGTGGTGGCGCCGAGCGAACGAAGGTGGCTGGACACTGAGGCTCCGGATGGGAGGATGAAACGTCGGGGGACGGGAACTGCGGCCACTCGCAGTGGCCATCCAGATGATACGGCCCGTGGCCGCAAGGGGTTGAGGCCGACCGCCACCGCCTCGGCAGCTGCCCCGAATCGGCGCACGGATCCCCTCCGATGGATTAGAATTGGGGACTGGTTCACCGGAGCGCACCATGGACGACCGGCACCGCATCCCACCTGCCCCTCCCGTCGACCTCGAGTCGGTGCGTCGCCTCCTCGCGGACGCGCCCTCGACCGCCCCCGACGCGCTGTTGCCCCTGTTGCAGCAGGTCCAACGCCGCCTCGGGCATGTGCCCCCCGACGCCATTCGCCTCGTGGCCGACGCCCTCAACCTCTCGCGCGCCGAGGTGCAGGGCGTCGTCTCGTTCTACCATGACTTCCATACCGCACCGACCGCCGAGCACATGGTCCAGCTCTGCATGGCCGAGGCCTGCCAAGCGGTGGGGTGCCGCGAGCTCGCGGCGCCTGCGGAGGCCCAGCTCGGGATTCCCTTCCACCATGCCACCTCAGACGGGCGCGTGCAACTCGAGCGGAGCTACTGCTTCGGCAATTGCGCTGCCGGACCGACCATCCGCATCGACGACCAGGTACATGGTCGGGTGACCCCGGCGCGCTTTGATGCACTGGTCGCCCGGCTGCGGTCCGAGGCGTCACGATGACCCCACGCATCTTCGTCCCCGGCGATACCACCGCCTGGGCGCTTGGCGCCGACGAGGTGGCGGCAGCCATCGGTGAGGTGCTCACCGCACACCGGCTCGACGCGACGGTCGTGCGCACCGGCTCGCGTGGCCTCTACTGGCTCGAGCCGTTGGTCGAACTCGAGACGGCAGCCGGCCGCCTCGGGTTCGGTCCCATCACGGCGGCGGAGGTGCCTGCCCTGTTCACGGGGGGGGCACTGCCGACGGCGGCACACCCGCGCGCACTGGGCCTCGTGGAGGAGATCCCCTACCTGCGGGATCAACAGCGGCTCACCTTCGCCCGTGCCGGCGTGGTCGACCCGCGCTCACTCGCCGACCACCGGGCCCACGGCGGGGGGATCGGGCTCCGCCACGCGCTCGCGATGACCCCGCAGGAAGTGATCGACGCCGTCCGCGCGTCGGGACTCCGCGGGCGCGGCGGGGCGGCCTTTCCAGCCGGGATCAAGTGGCAGACGGTCCACGACGCCCCCGGGCACACGCGGTACGTGGTGTGCAATGCCGACGAGGGCGACTCCGGCAGCTTCGCCGATCGGTTGCTGATGGAGGCCGACCCATTCCAGCTCGTCGAGGGCATGGCGATCGCCGCCCATGCCGTCGGCGCGCGGCACGGTGTGATCTACCTGCGGTCCGAGTACCCTCGGACCCACGCCGTGCTGACCGACGTGCTGGCGTCCGCGCGCACGGCCGGACTCCTCGGCCCTGACGCGCTTGGCCCCGGACGCGACTTCGACATCGTCGTCTTCCTGGGAGCCGGTGCCTACATCTGTGGGGAGGAGACGGCGCTCCTCGAGAGTCTCGAGGGCAAGCGCGGCATGGTGCGTCCCAAGCCCCCACTCCCCGCCCATCACGGGCTGTTCGGGGAGCCGACGCTGGTGCACAACGTCCTCACGCTCGCCGCGGTGACCACGATCCTCGCCGAGGGCGCCGACGGCTATGCCGGGGTGGGGCGCGATCGGTCGCGGGGGACGATGCCCTTCCAGCTCGGGGGCAACCTCGCTCGTGGCGGCCTCGTGGAACTCGGCTTCGGGGTGACACTCGACACCCTCCTCCACCAGTTTGGGGGGGGGAGTCGCAGTGGTCGCCCGCTCAGGGCAGCGCAGGTCGGGGGGCCGCTCGGGGCCTACCTGCCCCCGGCCCAGTGGGACGTCCCAACGGGGTACGAGTCCTACCAGGCGATCGGTGCCCTCCTCGGCCATGGCGGCATCGTGGCCTTCGATGACACCGTCGACATGGGGGCGCAGGCGGAGTTCGCGATGCAATTCTGCGCCGACGAATCCTGCGGGAAGTGCACCCCGTGCCGCATCGGGTCGGTGCGCGGCGTGGAAGTGATCCGTCGCCTCCGCTCCGGCGTGGAGCCGGCCCGCCAGCTCGCCGTGCTGCACGACCTCTGCGAGACGCTCGAGCTGGGCTCCCTGTGCGCCCTCGGCGGCCTCACCCCGCTGCCGGTGCGCAGCATCTTGACCCACTTTGCCAGCGACCTGCACCTCCATCCAGAGGAGGCCATGCGATGACGACCCTTGCCCCCCCCCGCCTCGACCACGGCACGCCCGCTCCCGCGGCTGGAGCGCGCGTCCAGCTCACCATTGACGGCATCTCCGTCGAGACCACCGCCGGGGCCTCCGTGATGCGGGCTGCGCGCGAGGCCGGGATCGCGGTACCCAAGCTCTGTGCCACCGAGACGCTCGACGCCTTCGGCTCCTGCCGCCTCTGTCTGGTGGAGATCGAGGGGCGCCGCGGCCTCCCCGCCTCGTGCACCACGCCCGTCGAGCCGGGGATGGTGGTCCGCACCCAGAGCGAGCCGATCGCCAGGGTGCGTCGCCACGTGATGGAGCTGTACATCTCCGATCATCCGCTCGACTGCCTGACCTGTGCAGCCAACGGCGACTGCGAGCTGCAGGACATGGCCGGGGTGGTCGGCCTGCGCGAGGTGCGCTATGGCACCGAGGGCGCCAACCACCTCGACGCCGTCCCCGACACTTCCAACCCCTATTTCACCTTCGACCCAGCCAAGTGCATCGTCTGTTCGCGATGCGTCCGCGCCTGCGACGACATCCAAGGCACCTTCGCCCTCACCATCGATGGCCGCGGCTTCGCCTCGGTGGTGAGCGCCGGCATGCGCGAGGCGTTCCTCGACTCCGAGTGCGTCTCCTGCGGCGCCTGCGTCCAGGCCTGTCCGACCGCCACGTTGATGGAGAAGACGGTGATCGCCCGCGGGCTTCCCGACCGCGTGGTCCAGACCACCTGCGCCTATTGCGGCGTGGGCTGCTCGTTCCGTGCCGAGATGCAGGGCACGGAGGTGGTGCGGATGGTCCCCGACCTCGATGGCGGGGCCAATGCCGGCCACTCCTGCGTGAAGGGACGATTCGCCTGGGGCTACGCCACGCACCGCGACCGTATCCTGGCGCCGATGGTACGGGAGCGCACCAGCGACCCCTGGCGAGAGGTGTCGTGGGACGAGGCGATCGCCTTCGCTGCCACGCGCCTCCGCGCGATTCAGGTCAGGCATGGCCGCGGGGCGATCGGCGGAATCTCGTCCTCCCGCTGCACCAACGAGGAGGTATTCGTGGTGCAGAAGATGGTCCGCGCCGCGTTTGCCAACAACAACATCGACACCTGTGCCCGCGTCTGTCATTCGCCGACCGGCTACGGCCTCAAGTCCACCTTCGGCACCTCGGCCGGCACGCAGGACTTCCGCTCCATCGAGGCCGCCGACGTGATCATGGTCATCGGCGCGAACCCGACCGACGCCCACCCGGTCTTCGCCTCGCGCATGAAGCGGCGGCTCCGCGAGGGCGCCAGGCTCATCGTCGTCGACCCCCGGCGCATTGACCTGGTGCGCGGTCCGCACGTGGCGGCCACCCATCACCTGGCGCTCCGGCCGGGCACCAACGTCGCCCTCGTCAACGCCCTGGCGCACGTGGTGGTGACCGAGGGACTCGTCGACGCAACGTTCGTTGCCGAGCGCTGCGAGGCCGCCTCGTTCGCGCAGTGGCGGGCGTTCATCGCCGACACCGCCCACTCGCCCGAAGCGACCGAGGCGATCACCGGCGTCCCGGCCGCCGCGGTGCGTGCGGCCGCCCGCCTCTACGCCACCGCCGGGAACTCGGCCATCTACTATGGCCTTGGGGTCACTGAGCACTCGCAGGGCAGTACCATGGTGATCGGCATCGCCAATCTCGCGATGGCGTGTGGCCACCTCGGGCGCGACGGCGTGGGGGTCAACCCGCTCCGCGGCCAGAACAACGTGCAGGGCGCCTGTGACATGGGCTCCTTCCCGCACGAGTTGCCGGGCTATCGCCATGTCGCTGACGACGCCGTGCGCGGCAGCTTCGAGGCGGCGTGGCACGTCCCGCTCGACCCCGAACCCGGCTTCCGGATCCCCAACATGTTCTCCGCCGCCGTGGCGGGACAATTCCGCGGCCTCTACGTGCAGGGCGAGGACATCGCGCAGTCAGATCCCGACACCACCCACGTGCTCGCGGCGCTCGAGGCCCTCGACTGCCTCATCGTCCAGGACCTGTTCCTCAACGAGACCGCGAGATACGCCCACGTCTACCTGCCCGGCACGGCGGTACTCGAGAAGGACGGCACCTTCTCCAACGCCGAACGGCGCATCCACCGCGTGCGCCCCGCAACGCC